>JAFGKF010000355.1 GCA_016928695.1 Candidatus Sumerlaeota bacterium | reverse complement strand
GACGGCGGTCTCGACGACCGCGGCGACGTCGGCGACGGTCAGCCCCAGCTCCGCGGCGCGGGCCGCGTCGATCTCGACCTGCAGCTCCGGGTTGCCCGCCTTGAAGGAGGAGCGCACGCTCTGGACGCCCTCGATCTGCATGGCCGCGCGCTGGATGTCCTGGCTGATGCGGACGATCTGATCGAGGTCGGGTCCGGTGATGTCGAGCGTCACGACCTTGCCCCCGCCCAGGCCTCGCTGGAAGAGCCCCGCCTGCGCGACGACACAGAAGACGCCCGGGAGCCCCTGGGCCGATCCCATCAGCTCCTGGTGGATCCGCTGCATGTTCGCGCGGTCGCTGAACTCGTCTCTGATCACGACACCCATGATCGGGTCGCCCAGCCGGGAGACGGCGAACATCCGCGCCGTCGCCGGGTGACTGTGGAAACGCCGCTCGACCTGCTCCATCAGCCGCGTGGTCTCCTCGAGCGTCTGGCCGGGCGGCATGATCATGATCGTGAAGAAGAGATTCTGGTTGCCCTGGGGGAGATAGTCCGCCGAGGGGATGATCCTGAGCGAGAAGACGAAGAGCGCCACCATGGCGAGGATGATCGCCAGGGAGAGGGACCGTGATCTCAGGATGAGCCTGAGCAGCGACTGGTAGCCGCGCGCGAACCCGACGCCGACAAAGTGAAGGCTGAATCTCCCCCCCTCGCCCCCGATGCGCAGGAACTTCGCGCTGGCGGCGGGGATGACGTAGAGCGCGAGCAGCAGCGAGGCGCCGACGGCGAAGGCGATGGCGAGTGCGATGTCGGCGAAGAGCTGCCCCGCCTCCTCCTGGATGAGGACGATGGGGGCGAAGACGGCGATGGTGGTCATGGTGGAGGCGAAGATGGCACCCCAGACCTCCTTCGCGCCGTGGTCGGCGGCCACCTCGCCGCTGAGCCCCCTCTGCCTCAGGCGGAAGATGTTCTCGAGGACGACAATCGAGTTGTCGACGACCATGCCCGAGGCGAAGGCGAGCCCGGCGAGCGAGACGATGTTGACTGTGCGCCCCGTGGCCCAGAGCATGATGATGGAGCAGACCAGGGCGACGGGGATGACCGAGGCGATGATCATCGTCGAGGTGATGCTCCGCAGGAAGATCAGGAGCATCACCGTGGCCAGTGAGGCGCCGATGGCCATGTTGATCAGCACCATCCAGATCGAGTCCCAGATGTACTCGGTCTCGTCGTAGGCCACCTCGAGGGAGATGCCCCGCGGGGCGAGCTGGGCGTTGATCTCCTCGAGCGCCGCGCGCACGCCGCGGACGACCTCGATGGAGTTCGCGCCCGTCTTGCGCACGAGGCCGAAGGCGATCGCGGGCTCGGTGTTGAAGCGGACCTCGAAGGTCTTCTCCTCGAAGGAGTCGAGCACGAGCGCCACGTCGCGCAGCCGCACCTCGCCCTCGTTGGGGCGGGTGATGCGCATGTTGGCCAGCTCCTCGACCGAGTCGAACTGCCCGACGGTGCGGACGAGGAACCTCGTGCGGCCCGTCTCGAGGTTGCCGCCGCGCACGTTGCGGTTCTCGCGGCGGATCGCGTCGCGCACCTCCCCGATCGTCAGACCGCGCGCGCGCAGCGCCTCGAGGTCGAGGATCACCTGGATCTCGCGCTCCTGCCCGCCGAAGTTGAGCACCTCGGCCACGCCCTCGACGCGGCGCAGGCGGGGGACGATGTAGTCGTCGGAGATCTGTTTGAGGTCGTTGATCTCCATGTCGTCGGAGTGCTCGCGCCCGACGCACCACATCACGATGCTGCCGCGCGATCCCCCGCCGGTGGAGATCTGCGAGCGCTCGACGTCGTTGGGCAGGTCGCGGACCAGATCGAGGCGGTCGCGGATGTCGGTGACGGCGAGCTCGGTGTTGACCCCCCAGTCGAACTCCAGGGTGATGTTCGAGATGTTCTCCGAGGAGGTCGACGTCAGGCGCCGCATGTTCTCGACGGCGTTGAGCTGCTCCTCCATCGGGATGGTCAGCTGCTGCTCCACCTCCTGCGGCGCGGCGCCGGGGTAGAGCGTCTGGATCGTGACCTGGGGGACCTCGACGGTCGGTGTCAGCTGAATGGGGATGCGCTGGATCGCGATGAATCCGAACAGAAGAACGAGCAGGCACACGACGACGACCGCTGTCTTGTTGTGGAGCGAGGCCTGGACGAGAAACACTGGGCAATCACTCCGGGGACTCGCCCGAGGTGGCGGCGGCATCGGGCGGTCCCATGGGGGGGCCACCCTCACCGGCGATCATCACCGGTCCGCCGGGGATGAGAAACTCCGTCCCGGCGACGACGACCCGCTCCCCCTCCTCGAGGCCACGCAGCACCTCGATGTCCGCACCGCGCCGCCTGCCGATGTCGATGCGGCGGGGATTGGCCGTGAGGCCCTCGAGCCCCTCCGCGACGACCCAGACCTCGGGTCCGCGGCCCCGGTCGACCAGGGCATCGGCGGACATCAGCAGCGTCGGAGCGGGGTCATTGGTCTCGACCGCCACCCGGATGAACATGCCTGGCAGGAGCTCGGGGGGCGGATTGTTCACACGGATGTGGATGGGATAGGTGCGGTTCATCAGGTCGGCGGCGGGCTCGATCGCAATCAGCTCACCCTCGAAGGTCTGGCCTGGGAGCGCATCGGCCATGATCACCCCGCGCATCCCCAGGCGGAGACGGGGCACCGCGGTCTCCGGCACATCGACGACGACCTCGAGCTCATCGGTCGCAAGGAGCTCGGCGACGTCTCCTCCCTCCCTGAGCCACTGGCCCACCTCGGTGTGGATGCCAGCGATGACGCCGGCGAAGGGAGCGGTGATGGTCGCCCGCTCCAGGCGCTCGCGGCTCAGCCCCAGCTCGGCCTCCGCCTCGGCCACCTGGGCCTCGGCCAGATGATAGGCGCCCACGACCTCGGCGAACTCCGTCTCGCCGATCACTCCCTCCTCCTGGAGGGCTCGCTGGCTCTCGTAGTCGATGCGCTGGCGGTTGAGCTCGGCCTGCGCCCCCGCCAGCCGGGCCTCGTCTCGTGCCACCTCGAGCTCGAAAAGCCGTGCGTCGAGCCGGATCAGAGGGTCTCCGGCCTCGACCGCCGAGCCCTCGTCGATCAGCCGCTCGGCCACGCGTCCCTGGACCTCCGCGCCGATCACCGCTTGCCGGGCCGTCTGGAGGTCGCCGGTCAGGTAGACCGTGGCGCCGAGCATCTCCTCGCGGACGTCGGCCACCTCAACTGTGGACGGGCCAAACTGGGCGACGGCGGGCAGGGCGATCAGCGCCAGGGCGGCGATCGGGATGAGGCGATGGCGAGATGAGGGAAGAGACACGGTCTTGACCTCGCGCGGCAATGAGTCCGCGAGCAGTACTCCCCTCGGGGGGGCGTGTCAACTGCCCCGGAAAAATCGGCCGGTCACCTTCGGTCCCCCGTCTTCGAGACGGCGAAGGTGGCGGCGAATCCGAGGACGAGGGCCCCGAGAACGAGGGTGATGTTGAGGGGTGAGAGAGGGGGGGCTGAGGCGATCAGCTCCCCCTTCTCCCACAGGTCTCGGAAGGGATAGAGCCCCACCACCGATCCCAGCAGGAGCCCCAGCAGCATGCCGAGGGTCGGCTGGTGGAAGCGCTGCAGCAGCATCTTGAGGAAGTTGGTCAGGCCGGCGATCCCGAGGACGATGCCCGCGCCGATGGGCAGGATGGCCGTCAGACCGACATGGAAGGCGGCGGCCATGTCGACGTCCTTGAGGTGGCCGATGAACGCCTTGATGTCGCCCGTCAGGGGCGTGTAAAGGCCAAAGATCAGGAGGAGATAGGAGCCGCTGATGCCCGGCAGAACCATCGCCGCCGAGGCGATGAATCCCGCGATGAAGTAGGTCAGCCAGTTGACCGGGAGGCGCGTCTGGCCCAGCGCGAAGGCGATGATGACCATCACCGCGATGCCCACGGCGGTCGACACCGCGGCGCTGGGGCGAAGGGGGCGCATCTCGCACCAGAGGAGCGGCACGCCACCCAGCGTCAGGCCGATGAAGAGGGCGAACATCAGGTGGTGGCAGTGATCGAGGCCCCACTTGATCGGATAGACGCCCGCACCGATAGCGATGACGGCCGCGACGGCGACGATGGCGATGAATCTCCAGGAGCGCGGGTTCCAGCGCAGCCGCGTGATGTCGGCCACGCCCTCGACGAAGTGTTCGTACAGCCCCGTCGCCAGCATCATCGTCCCACCCGAGACGCCGGGGATGATGTTGGCGATGCCCATCAGGCCTCCGCCGATCACCGTCCGGGCGATGCCGGGGTCGGGGAGTTCACTGTCCGGGCGGGGCTGGGGCTCTTCGCTCATCTCATCTCCAGGGGGCGGTGGCCTGAGGCCGGATGGGTCTAGGGGAGACCGGGGTGGGATTCAACGGGAAAATCCCTGCTCACCGATCAGGGGAACGAAGCGGCAGGCGCACAGATTGCGGGTGCGGAAGCGCTCCCCGCGCCGCCTCACCAGCACGAGCATCTGCTCGTCGCGGCCGCCGATGGGCATGACCAGCCGCCCGCCGGGGGCGAGCTGGGCGCGGAGGGCCTCGGAGACCTCGGGCCCCGCCGCGGTGACCACGATGGCCTCGTACGGGGCCCGGTCGGGGCAGCCGAGGGTCCCATCGCCGATGCGGACCTGGACGTTCTCGACGCCGAGGGAGGCGAGGATCCTCTCGGCCTGGACGGCGAGCTCGGCGATGCGCTCGACGGTGACGACCTGCGCGGCGAGGCGGGCGAGCAGCGCGGTCTGATAGCCACTGCCCGTCCCGATCTCGAGGACGGTCTCACCCCCTCGCAGCTCCATCGCCTCGAGCATCAGCGCCACGATGTAGGGCTGGCTGATGGTCTGGTGGAAGCCGATTGGCAGGGGGTGGTCGCCGTGCGCCTTGCCCTGATCCTCGGGGTTGACGAAGAGGTGTCTCGGCACCTCGGCCATCGCCTCGAGAACGCGCTCGTCGGAGATGCCGCGCCTGCGGATCTGATGCTCGACCATCAGATGGCGTTCGCGCTCGTGGGTGTCCTCGGTCGACATGGGGTCGGCTCGCGCGATCCGGTGGAGGCGGGGTCGCCGGGTGCGCGCGGAGATGCTCTGGGCTCAGGGGGTCTCCCCGTGCTCGGAGACCCCGTGGGCGACGGTCCAGGCGATGCTGTAGATGTGGTAGTGCATGCGCAAGAGGTAGTTGACCAGGTCGAGATGGACCGAGGTCGACTCGATCGACTCCTTCAGCCCCTCCTGCAGGCGGCGCAGGTGGTTCAGGTGCAGGCGGCGCCCCATGACGTTCATCTCCTCCTGGCGTGTGATCACGTCGTCGAGCAGCTCCTCCTCGCCGGGGGTGGTCAGCGCCACCATCGACTTGGCCATGCTGTCGCGCACCTGGGCGTGGAGGTTGCGGATCTCGCCCATCCCCGCCTCGGAGAGGTGGAGGTCCTGGTCGATCATCTTGTGAACAATGGGGACGAGGATCTTGTCGACGAGGTCGCCGACGCTCTCGAGGTCGTTGATCACATAGAGGAGGCTGATTGCGCGCTCGGTCACCTCCTTGCCCGGGTTCTGGGCCGTCAGCCTCGTCAGGAAGGTGTTGATGCGGTGGAAGGCGCGGTCGACCTTGTCGTCGCGCCGCTTCAGCCAGCTGAGGGTCTCCACGTCGCGCTGCTCGAAGGCCTCGTGCGAGCGGATGATCATCTCCTCGGTGAGGCGGCCCATGCGCGAGATCTCGCGGACCGCCGATCCGATCGCGAGGCTTGGGCTCTCGAGCAGTGCGAGATCGAGGTACTTCGCGCGGCCCTCGCCCTTCTCGCCCCCAGGGGCGCTGGGGATCAGCCAGGTGACGATCTTCTCCAGGGGTGTCTGGAAGAAGAGCACGGCCAGGATGGCTGAGCCCACACACATGATCGTGTCGGCGTTGGCCATGCGGCGCGCCGTCGTGTCCGCCAGGAAGGGGACGCTGGGCAGCAGGGCGGCCATCAGGCCAGAGACCTGGGTGGCCATCCACGCCAGCACGTCGGGCATGAACCAGAAGAAGAAGAGGGCGACGGAGGCGACCTTGTAGACCAGGTGGGCGAAGGCGACGCGGCGGGCCTCGACGGTGCCCCCGACCGATGCGAGGATGGCGGTGACGCAGGTGCCGATGTTGGCGCCAAAGATGATCGGGAGCGACTGGTGGAGATCGATCAGCCCCTGGTTGGCCAGGGTCAGGGCGATGCCGATGGTGGCACCCGAGCTCTGGATCAGGGCGGTGAAGAGCGTCACGACGATCAGGCACCATGTGGGGCGGCTCGTCAGCCGCGCGATCAGCTCTCGGAAAGCGGGGCTGCTCTTGAGCGGCTCGATCACCTCGCCCATCACGGCCATGCCGAAGAAGATCATGCCGAAGCCGAAGATGATCTTGCCCACGGCCACCGTGCGGGGCGAGCGCCGGGCGAAGAACATCAGCAGGAAACCGACAGCCATCAGCGGCAGCGAGTAGGCCTGGATCTTGAACGACAGGAGCTGAACGGTCAGTGTCGTGCCGATCGCCGCCCCGAAGATGGGACCGAATGTCTGGCGCAGGTTCATCAGCCCCGCCCGGACAAAGCCGACGAGCATCACCGTGGTGGCGCTCGAGGACTGGGTGAAGATCGTCGCGACGGTTCCGACCATCACGCCCCGGATGGGGCGTCCGGTCAGGGTGTGGAGCGTCTCGCGGAACCGCGATCCCGCCGCCTCCTGGAGCCCATCGCTGCCGAGCTGCATGCCGTGGAGGAAGAGGGCCAGACCCCCGAGCATCCCCAGCAACAGCCACAGAAGCCAGTTGGGCGACTTCACGGAGATCGAGAGCACCAGCGTGTGGACGCTGGGGTCCACCGTGCGGAAGATGAAGCGGTAATCTCCCGCATGGCTGGGGACAGGGACGATCAGCTCGAAGAGACCGTCGCCGTTCGTGAGCCAATCGGAGTTCTGCTCGCCCGGGTGGAAGGTCAGGCCGGGGGGATCGGACTCCACAAAGAGGCGCACCCCCGGCTGCCCAGGGCGGCGGGCCACGTGCCCCGGCTGGGGTTCAGGCAGCTCGGCGGAGCCCTGGACCGCCTGCACGCGCAGTGCCGCGTGCTGCGGCGGGCTCGTGGTCCAGATGCTCTGATCGTGGGAGGCGTCGGTGTACTGCCCGTTCTCGTCGATGTACTCGAAGCGGTGCAGCGTGATGGCCTCGGGGCTCGCGGTCGCGGCGCCGAGCGACGCGGCGACGAGCACCAGGGGCGCGATGAGATTCAGCGATCGCATGGTCGTCTGGTGTCTCTTGAGATGGCTCCCTTTTCCCAAACGAAACACCGTGCAGATCACATCGACAGCTGTCAACACGTTCATGAGTTGACATGTCGTCGAGAGCGCGCGTCTCTGACCCTGGACAGGACAGGGACCAAACAGCCAGACCCGCGGCAGGGTCTCCCTTGCATCCGCATCCGCATCCGCGCCGCGTGAAAAATGGGGGAACCCGGGCAACCCGGCGCAGGTCAAAGGCATCAAGGGGTGGTATAGCCCCGAGCAGCGTCAGGAGTGTGACCATGTTGACTCGACTCGTCCGCATCGCCATGGCGGCGATGCTCCTCGCCAGTCTTTTCACCTCAGCGACCTGGAGCGATGATCCACCACCGCTCGAGGTGCAGATCAACTCGCTCATCGTCGACCAAGAGTATGGCCGCGCGGCGAGCCTGATCGAGGATGCCCTGCGGGGGGAGCCCGAGGACGCCCCTGCGCTCAGGCTCCGATTGGCGCGCGTGCTTCTGCTCAGCGATGAGCCGCGCCGCGCCATCGAGGTCTGCCAGGAGCTGATCGCGCTCGGGCCCGATGCCCCCCAGTGGGCGAAGGCGCACTTCCTGGCGGCCGATGCCCACGCCTCGCTGGGCGAGTTCTCGGAGGCGGAGGCGCTGATCCACGACCAAGTGGTTCACCTGCTGAGCCCCGCCCGCAAGGACGAGCTGGCGCAGATCTACATCGAGCACGCCGACGCGCTCTTCGAGCCGGAGGACGAGGACGAGGAGCCCAACTACGATCAGGCGCGCTTCTACTATGAGCAGGCCCTCGAGCTTGGGCTCGGCGAGGAGCAGAGCCGCGCGCTCCGCCACCGCGTGGGTCAGTGCTGGGTCGAGCTCGAGCGCTGGAACGAGGCGGCGAGGATCTACCGCGAGCTGCTCGAGGAGACCGAGGACACACCGATGCACCCCACGGTGCTCTTCGAGCTGGGCCGCGCCGAGCTGAGGCTGAATCAGCTCCCGGAGGCGCGCCATCATCTCCGGCGGCTCCTGGCCGATCACCCCGATGCCGAGGAGGTCGCCGAGGCCGAGCGCCTCCTGCCGGAGACCTTCGGTGGCACGCGCCCCGCGGACGACGTGATGCTGCGGCTGGCCGTCGATGCGTATGGGGCTTTCATCGCCCATCACCCCGACCATGAGAAGGCGGAGCAGGCCGCGCTCGACATCGCCCATGCCTATCAGCACCGCGGCCGCACCGCCGAGGCGGTGGCCGCTGTGGAGCGCTTTCTGCGCGACCACGACGACGGGGAGCTGGCCCCCGACGCGCGCATCCTGCTCGGGGAGCTCCACGCCTCGGCGCAGGAGTATGACAGCGCCCGCGCTGCCTGGAACGGCTTCCTGCGCAGCCACCCGACCAATCCCCGCTGGACGGAGATGCAGAGGCGCCTGGTCGATCTCGACTTCGCCGAGGCGGAGCATCTGATCGCCGAGGAGGAGTGGGACGACGCCACACGGCGGCTCGAGGCCTTCGTCGAGGCCTATCCGCTCGACCCCCGCCAGGCGGAGGCGCTCCTCCGGCTCGGCCAGATCCAGGAGGAGCAGGAGAACTGGGAGGAGGCGCTGGCGATCTGGGAGGACCTGGCCGACAAGTTCCCCCGCACCGAGCCGGCGCGCCGGGCGCTGATGCGCAGCGCGGAGATCGCCGAGCGCGAGCTGGGCGACATCGAGCGCGCACGCGAGCTCTACCGCGAGGCGCGCGAGCAGGGGGTGGGCGCGGCGCAGAGCGCGCTGACGCTGATGGAGAATCCCGAGCTGACGATCGAGACGGAGCAGGCCTTCCTGCCGGGCGAGACCCCGACCCTTCACCTGGTGACGCGCAACATCGAGACGATCGAGTGCGCCGCCTACGCGATCGACCTGGAGACCTACTTCCGCGCCAAGCACTCGCTGGCGGGGGTGGCCGATCTCGACATCGCGCTGATCGACCCCGACGAGACGTGGGAGGACACCGTCGAGGACTATGAGGAATTCCGCGTCTACGAGCGGGACATCGAGCTGCCGCTGAGCGGCCCGGGCGCGTGGGCCATCCGCCTCGCGACCGAGGACCTGGAGGCGACGTCGCTCGTGCTCGTCACCGACCTCGCGCTGATCGCGAAGGCCTCGCGCAACCAGGTGCTCGTCTTCGCCGAGCGCTGGGGGGAGGCCGAGGCCGCGCCGGGCGTGCGTGTGCTGCTCAGCGACGGCGAGGAGATCTTCGCCGAGCTGACGACCGAGGCGGACGGCACCGTCCTCTTCGAGGACGACGAGGAGCTGCGCGACCTCACCTCGCTGCGCGTGCTCGTCACCGACGGCGACTCGGTGGCCTGCTCCGAGCTCGACCTGCGAGCCTCCGAGCACGTCGAGGGGCGCCAGCCCCGTGGCTTCGTGTGGAGCGCGAAGCCCGTCTATCAGCCGGGGCAGGTGGCCCGCGTCGCGGGCGTGATCCGCGTCGTGGAGGAGGGCCGCTACGTCTTCGCCGAGGGTGAGGAGTGGCAGGTCTCCGTCGCCGATGCCCGCGGCCAGGCGATGTTCACTGACACGGTGACACTCGACGACTTCGGGGCCTTCGCGCTGGCCTGCCCGTTGCCGCCGTCGACGGCGACGGGGCGGTGCACCGTCACCGTGTGGCAGGACGAGGGCCCGAGCTTCCACGGCACCTTCCAGGTGGACCGCTACCAGGTCGACCAGACCCAGCTGCTCGTCGATCTCGCGCGCCGCTCCGTCGTGCGGGGTGAGCCGGTGGAGGCGACGGTGACGCTCCGCCGCTACACGGGCGAGCCGCTGCGCGAGGCCCACATCGAGTACCAGCTGCCCGGCGACATCCGCCACGAGGGGACGACCGACGACCGCGGTGAGTTCGAGATCTCACTCGAGACCGACGAGATCGCGGGCGAGGGCGCGCACCCGCTGCAGGTCTGGTACCCCGCCGAGAACCTGATGGCGACGGAGATGGTCTTCCTCTGCGAGACGAGCATCACCGCGCGGGTCTCGACCGTCCGGCCCATCTATCTGGCCGAGGAGCCCTTCGAGATCTCGGTCGCCACCGAGGACATCAACGGCGACGAGGTCGGCGCCACGGGGACGGTGACCGTGGTGCGCGTGACCGACGAGGGCGGCGAGGCCGAGGTCTCGACGCACGACGTCCGGACGGATGAGGAGACCGGCGAGGGACGCGTCCAGGTCGCCATCGCCGAGGGAGGACTCCATCGCCTCCGCGTCGAGGGCACGGACGCCGATGGCCGCCCGTGGACCGCACGGGCGACCGTGACGATCTCCGACGAGGACGACGAGGTGCGGCTGCGCCTTCTGGCCGACCGCGACACCTATCGCGTCGGTGAGACCGCGGAGCTGACCGTCGTCAACCGCAGCGACGCGCGCCTGGCGCTCGCCACGTGGGAGACCGAGCGGATTCTCCGCCACGAGGTGATCGAGCTGCGCGGCGGGCGGTCGAGCTGGGACTTTGACCTGTCGACGGAGGACAGCCCCTCGATCACCGCGGCGCTCTCGCTGATCGATGGCACCGAGCTCCACACCGCCGAGCACGCGCTGCAGGTGGAGAACGAGATGATCGTGTCGCTCGAGCCCACCGCGGACATCGTCGAGCCCGGCGATGAGATCGAGGTTCGCGTCACCGCCCACGACCCCGCGGGCAATCCCGTCTCCGCCCGCCTCGCGCTGGCGCTGGTCGACCGCGCGCTGCTGGCGCGCTACCCGGACAGCACGGCGGACATCGCCGACTTCTTCTACGGCGCCGAGCGGCGGCACACGATGAGGACCGGCTCGAGCGCCGACTTCTCGTACGACGGCGTGACCAACGCCATCGCCCAGACGCTGCTCGACGAGCGGAGCCGGTTGCAGCTCGCCCGCGAGATCGAGGAGTTTGGCGCCCAGCGGGGATCGACCATCATGGCCGGTGTGCCGGTGGCCTCCCCAGCGCCGATGGCGCCCGGGACGATGGCGGGAGGCGTGGCCGGGTTCGAGTTGAGCAGTCGTGCCGACATGGCTCAGGAGATGATGCTGGCGGACAGCGAGGTGTTCTTGGGCGTCTCGGAGCCGGTCCCCGATATGATCGTGGGCAATGCCGCCCTGTCGAGAGATGAGTGGGGTGCTCTCTATTCCCCCATGGACGGCAACATCAGCGCGGGTGACGTTTATCGCACACGCAATGGACACCCCCTGAGCACCGCGCGCCACGCGGGGCGAGGCGGCGGCGCGGTGATCCCGCGAAGGAACTTCGCCGAGCTGGCGTTCTTCGACCCCACGGTGACCACCGACGAGCGCGGCGAGGCGACCGTGACCATCCCGATGCCCGACAACACGACGCTCTGGCGGATGGTCGCACGCGGCACGACGCGCGACACGCTCGTCGGCGAGGGGGAGGGCGAGGTGACGACCCGCCGCGACTTCTACGTGTCCACGCAGGCCCCGGCGCAGCTGACCGAGGGCGATCACCTCTTCCTCCCCGTCCGCGTGCACAATCTGACGGACGAGGTGCGCGAGACCGAGCTGACCGTGACGGCGAGTCAGTCCGAGGATCACACCGTCGCCGAGTCCACGGTCCGTCTCAGCGTGCCCGCCAACGGGCACGCGGAGACGACGATCGAGATGACGATCGACGCCCCGCGCGACATCTCGCTTCTCGTCGAGGCCGACGCGGGCGAGCTCACCGACGCGCTCGAGCAGGTGATCCCGGTGCAGGCATGGGGCGAGGACGTCGCCGACGCCCGCGGCGGTGTCGCCAACGGTGATCAGACGATTCACCTCGCGCTCGCGAACGCGCGGGATCTCGTCGGCCCGCAGCTGACGATCGACGTCTTCCCCGACTGGGAGGATGCGCTGATCGAGCCGCTGGCGAATCGCCATGCGCCGGGCCCCGCGTCGGTGGCAAGCCGTGCGCTCGTCGACGTCGCGATGCTCGACTATCTGTCCACCACCTCGCGTGAGAGCGATGCCCGCTACGAGCAGCGGCGCCTGGCGCTCCAGGCGGCGGTCGCCCATCTGCTGGGCACGCAGCGGGGTGATGGCGGCTGGGCCTGGATCGGTGAGCGCGGCAGCGATCTGCCCGCCACCGCCCAGGCGCTGCGCGCACTCATCGGCGCCGAGCGCCACGGC
Source organism: Candidatus Sumerlaeota bacterium (assembly GCA_016928695.1). Lineage (GTDB taxonomy): Bacteria > Sumerlaeota > Sumerlaeia > JABWBI01 > JABWBI01 > JAFGKF01. The sequence continues at coordinate 1,139 of JAFGKF010000355.1, read as the reverse complement.
GTGTGGGTCGACCCCGCCGCGCGAGATCGCGCCGTCGCCCACCTGCAGACCGCTCAGCGCTCGCTCTCGAACGACGACCTGGCCTCCCGCGCCGAGGCGCAGCACGCGCTGGCCATCGCGGGCCACGGCGATTTCACCCTGCTCAACGCGCTGCACCGCGAGCGCAACCGGCTGGATGTGCGCAGCCTCGCGCTCGTCACGCTCGCGTTCGATGCGATGAGTCGCCCCGAGATCGCGGGTGAGCTGGCGCAGATCCTCTCCTCGCAGTTCACACCGACCGACGACCCCATCATCATCTGCTGGGAGGTGCGCACTCCGGTCATCAACGGTGGCGCCGACAACCTCGAGGCGACGGCGCTGGCCGTGCTCGCGCTCCAGAGGACGCAGGGCCTGACCGAGCAGGTTGAGGGCGGCATTCGCTTCCTCATGGATCGCCTGCCTCAGCCGTACAACTTCAGCGACCGTGCAGCGGCGGCCACGGCCGCGGCGCTGGGCGAGTATCACGCCGAGACACGCCCCGCGGCGGCGCGCATGGAGATCGACGTCCTCGTGGACGGCGAGGAGGTCCAGGCGATCCGCTGGCTCGGCGCGCCCGAGCCCGTTCACATCTCGCTCGACGAGGGGGCCTTCGACCCCGAGGACGTGCGCATCGACCTCCGCACCCGTGGCGATGGCCAGTTCGCGTATCTCGCGGCGCTCACGGCCTTCCGGCCGGGCGTGGACGCAGTCGATTTCCGCGCTCAGCAGTTCTCCGTCGATCGCGATTATCTCCAGGCGGAGCGGCGTCACGACGGGCGCCTCATTCCCCGTGGGCGCTCGATGGTCCAGGGCAACGTCGATCTGCCCCGCAATCCCGCCACGGCTGTGGAGAGCGGAGGCGAGATCATCGTCAACACTCGCTTCCACCGCTGGAACAATCTCCTGCCCGACGCCTACGTCGTCGCGGAGGAGCCGCTGCCCCTTGGCGCCCAGGTGGTGGAGGGCAGCCTCTCGGGCAATTTCATCCACAGCGAGATCTTGCCCGACCGTATCGTGGTGCACTTCGATCCGACCTCCCGCTGGAGCGGCAGCATCAACTACCGCCTGCGCGGCGTCGTGCCGGGGCAGTGGCGCGTGCTGCCCACGACGGTGCGCAACAT
>JAFGKF010000006.1 GCA_016928695.1 Candidatus Sumerlaeota bacterium | reverse complement strand
GGCCTGAGTCTATTCCCCGCTGGTGGGGGGGCAAGTCGAATCACAGTTCGGAAATGGGAAAAAGGGGCCCCCGCCGGGAGCCCCTCTCAACATCGATCCGGTTGTCCGGAGATCTCAGCCGATGAAGCCCATGACGACGAGTCCGACAGCGAAGGCCAAAATGGTCGTGTAGATGCTCGCCCTCACGGAGAACTCGAGCCCCCTGTTGAGTGCTGCCGACAGGAAGATCATGGCGACACCGGGTCCGGCGGCGATCAGATACGATGCCCAGTCAACTTTGATCGCGGAGACGATGAACGTCAGCAGCATGAGAGCGAACCAGGGGACGAGACAGACCGCCACGGCATTGCCCGCCTGCTCGGGTCTCAGGCCCTGTTTCCCCGCCAGCGAGATGGCGATTCCGTAGACCACACCGACCAGGATGGCGACGCAGACCAGAAGTCCGATCAGGTGTTTGATGAAGAAATCGAACCCTGCAAAGGATCCCATCATCATGCGCAGCGTGAGAAAATCTGCGATGGTGCCGAGGATCACAAAGGCGGCGCCGATCACGGCGGCGATGAGATAGCCCTGGGCCCCTGCGACCTTGGGAATGGCTCCATCGGGATTGACAAGCACCGCAATGCTGTCGCCCAGCGCGGCGTTGCCGGCCGCCTTCACATCGGCGGCGGTCACCTTGGACTCTTCAGACATGACTCTTTCCTCCTCGCTCGACACGAGCTCGCCCAGGCGATGCCGCCCGCAGCGTTTCCAGGGGGCCTGCCCCTGCCCCCGCTCAGCTGAGCCATGAGTCTGGGGATTCTCAACTTCCCACGCCAGAGAAAAATGAGCCGATCTCAGGTCACTCACCCGCCACGAGGCGGTCGAAGTGCCGCATGGTCCATCTCAGGGCCCAGATCGCCAGGGCCAGCTTCATGAAAAGGCCGATCACACGCGGTCACCGACGTGGGCGTCACAGCCAGAGAATTTCGCCTCCAGCACACGAGCGCTGCCCAGGCCCATGCCGTCAACAGCCGGGGACTGAGAGCGCCGCCGCCGCTCGAGGCCCGAGGGGCCGCAGAGAGGATTGTCTCTGATCAGGTGTTGTCGCCAGCCGCCGGGGGGAGCCATGGCCCACTCCTCTGCCTGCCGTGCGCCCTCCCGGTCAACTCGAGATGAGGGCATCGGCCCCTGTGGGGGCTGGACATGGACAGTTCTCTTGACTCTCTTTGGGTTCCTCGCCACAGTCTGAGCAAAGGCCCCGCCTCGGTGGCGGGGTCGCCTGATGGTGCACAGGAGGGCCGTGGCGCATGGCTCGACGTCTGCGGATGGCGCTGATCGGACTGGCCTTGGCCTCGGTCGCGGCTGCCAGCGTGGCCGAGACCCCCGCGATCTTGAACTTCACCTTCACGTACGAGGGCTCGGACGAGGGCCGGCTGATCCACAACGCCCAGATGAGCGCCCTGCGCTCGACGGTGGGACGCTTCTACTTCGATGACCGGGTGATCATCGCCCGCGACATCCTGGATCGGTATCTCGAGAACAACCTCTCGGAGTTCATCGCCAGCATCACGGTGCGCGACCGCGTGGTCGACCAGGGGAACTCCCGGCTCCTGCTCGAGGTCGCCGTCTTCGCCCGCGAGCTGGAGCGCTCGCTCCAGGAGCTGAGATTCTTCTTCACCCCGCGGCCGACGCCGCTGAGCTTTGTCTTCCTGCAGGAGATCCTCGACGACGCCCGCCAGGAGGTCCCGGTCGCCAAGCCCCTGGTCGTCGAGGCGCTCGACGACGCGGGGCTCCAGGTCTCCGAGATCGCCATCCTCTCGCCGGACAGCCGGACCGATGTCGCGGAGGGGGGATCGGATCCCGCCGACAACCCGGTGCTGTGCGACGCCCTTCGCAATGCCCAGCGCGGAGGCGTGGAGCTGCTCTTCAGCGGGCAGTGCACGACGACGCTGACCGACGCCAGCGATCTCTACTACGACGAGCACTACTTCTATGAGACGTCTCTGCTGCTGCGCATGTTCCGCGTGGACACGGGCGAGCTGCTCGACGAGGTCGTCGTCACCGACAGCGGCTCGGATGTCGACGACGCCACGGCCCGTGAGATCGCGATCCGCAAGTGCGTGGCCGCGGCGATCGACCGCCTCATCGACACCTACTCCGAGCGCTGGCCGCGGGAGGTCCTGAACCAGACGGACTATCTGCTGATGGTGACCGACGTCGGCGACGATGAGGTGGATCTGCTGATCAACAAGCTGGCCGATATCGACGAGGAGGCCCAGGTTTTCCAGCGCTCGTTCTACGCCGATGTGGCCTGCCTCAACCTGGTCTACTCCCATCCGTTCGAGACTTCGCCCGTGGCCGAGCGCCAGGCGCTGATCGATTATCTCCTGGGCATGGACACCCCCCAGCTGCGAATTGAGAGCGTCGACGGGCGCCGCATTGTCGCCCGTGTTGTGGACTGAGTCCCCCTGCGACACCATCCATTCCCCTCTGACACGGAGGCGCACCCCGCATGTCCGGCCACTCGAAATGGCACTCGATCAAGCACAAGAAGGCGGCAGTTGACGCCAAGCGCGGCAAGCTGTTCACGCGCGTCATCAAGGAGATCCAGGTCGCCGCCCGCCACGGGGGGGGCGACCCCGACTCCAACCCGCGACTGCGCACCGCCATCGCCGCGGCGAAGGCCGCCAACATGCCGAAGGACACGATGGAGCGCGCCATCAAGAAGGGGACCGGCGAGCTCGAGGGCGAGTCCTTCGAGGAGATCACCTACGAGGGCTATGGGCCCGGGGGTGTCGCGATCTTCCTCGAGGTGACGACTGACAACCGCAATCGCACCGCCGGCGAGATCCGCTCGCTCTTCTCCAAGAACGGCGCCAAACTCGGCGAGCCCGGAAGCGTGGCCTACATGTTCTCGAAGCGCGGGATGCTCCTGGTCGAGGGCGGCGACGAGGACACCGTGATGGAGGCGGCCCTCGAGGGCGGCGCCGACGACGTCCGCGAGGAGGACGAGGCCTTCATGATCTTCACCGAGCCCGATGCACTCGAGGACGTCCGCGCCGCGCTGTCAGCCGCGGGCCTGACGATCACCGACGCTGAGGTGCAGTACATCCCGAGCACGACGGTCCGGGTCGAGGGCAAGGACGCGGAGCGGCTCATGAGGCTCCTGGGGCTTCTCGAGGACCACGATGATGTGACGCGCCTCTCGGCCAACTTCGACATCGACGACGCTCTGATGGAGCAGCTGAGCGCCTGATTCACCGGCTCTTCACCGCGACGCGTCTTGACACTTTCCGCTTTCGGGCGGATCCTTTTGCCAGAGATAGACCGAGGTCTCTCCGCGGATTGGGAGGGGGGACCTGTCACCGCTGGCGCCACTGGCGGGGGGCCTGCCAGGGGGGGAATGCCTCCTCTCACTCACTGCGCGGGGGGACCGCGTCATCTGCCGAGCCTCATCTCGGCCCCGTGGGGAGGATGTCACCCATGCGCCTGTGTTTCGCACTCTCTCTGATCACCCTTGTCGCCGCTGCGGGGGGCTGGGCGCAGCCCTTCCTGCCGGCCAATCCCGATGTGATCAACTCCAACGCCGCGACGGACACCGGGGACGACTCCCTGCTCTCGCTGGCGATCGACGCCCAGGGGATCGTGCACGCCGTCTGGTCCAGCAATGATCCGGGATTTGGCACGGGGAATGACGATGAGATCTACTATGCCCGCAGTGAGGGCACAGGGTGGACGGCCCCTCAGCAGGTCAACAGCGCCTACGCGGGGATCGATGGAGGAGCGGTGGACACAACGCCCCGGGTGGCTGTGGGGCCCGATGGGACGGTTCACTGCGTCTGGGTCTCTCTCTATGGCTACAAGGGGGCGGGCAACGATCAGGACGTTTTCTACTCCCGGCGCTGCGGCTCGGGCTGGTCCGATCCGGAGCTGGTCGACTCCAACTACGCCGTCACCTATTTCAGCCAGGATTTCAATCCCGCGGTGACGGTGGGGCTCGACGGCACCGTGCACGTCACCTGGAGCTCGGACGCGAACGTCAACCTGGGGGGAACCATCGGGCCGATCGGCACCGACTTCGACATTCTCTATTCCGCCCGCACGGCGGTGGGGTGGTCCAGCGTGACCGCGCTCAACAGCGAGGCGGGGACGGATGCTGCGGCGGACGACGATGGGACCCCCGCCATGACCACCATGGAGGATGGCACCATCCTGGCCGCGTGGGCCTCGAAGGTCGCCACGCTGACCGCCGGAAGCAATCTGGGCACCGACTATGACATTCTATACTCGATTCTGCCCCCAGGGGGCTCCTGGACGCTC
>JAFGKF010000354.1 GCA_016928695.1 Candidatus Sumerlaeota bacterium | reverse complement strand
GGGTGAACTCCGTGGAGGAAAATCCCGCCGACACCAGCTCGACGACCATTCCCTCCTCGAATCCTCCGGACTCGCACAGGAGCACGTTGCCGCCCTGAGGCGCTCCCCCCGGAGCCACAGCGATCTCAGGCCCCAGACCCGTTCCCGGCACCAAGCGCTGCGCAAAAGTTCCGAAGGAGCCACCCCAGAGGGGCAGATTCATGGGCTGTCCATCCTCATAGATCCCAAGCGATGCCGAGTCAAAATTCCAATAGTGTGTGAAAGTGCTCTGCGCCAACGCGCCCATAGCCACAGGCATCAGCAGAGCGGCAACCAAAACAGATCTCATCAGACGCATGGCTGAGTTCTCCTCTCCTGGTCATTGGGCCGAGACGAATCCCCGGCTACAAACGTTTGCAAAAATATCTGTAGACCCCGCCCCCTCATCTGTCAACGGATCTTTTAGGCCACGGGGAGACCGAGTCTGCGACACCCCTCGCTCCAGCAGAGGGGGCTTGGATACCCAAAGATCGGGTTCCTCATCGGGGACCCTTCGACAGATACCCGCGGGTGATCCCTGTGAGATTCGCCAGCTTGGCCTCGGCCTCCGAGGGGCTCAGGGAAGCCAGTGACCCCGCGGGCTGGATATGCACCTCCTCCGCGCTGATGCCATCGAGCAGGAGATCGAGAAGGGGGGTCAGGTCCTCGGCGCGTTCGAGCGCAGGCGATCGGTGGTCGATCAGACCGAGCCCCAAGACCAGGGAGGTCTCGCGATCGCTGATCATGTTGACCAGCTTGGGCGACTGGATGAGATCGAGCATGAGCATGTCGACCGGGAGGTTCTGCAGCCAGTCGTAGAGCGGACAGATCGCGCTGCCGGTGAGTCCCAGGGCGAGGCGGGCTTCACCCTTGGCCTCGGCGATGGAGGTCAGACCCACACGCAGCCGGGGGAAATCGGAGTGGCGGTGAAGAACCCAGGGCTCCTCGATCTGGATGATGTCGACACCCTGCTCGGCGAGTCCCTCGACCTCATGGGCCAGGGCCTGGGCAAAGGCCTCGATCCGAGCCCCCAGGCTGCCATAGACACGTCTCGGATCCAGAGCGACACTCGCGAGGGTCAGAGGCCCCACCAGAGAGATCTTCACCGGGCGTCCACTGATCTCATGGGCCCGCTTCAGATCGTCCCTGAAGAGGGCGCGGGTCCAGCGCACGGGGCCCGTGAGTGTGCCTCCTCGGATCTCCCCCCAGGTGGGCAGGGGAACAGTCTCGTCGTTCGGTTCCAGGCCCTCGAGGCCCTCGAACAGAACCTCCAGGGGATTCGATGATCCCCCATGGCCCACGGTGACGATGTCGAGACCCGACCGGACCTGCGCTTCGATCCCGGCCTGGAAGGCCTGACGGCGCTCCTCGGGATCTTCGGACGGTGAGATGGGAAAGGCGCTGTGGTCGGAGAGAATCAGGCGATGAGAGCCGGTCATGGACAGCGCTGGCCTGAGGCGCTCAGGCCTGGGCTGAGGGACGACGGCTCAGGGCGGCTTCGAACTCCACCGGCTCGAGGACGGTGGATTCATCGATGAGCATGACGGGGATGTCCTCGCGCACATCGAAGCGCCGGCGGCACTCGGGATTGACACACTGGATGAACTCACCCCCCGCTGTGTCGAGGAAGACCTCGCTCTTGCAGCTGGGGCAGGCCAGGATGTCAAGCAGGTCGGGGGAGACAGGCATGGCGTCAACTCCTCGCCGTGATCACTTTGTCTCGCGGTGAATGGTGTGCTTCCGCTCGAATCGGCAGTATTTTCTCAGCTCGATGCGGCCGGTCGTCGTGCGCTTGTTCTTGGTCGTCACATAGCGAGAGACACCGGGAACGCCGCTTTTGCGGCACTCTGTGCACTCGAGAATCACTTGGACGCGTGTGGCGGCTTTGGCCATCGATCAGTTCTCCAGGCGCGGTCAGGCCGCGCGGATCCGCTGGGTGTCGGCGCGGCTCTTGGGCTCAAAAGCCAGGAACCGTGCGCCATCCCCAGAGCCTGTGTCAAGGCCTGTTTGCCCCGCCTTGGGGTGAGAGGTTGGGCTTGACATGCCTCCCGTGCCGAGTAGGCTCCGGTGGCTTTTTGCCCTGAGGAGACAACACAGCCATGCCTGTCCCAAAACGCCGCCGGAGCCGCGCGAGGCGTGACCGCGGCCGAACCCACAAGAAACTGACACCGGCCAACCTGTCCCGATGCCCCGAGTGCGGCACGCCCAAGCTGCCCCACCGCGCATGCCCCAATGCCGACTGCGGACTCTACCGTGGGCGCCGGGTGATCGAGCAGACCGCCAAACCCTGACCTCTCTTGCCTGGGTCGCCCGGCCCAGAGTCACGGAGACCCGGAGTCCATGCGCATCGTCGTCGACGCGATGGGTGGTGACCTCGGCCCCTCCCCGGTGGTCGATGGGGTCAAGTTGGCCATGCGCATGCTCCCGAGGGACTCCGAGGTCATCGTCGTCGGCAAGGCGCGGCATCTCAAGCGCCTGCTCTCCATCAAGCGCGCAACTCACCCCCGGGTTCATCTGGTCGATGCCACCCAGGTGGTGCAGATGTCCGACAAGCCACGGGACTCTCTGAAGAAAACCGACTCCTCGATCGCCGTGGCCACCCGCCTGATCCGGGAGGGGGCGGCCGACGCGCTCTTCACACCGGGAAACACCGGTGCCGCGATGGCGCACATGATGTTCGGCTGGAGGCTTCTCCCGGGCGTCGATCGGCCCTCCATCAGCGGAATCCTCCCCAATCCCCGGGGTCTCACGACAGTGCTCGACATGGGGGCGAACGTCGACTGCCGCCCGCGCCATCTGGTGCAGTTCGCGATCATGGGGGCATGCTATGCACACGACATGTTCGGCATCGAGCGCCCCCGGGTCGGCATCCTCTCCATCGGCGAGGAGTCAACCAAGGGCAATGAGCTCGTGCTGGCCACGCGGACTCTCCTGGAAAAGTCGACAGTGGATTTTGTGGGGAATGCGGAGGGCGGGGACCTGCTGACCGGGGAGTTCGACGTCGTCGTGTGCGATGGCTTCGTCGGCAATGTGGTGCTGAAGTTCGCCGAGGGGATGGCCAAGTTCATTCTGCGGGGCCTCAGGAGCGAGGTCTCCAACAACCTGCTGGCGATGCTCGGCGCGGTGGCCATGAGACCCGCCGTCAAGAAGTTCGGCAAGAGAGTGGACGCCACCGAGTTCGGCGCCGCCCCGCTCCTGGGGGTCAATGGTGTGGGATTCATCGGCCACGGTGGCTCCAATGCCAAGGCGGTGGCCAATGCCATCCGCCTCTCCGCACAGTTCGCCGAGCGAAATGTGAACGATCACATCCGAGAGCGAGTGCAGGAGAATCAGCATCTGTTCAACGGTGGCTTCTGAGCCGTGGATGGGAAGGGGCCCCTCACGCCCGTCTTCGTGACGGGAATGGACGGGATGCTGGCGGCGGCGATCGGGCGACGCCTGCGCGCACCGGAGTTCTCATGCATGGGCAGCACGATCGAGACCCTGGACATCACCGATCGGTCGGCCTTCAGCGCGGCCCTGGATGTGATCCGGCCCCTGTGGGTGATCAACTGCGCAGCGCTGACCAATGTGGACGACTGTGAGCGCGACCCGGCATTGGCTCACCGTGTCAATGCCGAGGGGGCTCGGATCGTGGCGGAGGAATGCTCGGAGCGGGGCATCGCCCTGATCCACTTCTCGACGGACTATGTCTTCGACGGCTCGAAGGGCTCACCCTACGTCGAAGAGGATCCCGTCAATCCCATCAACCACTACGGGGAATCGAAACTCCAGGGCGAGCTGGCGGTGGCCGAGGCCTGCCCCGATCACCGAATTCTCCGAGTTTCAATGCTCTATGGCGTTGACCGGACCAATTTCGCAGACTTCGTGGCCTCGAGGATCGAGAGCGGGAAGCCGGTCAAAGCCGTCGTTGACAATGCGGGGAGCCCCACCCACTGCCCCGATGTCGCCGAGCAGGTGGCTGCGCTGATCGGGCGACCCGAAACCGGGGTGTTTCACTGTGCGGGGGCGGGGGGCTGTTCGCGGCTGGAATTCGCGGAGCGGATCCGGAACCTCTGGCCTGCCCCGGAGCTGGAGATCATCCCCGTGCGCCAGACGGATTTCCCGCAGATGCTGGCGAGGCGGCCAGCGGACACGCGTCTCGAATGCCGACGGCTGAAGCAGATGGGGTTGCTTCGACTCAAGCCCTGGCAGGAGGCCCTGACCGACTATCTGGCCTCCCGCAGAGCCCATCGGTCGCAAAACTCGTCCTGAGCCCCAATCGCCTTGACAGAGCGGCGGGGCGTCCCCAAGGTCCTGCCTCGGTCTGCGCCCCGCTTGCTTGGCAGGCGGGGCCAACCCATGCCAGACCGGGAGCTCCAAACAATGCCCATCGACGTCGTCCTCGGACTCCAGTGGGGAGATGAGGGCAAAGGCAAGATCGTTGACCTGCTCACCGAGCGCGTGGACGTGGTTGCCCGTTTCCAGGGCGGCCCGAATGCGGGCCACACCATCGTCCTCGGCGACAAGCGATTCATCCTCCACATGATCCCCTCGGGGATCCTGCGGTCGCACACCGAGTGCCTGATCGGCAATGGGGTGGTGATCGATCCGCTGCGCCTGATCGAGGAGATCGCGGCACTGACGGATGCGGGGATCAGCACAGAGGGGCGCCTCTTCGTCTCGAAGTCAGCCCACGTGATCCTCCCCCAGCACATCATGCTCGATGAGAGGGCGGAGACGGGCTCCGGGGCGATCGGAACCACCAAGCGCGGTGTGGGCTACGCCTACGGCGACAAGGCGCTGCGCTGGGGCCTGAGAGTCGCGGACCTCATCGACTCGAAGTGGACGATGAAGCTCCGTCGCAACTTCGAGCGACACCAGGGGCTCCATCGGCTCAGCGACGATCCGGAGACGACGCTGCGCGAGATCTTCGATCGTCTGGCCGAGGCGCGCGACGTGCTCGCCCAGCTCGCTGTCGACGGCCCCGCATGGATCTGGCGATGCAACTCCGCGGGCAAGCGCATCCTGGCGGAGGGCGCTCAGGGGGCGATGCTCGACATCGATCATGGCACTTACCCTTTCCTGACCTCCTCGAACACCACGACGGGGGGCGTCTGCACGGGTCTGGGGGTGCCACCGAGGGCGATCGGTGAGATCTGGGGTGTGTCAAAGGCTTACACGACGCGCGTCGGCGAGGGGCCTTTCCCCACCGAGGAGCTCGGGGAGATGGGTGAGACACTGCGCCAGGCGGGCTCGGAGTACGGCGCCACGACGGGACGCCCCCGCCGCTGCGGCTGGCTCGATGTGCCCGCACTGCGGCGAGCGGTGGCACTGTGCGGTGTGACCAAGCTGGCGCTGACCAAGATCGATGTGCTCGACGACCTGGATGAGATCCCCGTCGCGGTGGACTACGCGACCCCGGACGGGGAGGAGGCGGTCTTCCCCATCACAGCCGAGCAGTTCGCCGAGGTGAAACCCGTTCTCGAGACTCAGCCGGGATGGAAAAACCGGACTCACGCGGCGCGGACGTGGGATGATCTCCCTGAGCGGGCGCAGCAGTACGTGGAGTGGATCTCGGAGCTGGTGGGGGTCCCCATCGCGATGATCTCGACGGGCTCAGACCGGCAGCACACCATCCGGCGCGACTGACGCGGCCGCACATCCACAGGGAGGCGCCCCATGCCCTCGAAGACCGCCCAGGCTCTTATGGCGCTGAGTCCGCTCGACGGCCGCTACGCAGACAAAACAGCGCCGCTGACGGAGCACTTCTCGGAGTTCGCTCTGATCCGCGAGCGTGTCAGAGTCGAGATCCTCTGGCTCCTTTTCCTCTCCGAGCAGAGAGGTGTCCCCGGCTGCTCCCCCCTCCCGAGGGCCAGGCGGCGTGAACTCGAGCGGCTCGCCGAGACCTTCGACGTCCGCCAGGCCGAGCGCGTCAAGCGCCTCGAGGCACGCACGCGCCACGATGTGAAGGCGGCGGAGCTCTTCCTCGCTGAGAATCTGAAGCGCAGGGGAATGACACGCTGGATCCCGTGGCTTCACTTCGGATGCACCTCGGAGGACATCAACAGCATCGCCCATGCGCGCATGATCGTGGGGGCATTGAGAGGGCCGATGCGCGGTCACTGGAGCGAGGTCCTCCGCGCACTGAAATCCCTCGCCCGCCGCACCGCCAAAATGCCGATGCCGGCGCGCACCCACGGACAGCCCGCCTCGCCGACGACGATGGGCAAGGAGATCAACGTCTTCGTGCACCGGCTTGCGCCGATCATCGACCGCCTCGACACGCTTCCCATGTCGGTGAAGATGGGCGGAGCGACGGGCACCTTCTCGGCCTGGGAGGCCGCCTGCCCCGAGGCGAACTGGCGACGCCTGACCCGGCAGTTCCTGCGAAAGGCGGCACCGGACTGTGAACCGCTGGAGGTGACAACGCAGATCGATCCGCATGACCGCCTCGCGGAGATCTGTCTCGCGATGACCCAGCTCTGCACCGTGCTGATCGACCTCGCGCGCGACATCTGGCAGTACATCGGCGACGGATTCATCATCCAGCAGAGGGCCAAGGGGCAGATCGGCTCCTCGACGATGCCGCACAAGGTCAACCCGATCGACTTCGAGAACGCCGAGGGCAATCTGGGCCTTGCGAGCGCGCTTCTGATCCACTTGGCGACGAAGCTGCCCATCTCCCGCCTGCAGCGCGACCTGAGCGACTCGACCGTGATGCGGAGCGTGGGCGTGGCCTTCGGGCACGTGCACTTGGCGCTCGCGAACCTGCTGGCTGGCCTGGTCAAGATCGCACCGAATCCCAAGGCCATGCGCGAGGCCCTGCAGCGCCACTGGGAGGTGCTTGCCGAGCCGATCCAGACCTGCCTGCGGAGCCACGGCGTGGCCGACGCCTACGAGCAGATGCGCCGCGCGACCCAGGGCCGGGCGCTCGATGAATCGTCCCATCGCGATTTGGTGGCGGCGCTCCCCCTGCCCGAGGACGTGAAAGCGCGGCTCGCCGCGCTGAGGCCCGACACCTACCTCGGGCGGGCCGTCGAGCTGGCGAGACTCGCGCCGCCGAGGCGGAGGCGCTGAGCAGTCAGCTCTCGACGGACCGGTGTCTCGCTCCCCCACTGTTGACGTGGTCGGGCCTCCAGACGGTCTCCTCCTCCGCCCCGAGAAGGAGGTGCTCGGCGCACTCGACGCCCTGCATCAGGGCATGATCCTGGTTCGAGACCTCGTACTTCCACGCGCCGAAGCGTCCGCGTGAGAAGATGCCCCTCGCCTGGAGCGCGGGCAGCAGCGCCTCGAGCGCGGCGTCCCGCGTCAGGGTCGGCACCGGGTATCCCATCGGGAGGCGGCGGTGATAGATGTTCTCCACGTCGTCGCGCGACTCGATCAGCCGCGTCGCCTCCATCCCCGCGAGCGTGTCCTCCACGATGCACTCGACGTCGACGGGTCTGTGCGCGGACTCGCTCACCTCGGCCATCAGCGACCACTCGCGCGTGATGTCAGGGACGTTGTTCGGTGAGTAGTTCGAGAACACGGTGACGCGGTAAAACGGCGAGTTCGACTCGGGGAAATACATCCAGCACTTGGTGCGCAGGTGCTCGCCCGGGGCGCCGCGGACGCCGACGCCGATCACGTGCGTGGCGCTGAAGGCGAGCGCCTTCGCGGCGGGGCGCAGATCATCGAGCCCCGCGATCTTGACCAGCCGATTCAGGGGGATGGTCGAGATCAGGACATCGCAGGTCCGCTCCGAGCCGTCGCTGAACTGGGCGACGCGCCGCTCGGTGTCGAGCGCGGTGAGCTTCGCCCTGTAGGAGATCTGATCCTGTGGCAGGCGGTGGGCGAGTTCCCGCCAGATCGTCCCCGTGCCTCCGCGCTCGGGGAAGCGGAACGTGTTGTTCGGTCCCCACGAGACCTCATCGCGCTTCAGGATGATGTTGCGCAGCACCCGCTCGAGGTCGACCGGGGCGACGCGGTCGCCGACCCAGTGAGCGCTCATGGTGCGTGGCTCATGGGCCCAGACCTTGCAGTTGTAGGGCATCATGAAGTGCTTGGCGATGCCCTCGCCGAAGAGGGCGCGGATGAAGGACTCGAAGTCCTCCGGGCGGCTCTCGGCCGTGGGGCGGTGCAGGAGGCCCTCGATGCACTCCCAGAGCGCCTCGCGCGGCAGGTGGCGGATGTTGGCCTGGAACGGATAGGGCACGAAGCGGTCCATGATCCAGACCCACGACTCGCGCTCGCGGCGGATCCAGGCATCGCCCAGGAGCGAGTCCATCAGGCGATCGAAGTACTCATAGTGCGAGAACTGGATGTGGCCGCCGTGGTCCCAGGTGTAGCCCCGCTCGTCCGTCACCGACCCCGCGAGGCCGCCCGGCCTCGACGTCGCCTCGCAGAGATGCCAGTCGGTGTGGCCCAGCTCGGTCAGCCGCCACGCCGCGCCCAGCCCCGTCGGCCCCGCGCCGAGGATGAGGATCTTCTTCTCCGAACCCATGAGACGGGGATGATACACGGGGGATGGGGGATGTCAAATCCGGCTCGCCTGATCACTGTGCCCCGGAGGGGCTGAGCAGTGACAGCCTGGGGCAAAGCCCCAGGTGAACTCGCCGCCATTTGGAAAGCGCTGGACGGGGCGGGACAGCGGAGTGTTGTCTTGCCCCATCCGGGGCTTGGGGAATTTTGAGTGATTGATCTCCAGGGGCGGCGCCCTGCCTCCGCTCCGCTTCGGAGGGCTCTGCCCCTGGCTAAACCTATCACGCCCCTCCGGGGCTTTGAGTGGCCCGGTCACTCCCGACGGACCTCAATTTGAGAAGAGAATCGGCAGAATCACGGGGTGCAGAGATTCTCGGCGTCTTGCCTCCGCGTTCTCAGCGTTCT
>JAFGKF010000353.1 GCA_016928695.1 Candidatus Sumerlaeota bacterium | reverse complement strand
CACGGGCCGTGAGGCCCAACGGATTTTGAGTCCGTCGCGTCTGCCAGTTCCGCCACTCCGGCACAGGGTGACGGAATGGAATACGACGGTGGGGCGCGGGGTGTCAAGGCGGGCCATGTCTGTCCCGGAAAACGTGTGGTCCGGGAGTGGGACTCCCGGACCATCAGAAAAAGTCTCCCGGATCATCGGGAGGAGCAGGGAGGTCAGTAGAGCTTGCGCTCGAGCTCCTTGGGCTTGCGGGCGTTGCTCAGGGCGACGTCCATCGTGATCCGGCCCTTGCGGTAGAGATCCTCGAGCGCGCGGTCCATTGTGATCATGCCGTCCTTCGCGCTGGCCTCGAGCGTGGTGTAGACCTGATGGGTCTTGCCCTCGCGGATCTGGGAGCGGACAGCGTCGTTGGCCATCATGATCTCGATGACGATCTCGCGGCCGTGGCCGCGGGCGCTGGGCAGCAGTCGCTGGCAGAGGATGCCCTCGATGCACGAGGCGAGCTGGACGCGGACCTGCCCCTGCTGGTGCTCGGGGAAGACGTCGATGACGCGGTCGATGGTCTGGACGACGTCGTTGGTGTGGAGCGTGGTCAGCACGAGGTGGCCCGTCTCGGCGGCGGTCAGCGCCGCACCGATCGTCTCGAGGTCGCGCATCTCGCCGATCAGGATCACGTCGGGGTCCTGGCGCAGGACGTACTTGAGTGCGTTGGTGAACGAGTGGGTGTCCTGCGCGAGCTCGCGCTGCTCGACGAGCGCCTTCTTGTGGGGATGAAGGTACTCGATCGGGTCCTCGACGGTGATGATGTGGCAGGCGCGCTCGTTGTTGATGACGTCGATCATCGCCGCCAGCGTCGTCGACTTTCCCGATCCCGTCGGCCCCGTGACCAGCACCAGGCCGTAGGGGCGGCGCGAGAGGCGACCGAGGACCTTCGGCAGGTTCAGCTCCTCGAAGGTGCGAATTCTCTCGGGGATGAGTCGAAAAGCCGCGGCGACGGTGTTGCGCTGGAGGTGGGCGTTGACGCGGAACCGCGAGAGGTTGGAGATCGAGAGTGAGAAGTCGATCTCCTTCTGCTCCTCGAATCGCTGCTTCTGAACGTCATTGAGCACACTGTAGACGAGCCGGTGAGTCTCCGAGGGGATCAGCTTCGGCGCGTCGACACTCATCAGGGTGCCATCGATGCGCAGCTGAGGGGGGCGGCCGACCACCAGGTGGAGGTCCGAGGCCTGGCGCTCGACGGCGAGCCTCAGGAGATCGCCAATCTCGACTTGCATATCCTGAGCAACGGGTGCCATCTGCGGCTGCCCCCTTTCGCATAGGTGAGCGTGGCCCCCGAGGGGACACTGGAGCACTCAGAGATTGAATCGACGCATCAGGGCCCAAGCTTTAACGCCAAATGCTCCGCGGGGACCTCTTGTGAGGCTGGCCATCGCCCTGACCGCACTGGCCTCTCTGGCGATGGCGGACATGGACCCAGAGACCCGCGCCGGCGTCCTGGAGGGGCTGATGCGCACACCGCCGCCCCCCCCGGTGGAGGGGACCCACGTGCCCCGGCGGCTGCCTCATGATCCCGGTGCGATCCCCGGCATCTCGGCCGAGCAGGATCTCATCCACCATGGTCGACGCTACGTCGGCTTCGTCAGCGAGTGGAACATCATTGAGCAGGAGATGCACGGTGCGGGGAGCCCCGAGACCTTCGTGCATGCGCAGGCACGGCTCCCGCTCTGGGCGCAGGAGGTCAGCCTTCACGAGCTCTTCTTCTGGCAGCTCTCGCCCACCTCCAGCTCCCCTGAACCATTCCAGCTCCCGCCGGATGTGCTCGAGGCTCTGCCCTGGGGCGATGGATGGGCGGTGCAGGTCTGGGATCTCCACCTGGGAGCGACACTCTGGTCCACGCTGGACGGCCGAGAGCTGAGAGGCCTCTGGGGCGGCGTGCCCCTCGTGGCGATCGATCTCTTCCGCCACGGCCACTGGGTGGATCACATGGAAGACCGTGAGAGCTTTCTCTCCGCGATTCTGCCGCAGATCAGCCGCGAGAGATTGGCCGAGCGACATCGGTGGGCCGAGGCGATCCGCGACACGCTCTCCATGCACTCAGAGGAGCCGACCGATCTCCCGGCTGCGCTTCTCTCAGACGAGGACATCGCACTCCGAAACGCGAGCCGCCTCCGAGCGGTGCAGGCCTCTCCAGAGGAGAGGCGCACCGAAGAGATCAGCGATCAGCTCGGAGACCATGTGACGGAGGATGACCTCGCGCGGTGGCTCGCATGGTCGCCGGGCTGGGCGGTGCTCGCCTGGGAGATTCCCACCGGCTCGCCACTGCTCATGAGCGTGGCTTCGCCGGAGAGCCCTGCACCGTGGGGCTGTGCGGCGCTGATGGCCGTCGCACGTGAGAATCGCCCCGAGTCGCTGGAGGAGGCGCGGATCGCCCTTCGGCATCTGCCCTGGGGGGATGTCTCCGAGCGGCTCGAGGCTCTGCGGGCCGTGGGGGCCTTCCCGAGGAGTGACTGAACTGATTCGGAGAGAGGGAAGCGCGGGGAGGTGAGTGGTGTCGTTGAGAGGGAGGGCGTTGGAGAGAGCCGCATGTCGCCTGAGGAGCCCATCTCTGAGGAGCTTCCATCCGAGCCCCGCGGGCTCCGGTTCAATCTCCGCGAGCTGATCCTCGTCGCGGCGCTGATCGCCCTCGTCCTCGCTGCCATGACGCCGTGGTATCAGCAGAGGCGCGACCTCACCCTGGTTTCGCAGGTGAAGGCCGATCTGCGCTCTCTCGCCACGGCGCTGGAGGCCTACTTCATCGACGACATGAATGGCCCAGGCTGTGCCCTCGCCGAGGGGCCAGTGCGAGTGCGACCCGACGGATCGGTGGTGCCCATGCCATGGTCCGCCCATCACCATCTGCCGGAGGGAAGCGGCGCGCGCCGGACCATCACCTTCCTGGCCCCCAACCCCAACTACGGCGGAGTCAATCCCCACTCGTTGACCACACCCATCGCCTACATCAGCGCCCTTCCCCCCGACCCCTTCGCCGACACACCCGGCGCGACCTATGGCTTCTATCAGGAGCACATCTCGAGCCACATCACTTGGAGCGTGGGACCCGACCGCGACGAGAATGCCGACGACGGCCCGGGAGACATCGGACCGGTGGTCGAGATCGTGTTCACTCCCGATTTCAGCAATCAGCGTGGGCAGGGGGCCCAGCCGGAGATCTTGGACCTGCTCTATGATCCCACCAATGGAATCCGAAGCAATGGAGACATCGCCCGAGGACGGGACTGGGACTGGCCCGGTCGCTGAGCCTCCCCCAGTCTCCCCGACACTCCGCTTCAACCTCCGCGAGCTGATCCTCATCGCGGCGCTGATCGCGCTGATGCTCGCGGCGCTGACACCCTGGTATCAGCGGAGGCGGGAACTGGCGCGCGTGGCACAGGTCAGGGCGGACCTTCGCTTCGTCACCATCGCCATCGAGGCCTACTATATCGACAATATGGCCCAGCCGGCCTGCGGCATCGCCGAGGGACCTGCTCGGATCGTGTCCCGGTGCGGGGGAGCTCTCACTCGGGCAGTCCCATCAGGGGTGCTGACTGCCAATTCCTCCACACCTCTTGGGAGCGGCGCCCGACGCATGATCACGTTTCGACTGCGCCATGTGACAACTTCGCAGAGCAGGGGCCGGACCACCAGAGTGCCCAGTACGATGATCCACACGCTGACAACCCCTGTTGCGTACCTGCACTCCCACCCCACCGACCCCTTCGCCGATTCCCCAGGGGCAACCTTTGGGTACTTCCATGATCCCGGTGGCTGGATCGTTTGGAGCCCCGGCCCCGATCGAGATGAGAATGCCCCCGAGGGTCCCGGTGATCTTGGGGCGTTGGTCGAGTTCACCTATGACAGCAGCATCGCCCAGCCCTCGCCCAGGCTCCTGACCTTCCAATGGGATCCCACAAACGGCCATCAGAGCAGCGGCGATCTCTTCCGGGTGAGACAGTGACTCTCTTTTTCGTGACCTTTCGTGTCTCTCTGTGGATGATTCCTCATCGACCGCACCCAGTGGAGCGAACATGACCCCCGACGAGCAGCCACCCACCGAATCCCCCCCTGAGGAGACACCCCCCCAGCCCTCGGGGCTCCGCTTCAACCTCCGCGAGCTGATCCTCATCGCGGCCCTGATCGCGCTCGTCCTCGCCGCCCTCACGCCGTGGTACCAGCGCAAGCGCGAGCTGGCGCTGGTCTCGCAGGTCCGGTCGGATCTGCGCTCAGTCGCCACCGCCGTCGAGGCCTACTTCATCGACTGGATGATTTACCCTCTGTGCGGAATCGCCGAGGGGCCACCGCGCATCACGCCCGACGGCAGCGTCATCCCCTCGGGCACACGGACCGTCCACTCGCACCTGCCCGAGGGCAGCGGAGCCCGGCGGATGATGACCTTCGGACTTCCCTCGAACTTCGCAACGCCGCACATGCTCACCACGCCCATCGCCTACCTGACCGCCTGGCCACCCGATCCCTTCGCCGACACACGGGGGGCGACGTTCGGGTACTATGTGGCCAGGCAGCATCACCCCTGGATCATGTGGAGTGTGGGTCCCGACCGCGACGAGAACGCCGAGGACGGCCCCGGCGACATCAGCCCCGTGGTGGAGCAGCTGATTTCCCCGGATGTGATCAGCGAAATCCCCCCGGATCTGATGAACCGGGTCTTCGATCCCACCAACGGCATCCCGAGCAACGGCGACATCGCCAGGGGGGGCAATGATTTCCTGAACCGGTGATCTCACAGGGCGGCGTTCCACCGCTCCCAGCGATCCGCCACCTCACCCCAGTCAACCGATGCGAGCTGATCGGCCTGATCGGGCGTGAAGACCGCGATGGGCACGACACCCCAGACCCCATGCCGCGCGGGGTCCTCCACATGGAACACGCCCACGCCCCCCGTCTCGGTGACGCTCCCGAGCACCGTGCACCCGGCGGCAGAGGCGATCGCGCACTGCAGCGCCTCGGGCCAGCGCTCCCCCATCAGGTCCTCGAGCGCGCCCCCCAGCGTCTCAGGCACGGCGATTGACTCCTCCTCCGTTTCGAGCAGAGGCAGCTGCGCGCGTTCGAGCGCCGCCTGATTGCTCCGCGCCGTCTCCTCAGGCGTCATCGGCGCGAGCGATGAGGGCGATATCAAGAGATCGCTTCGCACAAGACGCTGAGCCATCTCCGCCCGCTCACTCAGGACCCGGTGATTGACCTGCGGCCAGAGCCTCTCGACGTAGGCCCGCGGATCATGGTCGGTGTCGAACCGGTAGGAGGTCAGGTGAAGATCGATGACCGCGATGGGGAAGGCGCCCCACAGCCCCTCCTCGCCGTGGATGCCCGGCATCGCCAGCCGCACCTCACCGGTGGTCAGGTCCGCCCCGATCACAAGGTAGCACTCGTGATCGGGGATGGCGGAGGCGAGAGCCTCCGTCAGGGCCTCCTCAGTGCCCGCGGTCTCGGCCAAGCGATCGAGCAGACCACAGGGGCGGCGGCGATCGGTCTCCGATCCCACGGCCAGCGCCAGGTGCACCTGCGACAGCGTCACGTTCTGGGCGGAGAGGCGCATGTGCGTCAGAGCTCGCCTCAGCATCTCGTCGCTCAGCTCCGGCGCGAAGGGCAGCAGCCCCTCGTCCACATTCCACCAGTCGATGTAGGCGCGCACGTGGCGCCGTTCGAAGAGGTGGAACGCCCGCTCGCTGAATCCCACCGGCATGAGATGGGCCGGCGTGTAATCCCGATAGCGATGGCTGTCGCTCGGGGCATACATGGTCCCCGAGCCACAGTGGCAGTCGGGCAGCGCCTCCATGTGCGCGAGCAGGGCCTGGGGAAAGGTGTCGGCGGGCGGGACACGCACGGGCCAGAGGTTGGCCACAATCCACAGGGCGACCAGGATCACAGCGGCCAGCAGTGCGATCTCGCGGGGCCTGATGCCCCGATGGGTTGACACTCCGGTGGTGTCCAAATCCGAGAGCTCCCACATCTGGAAGATGAGAATATGACTCTGCTCTTCCCAGACACCGGCGGCAAGCTTGACCTTCCGAGTTTTCAGGTCCAGAGTTTCAGAGAAGTCTCTCTGTGGACCATTGCCCCCCCGTGGTCCGCGCATGATTTGGCGACCGGTTTTCGCATCTCAGGAAACTATCCCCCTGCCCCACTCGCTCAGGAGACACCCCATGAGAAGTCTCATCGCACTGACACTGCTGGCGATCCCCCTCGCCGCCGTCGCCCAGACGGCCCACTTCGCCGTCCAGGGTCGCGTTCAATCCATCGCCGCACCCGACGCCGCCCCTGTGGCGCGTGACATCGCCGAGGTCACCGAGATCTTCGGGACCCTCGCCGACGGGCGCCTCGTCGTCGGCTTGGGGGCCGAGGATGCCGGGGAGAACGTGACCCCCGCGCGCACGCTCGCGATCGTCGACGGGGAGCAGACCACAGTCATCGCCGACCGTGTGCTCCGCGCCTATCCCGCCCCCGTGGGTGAGGCGATCGCCATGATCACGCCCGAGCGTGATTCGCTGCTCTTCGATGGCGCCGAGGTGATCGACCTGGGCATCGAACGCCGCGCGAGCCAATTCGCCTGGTTCCCTGATGGCCGCTCAATCGCGATGACCTGCTTCGATCCCGACTGGTCCCCTCATCTTCAGAGCAACGCGGACTCCTATGAGGAGTTTCTCCGGATGAACAACAATGACATCTGGCGGCTCGATCTCGACTCCATGGCGTTCACCCCGCTCGTTGTCCACCCCGAGGCCGACTGGTGCCCTGTCATCTCGCCCGATGGCACTCAGATGATCTTTGCATCGACGCGCGTGAACTCGCGCGCTGACCTGTGTCGCCTGGATCTCGCAACCGGCGAAATCACTCCGCTCAATCCCACCGAGAGAGTTCCCGTCCCCCTGGTCAATCAGGCGATCTGGCGCGGAGATCAACTCGTCTATGCGACCACCCGTGACAACAATTTCCCTGAGATACGGGTTGTCCAAACCGATGGCACGGGGTCCGCGCTGATCGATGAGGGCTCCCATCCCCAGCTGATCGCGGGCGGTGCAGCCGTCGCCTTTCTGAGCGCCTCCGGCGAAATTGCCACGGCCCGGCTCGGAGGGGGTGAGTGACATGACCACAGTGCGCCTTGCTCTCGCATCCCTCACACTCACACTCGTCGCCCTGAGTGCCGCCGCGGGACCCGCCATCGCAGGCGGGCCACTCCAGAGCCCCTTCAGCCCCAGCGACAGCCTGAGCACCCACGGGATCACGGCCTGCTTCGACCTGGACAGAGATTCAGGCCCAATTGCCGATTGGAGCGGCTGGACGGGGACCAGCTGGGTCTACACCCACGCCTACGACGACCACAGCGGCACGGACTGGGGCATGGTCAACGGCACACCGCTCCACGCCTGCATCTCCGGCACCGTGACCGCCATGCGAGACTCGGTGCCCAACGACGATCACTCCGACACGGGCAACTACATCATCTATCAGGGCACGGTGGGCAGCGAGACGTACCGGGTCAACAATTGGCACCTCTCCCAGAACAGCATCATCCCCGCGGGCGTCGGCTCGGCCGTGACCCAGGGCCAGCACATCGCCGACTCGGACAACACGGGCAACTCCACGGGACCGCACTTGCACTTCGGCGCCTATGTCGACAGCGCCAGCGGTCTGACCACCTGTCCCTTTTTCAATGGTCTCTTCACGCAGGACGAGTTCTATTATGACGATGCCCGGATCTGTCTCCGTTATCTCGAGGTCGACGTCACCTCGATCCTCAATGTCCGTGAGGGGGATTCCACCTCTTATCCGATCATCACCGAGGTGACCGACGGACTCCGGTTCGTCGCGTGCGAGCGGAGCGGCTGGTACCGCTTCTTCCTACCCTCGGCACCCTCACGCGCGTGTGAGAGTCGCACATCGGGTGGCGGGGTGACCCCCTCGCCCCAGTACGTCGAGACGGGCCCCTGGACGAGCTCGGCCGACAAGTCGCTGGCCTCCCTCCCCATCGGCGACGCCAACCGCGTCGTCCTCGAGGGCGTGGGGAGCCGCCGGGTGGCCGCCGGGAGCGCCGCCACGGCACAGTTCGTCCCCGACCTCACCCAGCAGGGCGAGTGCGAGGTCTTCGTCACCTGGCCCGCTCAGGCCAACGCCAGCGGCGTGACCTGCACCGTCAACCACGCGGGTGGATCGTCGAACGTTGTGATCGACCAGATCCCGGGGACCGGCACACCGGGCGGAACGGGGACGCATGCCAACCCCTATGTCATCACCACGAACCACTTTGTGGCCGATCACACCACGGTGGGGGGCGACGACGTCTGGAACTCCTATTCACCTGTCGGCTCTGGCATCCCCGAGGAGGGACCCGAGCGCGTCTACGTCTTCACCCTGCCCGCCGCGGCGACGGTCACGGTGACCGTCGAGCATGAGGGATATCCGAGCCTCGACGTCGACATTCAGCTGCTCAACACGCTCTCGAACACCAACTGCGTCGCGCGCGCGGACTGGAGCACCTCCTATGCCTTCGCCGCGGGGACCCATTATCTCTCCATCGACTCCTACGGCTCGGGCTCCGCGGGCGACGCGGCGGCGACCAGCTACCGCCTGACCGTGGACATCGACACCGAGATGGCCGACTCCTGGGTCAGCCTCGGCACCTACGACTTCGACCGCGGCCAGAGCGCGGCCAACGGCTCGGTGACCATCGACGCCTCCACCGCCTCCGGCGCCCAGGTCTACGCAGACGCCGTCAAGTTCGTCCCGACGGTCTGGCGCAGCGGCTGGTTCTCCGACGCCTACGTCACTGTGCTCGACGGTGCCACCGACAGCGTCTGCTGCGTCGGCGTCCGCACAGACGCCACCGATGGCGACGACGCCCGCGATCTCGACGACTCCGTCGAGGTCCCAATCCACGCGGGTCCGAACGCCTCGAGCCCGGTGGTGGCGAAGGCCATCAGCGGACAGAGGTTCGTCTGCACCAACATCTGGAATGACTTCTACCTCGTCTATCTGCCCAGCAGTGCCGACGCCTCGCAGGGCTGGATCTCGGGGGAGCACCTCTTCGTCTATCACCCCGAGCGCGCCAGCGCCTCGATCCCCGCCGAGCTGACGGTGCTGACGGCGGACTGATCGCGCTCCTCAGAGATCGCCCAGCGTCTCCACCACGTCGGAGGCGTCGATCTGCCCGTCCTCATTCGTGTCGCAGCCGCGGTGATCCGAGGTGAGACCGAGCAGGTGGTTGACCACGTGGTCGATGTTGACGACGCGGATCGTGCACTCCGCCGTGCTCTCCTGCCCCGCCGCGTCGAGCACGCGGAGCACGAGCGTGTACGTGTCGTTCGGGATCAGCGCGGTGTCGAACTCCGCGAGGACGCCGCCCACGACGGGCGTCTCACGCGGCACCCCGACCCACCACTGCCCCGGTGTCGTCTGCCCGAGCAGCTGGACAGTGTAGAGGGCGAAGTTCGTGTCGCTCGCCGTCCCCCAGATCTCCAGCGTGCCGCTCACCGTCTCGCCCTCGGTGGGGGAGGTGATCTCCGCGGTGGGCGGAGTGCTCTCGAAGACGATGTCGCTCTCCAGCGTGTCGCAGTTGCCCGCGGTGTCGCAGGCGGTGATGGCGAGATGATGCGTGCCGGCGCTGAGACCGCCGGGGAGAGTGATGGTCAGCCGATGCGTGTCGGTGTCGTGATCCACCGTGAGGGGCTGCGCATCGAGCGTGACTTCGATGCTCCCGATGTCACTGGCCAGATCGAAGACCTCGGCCAGGATGTCCTCATCGAGCGCGGCGAAGCCCTCGCTCGCCGGGGGCAGCAGGTGGATCTCGGGCGGCGTGAGGTCCAGGCCCACGGCGTACGTCCCGAACTCGGTGATCTGAGCCGTGCGCGCGTGCTCGGGTGAGACCATCGCACTGCTCGCGATCGCCCGCCACCGTCCCTCCGCACTGTCCCAGAGGAAGATGTCCATGTCGGCCTCGTCGGAGCCGGTGGGAAGCACCGGATCGCCGTGTCCGATGTCGAGCGTCACGGCTTTGAGCAGCGCGAGGTCCTCTGGCTGGAGATTGTAGATCCTCCCGAAGACGCTGAGCCCCCGGGTCGGCTGAGAGTCGGGGCGGAATCCGATGATCGCCAGATCCTGCGTGCCGCTGAAGGAGCCCGCCTCCCCCGACAGGGCGAGCCAGACCTCCGGATCGCTGTCTCTCAGGGGCGCGACGTGCACCGAGGCGCCGCTGATCCCCAGTGTGTCCAGCGTCCAGTCCACGGCGCCGTTGACCCCGTCCTCGACCCAGTCCACCACATCGAGCACATAGGTCCACAGCCCGTCGAGGGTCGCGGCGAGCAGCTCGCCCATCGTGTGGGCGTCGTGGTCGACAAAGGAGTCGTGTGTGTAGGTCGCGATCGTGTGGCGGTGTGAGCCGTCGAACACGATCTCCTCGGCGGTCCACTCGCGCCCCTCGGTGTAGGCGACCGAGAGCGCCCCGCCGACGGTGATGACCTGGATGTTGAAGTCGAGCTCGAAGTCGAAGTCGAACGTGCTCTCCTCGGCGATCTCCGACCGCTCGACGCGGTGCGGCACCGTCTGGAAGAGGAGATACAGATTGCACAGCTCGTTGCGGCAGGCCTCGAAGCCGAGCTGGAGGCCCCCTCCCGTCGCGGGATTGAAGGACTCCGCGAGCGCACCGGCGTTCGATGCGGCCTGCTCGACGATCTGCTGGACAGCGTCGAAGTCGTCGAAGATGTGTCTGACCTCTCCCTCGCCGTCGCTGATCGTGAAGATGAACTCCTGCGGCGCGTCGAGGGAATCGAAGATGACCTCCTCGGTGAAAGTGAAGTCGGTGTTGGCGCCCTCGAGGCCGAAGAAGTCGGTGGCGCTCATCATGTCATTGCCGACCGCGCTGAACGTCAGGGCGTTGAGCGAGGTCGAGATCTCCTGGATCATGAGGAAGCCCACCCGCTCGTCCTGCGGATACGCGCGCATCCCCACGAGGAAGGCCATCTCGACCGAGCCGTCGATGAGACTGAGCTCGAGGCTCCCCTCCGCCCCCTCGTTCGACTCGAGACCGATGCTCGAACTGACGCCACCGCCCGCCTCGAGGCTCATGCCCCCCTCGACACTGAGGCTCTCCACCCAGTCACTGTAGACCGCCGCGGTGAGCACACCGATGATCTTGTCGACCAGGGGATTGCTCAGCACCATCGCGTTGCGGGCGAGCGAGGCGATCACCACCGCCGCGTAGGCCTGGCGGCGGTCGCGGCACCCCGAGTCGCCGAGGTCATCGCACAGAGCCTGGCCGAACGCGAAGACGGTGTCCCCCCGGAGGAGCAGGTTCGCCTCCGCCCCCGCGCTGGCGCCCACCTCCGCGATGCCGAGATCCTCCTCCATGCCGAACTCCACGCCGACGCCCGCGGCGACGTCCCAGCTCTGCGTGATCCGGACGTTCTCCGCCGCGTCGATCTCGAGCCGTGTGCCGCCGCCCGAGGAGCCCGTCACATAGGCCGTGATCCCCGCCTTCACCGAGCCCCCAAGCCCCGCCGTCCAGAAGTGCTGGGCGTCGCGCGGCCGGATCGTCACCGGGATGTCGGGCCACGGCTCGATTGCCCCGAAGTCGCAGGCGCTGCTCCCCCCACCCGAGCGAACGCGGGTGATGTCGATCACCGCCGCGATGGGGGTCTCGATGGGATCGGAGTGATCGTCGATGTCCTGCGTCCAGACATCCAGGTCGACGATCCCATCGGAGTCCGCCACGGCATACTCCTCGCCGCCCGAGGTGTCCGCGTAGCAGATCCTCGCCCCGCCGAGGGGATTGCCCGCGGCGTCGACGATGAGAATCGACCGGTGGAGTGTTCCGCCCTGCATCACCTCCGAGGGCGTGGCATGCGACAGGGGATAGATGGGAATCAGCTCGGCATCGGCCACCACGTTGACCGTGACCTCGGAGAACGGCGTCGCCTCGACGTTGCCCGCCCAGTCGGTCGCCCGGCTGCGGAAGGTCACCTCCTGGCAGCCGCTCGTCCCCGTCCACTCATATGTCCAATTCGCTGTGCCCGTGGCCCGGTGCCACTGACCCGACACCGAGTCCCAGACATCGACCCAGCCGACCAGCATGTTGTCCGAGGCCGTCCCCTCCACCGTGATCGAGAGGGTGTTGAACTCCGAGCCCGTCGTGGGCGCGGTGATCACCGACTCCGGGCGCGTGCGGTCCAGCGTGATGGCAAACGTGTCCTGCCCGGTCAGGCCCGCCTCGTCGGTCACAGTGATGCGCACAGTCCACTCGCCGTCGGGGATCTGCGTGAGATCCCAGGTTG
>JAFGKF010000352.1 GCA_016928695.1 Candidatus Sumerlaeota bacterium | reverse complement strand
GGGAATCAGTCACATTTCAAAATCTCTTCCGGATCATCCGGCGCACTCCAAGCTTGGGGGCACGACACCCCTTCGCTGCAACCTGTGTGCGGCGGCTGGAACCTTCCCACCCCCCTCGAACCCGATGGAGATCCGATAAATGAAAAATCATTCATATCTCCCGGCGCACCCCCGGGAACCACGGTCCTCAATCCCCGCCCGGGCGCCCACAGCGACGCGAATCCCGTGATCATCGTCCGCGGCTCCGCCGATGACGGCGGGCGCATCGTCGAATCCATTGGCCGCACCCGCGCGCATGTGCCCCCCCTGGATCCCCCGTCCTCCGGCACATCCCCCGTCCCGTCTCCCGCCTCCTCCCGGTGACGACCGACGGGGCCCATCCATTCCAGCGAGTCGTGCCCGTCGCACAGCGCATCGGCTCGCACGCGATCTCTCTTTCGGGCCGGCTCCCGCATTTGGGGGTTGAGGAATTCTCCCACTTGTCGGACCCTTTCACCAGGGCGGGCGGGAAGCCCGGGGGTGGGGCCCCTTTCGGAGGAGACGTGCCGATGAGCATCGACCGGTACAAGAAGCAATTCGGCCACATGGATGACAAGCTCCCTGAGGGCGTGATCACCTTCACCTGCGACGGATCGAACTTCGGCCTCGTTCGCCTCAAGTGCCGCACCGACGATCAGGCGCTGGCCAGCGCGGAGGCGATCATCCGCATGCTCCAGATGGCGCACGAGATCGGGCTCCACCAGGGCCAGCGGCTCGCACCCAAGGAGCTCGACGACAAGAAGAGGTCGCGCCGCTGACCATGGATCTGGGACTGAGGGACAGGGCGGCCGTCGTCTTCGCCGCGAGCAGAGGGCTGGGCCGCGCCGCGGCGCTCGAGCTCGCCCGCGAGGGGGCGCGCGTGCTCATCGCGAGCCGAGACGAGAAAAACCTCCGCAGTGCGGCCGATGCCATCGCCGACGAGTCAGGGACCGAGGTGATCACGCAGATCTGCGACGTCGCCCGCGCCGAAGATGTCCGCGCAGTCTTCGACCACGCCACCGAGGAGCTGGGCGGCGTCGACGTCCTCGTCAACAACACCGGCGGCCCCCGGCCGGGCGACTTCGGCGACCTGTCCGAGGAGGACTGGCGGACCGGTCACGAGGTGACCCTGCTCAGCGCCGCGCGCGCCATCCGCCACGCGCTGCCGCTCATGCGACGCGCGGGGGGCGGGCGCATCGTGAACCTCACCTCCTTCACCGTGCGGCAGCCCGCACCCGGACTGCTGCTCTCGAACGTCTACCGCGCGGGGCTCGTCGCCCTGGCCAAGACGCTCGCTGCCGAGCTCGCCCCCGAGGGGATCCTGATCAACACCGTCGGCCCGGGCTTCATCGACACCGACCGCGTGCGCGAGCTGACCGAGATCCGGGCGGCGAAGCAGGGCAAGACGACCGATGAGATCCGCGCGGGCATCGCGGCGCAGATCCCCCTCGGCCGCATTGGCCAGCCCGCGGAGCTGGGCCGGCTCGTCGCCTGGCTCGGATCCTGGGCCAACACCTATCTCACCGGCCAGGTGCTGATCCTCGACGGCGGCCTGGTCCGGGCCATCTGAAGAGAGGGGATTCCATGACCATCAGCGACATCCACCTGGTGATCTCTGTCCTGGGCAACGACCACCCGGGCATCGTCGACGCCGTCACCCGCTGGATCCTCAACCGCGGCGGCAACATCGTCGAGTCTCACATGGCCGTGCTCGGCGGGGAGTTCGGCGCGATGTTCCTCGTCAGCGCCAGCGAGAGCGCCGCCCGCGAGATCGAGGCGGAGGTCGACGAGATGGCCGAGCGCGAGGAGCTGCGCGCGATCGCCAAGCGAACCGCCGCGCCTCACCATCGCCCTCACCCGGGCGCGCTGGCCTACCGGCTCACCGCCACCAGCCTCGACCACCCGGGCATCGTCAACCGCATCAGCCACGTCCTCGCCGAGAAAAGGATCAACATCGAGGTCGCCGAGTGTGCCGCACGCCCCGGGCCATGGTCGGGCGCCCCCGTCTTCCACCTCGAGATGACGCTCGCCATCCCCGAGCAGAGCGTCATCAAGCCGCTGCGCGAGGCGCTCGAGCAGCTCAGCGACGACGAGGGGATCGACATCGAGCTGAAAGCGCTGGCCTGCTGAGCGGTTGACTCAGGGATTCGGACGCCGAATCTCGACCGGCTCCTGCGGCTCCGTCGGCGGCTCCACAACATCGAGCTGAGCCGCGGGAATTCCCGTCAGCGCAATCTCGTCGACGTAGACACGCTCCGCGCCCGGCGTGTTGAACACCAGCTCGACCGATTCCAGCTGCGAGAGATCAATCATGTCGAACTCGGTCAGCGCGATCCGCGCCAGCCCCCAGTTGGTCTCGATGCGTCCACCGCGGAGAAACGACTCCACCGGCCCCAGCGGAATCGCCTCGCCGGGACCCATCATCGTCGCGTCGCGCATCATGATCATGAGCGACTCGCCGCCCACCTCACCGCGGACGAGCAGCAGAAGGTGCGAGTAGTCGACCGCCATGAGCGGCCCCTCGTCCGCCGAGTGGAGAGTCAGGCGCACGCCCCCCTCGCCCTCCGCCATGATCGTGGCGTCGATGGCAAGGCACTCAGGTGTGAGGCGATCCGGCGGGAAGAGATTGTCCGGCACGCCGACCGTGTCGACCACCTGGTCCACCGTGACCGAGCTGCCCTCGCTGGTCCAGACCGTGATCGCCCCCCCCAGATCGTTGACGCCGATGTCGCCGCTGAACGAGGCGATGATGAGCATGGTGATTGTGATGACATCCATCATGGATTTCCCTCCTCTGCCGAGAGATCGCTGCCGGACCGAGTCAGCGCCTCAGGGCTCTCCTGCGTCAATGTGAATTCGTCGATCACCCGCCCGTCGGGCGTCTTGGCCTGGAACTCGATCCGCTCGGGCGAGATGTCGAGCAGACAGAACTGATAGGTCGACTCGTACACCTCGAAAAAATCCCAGTTCTGCACGAAGTGGTCGAGCGGTGCGCCGCCACCGCCTGTGATCACATGGACCACGCCGTCGAGCGTCCCGCGCTCGTAGTCGTGCGTGTGGCCCATGAGCAGGATGTCGACCCCGGCGTCGCGGAGCACAGGCCACAGGTGCTGCCGCACGGCCAGCTCGCCGTCGCAGTCGGGGTTGTCCCACCCCTCGCTGAACGGCGGATGATGAAACGCCGCGATGCGCCAGGTGGCGCTCTGGAACGCCTCGCTCTCGATCTCGTCGAGCAGCCAGTCGTGCTGCGGCGAGTTCGGGCGGACGGGCTGGTTCGTGTCGAGCACGATGAGCCGCAGGCAGCCATACGTCACCGCGAACCAGTTCCGGCGGCCGGGGAACGGGAAGAGCTCATAGAAGAGATCGTCGTCGCGCTCGTGGTTTCCGATGGCGATATAGGTCGGCGTGCTGGCCAGGAGACGCCGTGCGGGCTCGAAGAACTCCTCGCGCCACTCGTGCGGATTGCGGCCATCGGTCACCACGTCGCCCACATTGACCGCGATGTCGGGCTCCTCGTCCGCCAGTGCCTCGGTCACGCGGCGATGCGCCTCGACGTCCGTGCGGTTGTCGCCCCACACGCCCAGGCGGAAAGGCACTGAGGGTTCGGCGGGGGTGGTCATGAACGAGAAGGCATCCTCGATCGGAGAATACGTGGCGGGGTCCAGATTGAAGAGCTGCACGACTCCCGTGTATCGGGTGCCCGGCTCGAGACCCGTGAAGGTCATCTCCCAGCGGGCGCGCGGCTGCTCCCCCTCTCTCGCCATCCGGCGAAATTCATCCAACCACTCCATGGAATACAGAAAGGGGTCGGGCTCGATGAGAGCCGAGGGGAATTCCACGGGCTCCGGCTCCGGCGATTCGGGAGACACGATGGCGGAGGAGAGCATGGGCTGATGGAAACCCCAGCTCACCGTGGCGTGCGTGGGTCCGATGTCGCTGATCCACGGCCCCATGGCCAAGAGATGATCGAATCGCGGCGTGGCCGCACCGATCTGCCGGAACGAGGTGAATCCCGCACCGCCCGAGAGCAGCCCCACCCTGCCTGCCCAGCTCGGCCGGTCATGGGCTCGGAGGGAGGACCAGAGGGCCATCTGGTCTTCGGTGAGAATGAGAATGTTGCCGGTGATGTCGATCTGGAGCTCCACCTGATCCCTCTCGCTCATCCCCTCCAGCCGCGCGATCTCCTCGACCTCGCCGCTGACCACATGCTCCAGCACGCGCCACGCCTCACCGCCCGTCCAGGAGCGCTCCAGGCGCAGGCGCCAGTGGTTCTCCGCGTCCCGCCAGCCGAAGATCAGCCCGACCGTGTCGCCCTCCCCCTCCCCGTGGATCTTCACGGTCGCGCGGAGTGTGACGTCTCTCCACTCGGGATGGCCGCCAATCAGCGCTGTCCACGCGTTTTCCCCAGCGACCCCCTGGTCCTGGCTGTTCTGCATGATCACTCCGCAAGAGAGAGACCAGTTCCCTTCCACGCCGTGATCCACCTGCTCCCACGCATCGAGTGATGACGTGCCCGGCGCCCATGGGAGCTCCTGGGCCTGAGCCGCTGAGAGCAAGCAGAGCGCGAGCAGAGAGACTGCGATTCGCATGGCTGACACTCCTGATTCGGTGAATTCATCGATCCCTGGAGCTGAGCTCACCGCTGATGCATTTGATCACGACAACGATTTCCAGGGATAGTCCTTCGTTCAGATCACCTGCCGTCAATTGACGACAGGGAGTCTGACAGGCTGTGCACACTGCCAACACAAATATGCATGTGATATGGCAAAAAGCCCATTGATTGACAATCCACACCGACTCTCTATTCTCTTTGACGTCACGTGCGCATGGGCCGGGGACCATGATGGAGGGTCATGGACCCAGAGGCCAAAGAGCCCGTGCCGCTCAGGTTCTCTGGGGAACACGGGTCACTCAACTCATCGTCGAGACTGTGAGATCTGCTCGTCGCAGGGATGCCTGCGGGTGCGGCCGCTCGCCGTCTCGCACGGCACTCAGGGGGTGCATCACTCGTGAAAGACCATCGAAACCCAATTCATCTGGGAGCATGGGGAGGACTCGCACTCCTCATCATCATCGCCCTGCCGCTCTCCGCGGCGGCGGCCACCACGGGCGTCAGCCCGCTCATCACCAACCTCGAGTTCTCGGCCGGGCCCCCGCAGAACGGCGCCCCCACCCTTCTCCCCATGGGGACGCCGCCGAGCTACCTGTTCGCCGAGCAGATGGGGCCATTCGTCATCGCCGGTCCCCCGGACTCAGCGGACGACGATGTCTATCGGGCGGATCTGACCCTGCCCGCTGTTCTCCCGTTCTCGAACGTGAAAATCGTCGATGACGGTTTTCCCACCATCCCCGTCATCGGCACAGGGATCGTCCCTCCCCCCGGAATTCCACCCTACGTGCCACCGCCGGGCATCGTCCCACCACCCCAGTGCACCATCCCCACCGACGCGGAGAACATCGATGCCCTGGCCGTGGAGACGGGACTCGTCCCTCTGCCGACGTCGGCCGAGCTGGCGCGCACGGCTCTGCTCAGCGGCACCCTGTTCGTCCAGTTCTCGGTGGACAACTTCGCCCTGGGCCTCCCAGGCACAGGGGTGAATCTCGAGGCCATCGCTGTGCCACCGGAGCAGGCGGGCGACGTCTATGAGTCCGCGCCCGGCACTCTCACCAATGTGGTCATCGCCGATGAGGATGCGTCGGGACTGGCTCTGCCCGGTCCGCCTCAGGACGACCTGGATGCGCTGATCCTGGAGCAATCGGTGATGGACGGTGGACCCTTCTGGGACACCGACGGCGATGGCTCCAATGACACGCCGTTCTTCATGTTCAGCGTCGACAAGCCCTTCGTGACGGCGGGCCCGGTGGGATTCTTCAGCGCCGCGGACATCATGACTCCAGGGCCATCCCTGGCACCCGCCACTCCAGCGCCGGAGCCCACACTGTTCATCGCCGAGGCCGCCCTCGGATTGGTGCCCGGCGACAACATCGATGCCTTCTACATGGACGCCACGTTCGGCGTGGCCATGTACTCGCTGGCCGCGGGCTCCCCGAGCCTGGCAACCACTCAGAACCTCGCGGTCGGTGGGATCGGCGCCGATCCGGGTGACATCATCCATGTCACACCGGTGACTCCGCCCTGTGTCGTGATCGGTTCCAATGAGATCGGCCTGCGTGGAACACTCTACGGCGACCCGGCCGACGACGAGCTCAACGCACTGTGCATCCTGGATGCCTCACTTGCGGCTCCCCTGGAGATCCCCGTCGAGCTCTCGGTGTTCTGGGCCGATTGAGACTGCCGTCCACTCGACAATCCGGCGGGAGTGTCAATGCACTCCCGCCATTTTCATGAGTCCCTTCGCCCCGAATGCAGACAACGCCTCAGCATTCACCGGAATTCCATCGGGAGATCATGCGGAGGAAACAAAAGGTGCAAATCACGTGCACAATTGCGCCCTCATTGACATCCGATCCCCATCTTCTATCCTCAGAGCCGGATCTGCGAATGGAACTGGGGCCGTGCTCGAGGGACATGGACCCAGGGACCAAAGGCCCACGCAGCGCAGATCCGCTCGGGGAAAGCGTGGGCCGCACATTTCACTGTCGAGACAGTGAGATCTGCGCGTCGCAGGGATGGATGCGGGTGGGGGCGTCAGCTCACCGTCTCACACGGCACTCAGGGGGTGCATCACTCGTGAGAGACCTACAAAACGCATATCATCTGGGAGCATGGGGAGGTCTTGCACTTCTCATCATCATCGCCCTGCCGCTCTCCGCGGCGGCGGCCACCACGGGCGTCAGCCCGCTCATCAACAACCTCGAGTTCTCCGCGGGCCCCGCCCAGCTCGGCCTGCCAACAGGCCTGCCCGCAGGCACCCCTCCGAGCTGCGTGGCCGGCGAGCAGTTCGGACCCTTCTGGCCCGGTCCTCCGCCGGGCGCAGCGGACTCAGCCGACGACGACATCTATCAAGCGGACGGTCTGCCGGTCTCTTCGGTGCCGATCCTGCCGTTCTCCAATATCAAGATCGTCGATGACGGATTCCCGACCGTGCCAACGCTGGGAATTGGGCTGAATGGTCCTCCACCAGGGCTGGTCCCGCCCCCTCCCCAGTGCACCATCCCCACCGACCAGGAGAACATCGATGCTCTGGCCACTGACGGGGTCATCGCCATTCCGGCCACACCTGAGGACGCACGGACTCTGCTGCTGAGCGGTCTGCTGTTCGTCCAGTTCTCGGTCGACAACGCCGCCCAGGGTCTCCCCGGCTCCGGCGTCAACCTCGAGGCCACCGCTGTTCCCGCCGAGCAGCCGGGAGATGTCTACGAGGCCATCGCGCTCAATCCCATCGGATCGAATGTCGTCATCGCCGATGAGGACGCCTGCGGCCTCGCCCTGCCCGGGCCACCGCAGGACGATCTCGACGCCCTGATTCTGCAGATGTCCGTCTTCGATGCCCTGGGCATGGAAGACACCGACGGTGACATGATCGCGGACACCCCGCTGTTCTACTTCAGCTGCGACAAATCCTTCCTCAACACCGGAGGGGCAACGATCGACCCGGCGGACATCTGCATGCCCGGTCCCCTCGGGATGCAGCCATGGCCCATCATCACCGCGGCGGCGATGGGCCTGGCCGCAGGCTCAGGCGACAACATCGATGCCCTCTACGTTGATCAGGCGGGACCCGTGCTCTTCTCACTGGCCGCCGGATCACCGAGCCTCGCCGGGATCGTCAACCTGGCCACAATGGGAGTCGGTGCTGCACCGGGCGACATCATTCACGCCGTCCCAGGCATCTCACCGCCCATCGTCGTGCTCGGAGCCAACGAGATCGGACTGCAGGGCACGATCTACGCCGATCCACAGGACGACGAACTCAACGCCCTCTGGATCTGGGATGCCACGCTCGCGGCGCCCCTCGAGATCCCCGTCGAGCTCTCCGTGTTCTCCTCCGAGTGAAGCTATCCTCACACCAATGAATCCCGGCGGGAGGGCTTTCGCCCTCCCGCC
>JAFGKF010000351.1 GCA_016928695.1 Candidatus Sumerlaeota bacterium | reverse complement strand
GGCGCAGGGGTGGGTCACAATCTACCTGCACTGTTCCATCGCACGGCGAGAAGCCGCTTGACACCGGCCCAGCGAATCTGAAAGCATATTAGCGGGTACTAAAATGTCTGGAGACCCCAAGAGAGTGGCGGCGCTGATGAGGGTGCTGTCCGTCGACACGCGCGTGCGGATCGTGCAGCTCCTGAAGGGCCGGTCCCTCTGCGTCAACGCGCTGGCCGCCCGGCTGGACGTGACGCAGGGCGCGGTCTCGCAGCACCTCCGGGTCATGCGAGGCGTCAGCCTCGTCGTCGACGAGAGGCGCGGCTGCCACGTCCACTATCGCCTGAGTGAAAAGACCCTCGCCACGTGGCGGGGGGAGATCGACAAGCTGCTGGACCCCAGGCGTGGGGGCCGCAGAGACACGAGAGGAGCATCGAGATGCGACGATGCGATGAAAAGGAGAAGGACTGCCAGAGGCCGGAGAGGCTGAAGGGCAAGCCCGAAGACTGCACGCCGGAGCAGATCCGCGAGTGCCACGGTGACGCCGGGGGACACGTGTGCTTGACGGTCAAGAGCGGGCCGAGGCACGAGCGGTCCTTCAAAGCTGAAGACGGGACAAACCAACAAGGAGATGCTGTATGAAAGTGCTCTTCATCATCAACGATGCCCCTTACGGCTCAGAGAAGGCGTACAACGCCCTCCGAATGGCAATGGAAATGCAGAAGGAGCATACCCATGTCGAGGTCCTGATCTTTCTGCTGGCAGATTCGGTCACGTGCGCCCTGTCTTCTCAATCGACGCCGAAGGGCTACTACAACGTTGAGCGCATGCTGAAGGCGGTGATAAACAGAGGCGGGCAAGTGAAAGCCTGTGGCGGTTGCTCCGAGGCGCGCGGCATCGCGGGACTGGCTCTGTTGGAAGGGGTCGAACTGAGCTCCATGAGTCAACTGACGCGATGGGCCGTGGAGGCCGACAGGATCCTGACGTTTTGAGAGAGAGCCGTGTATTCCGCTTGAGGTGGCGCGAAGCTGAAGGCCCACGGAGCAGGGTGCATGCCGGTTCCTCGCGGCCATCCCCGGAGAAGCTCACGTGACGCGAGTGTTCGATGGCATCGCGGATGAATACGACCGGTGGTACAACACGCCGGAAGGAGCGGCGATTTTTCGTGAGGAAGTCGAGTGCCTGCGTCTGCTCCAACAGGGGCGCCCGGGGCGCTGGTTGGAAGTCGGCGTCGGGACCGGCCGTTTTGCTTACACGCTGGGCATCGCCGAGGGAGTCGACCCATCACCGCGAATGCTCGAAATGGCGGCAGGCCGAGACATCGCAACGCATGAGGCACGCGCCGAAGACCTCCCGTTCCAGAGGAGCTCGTTCGATGGCGTTCTCATGGCGCTGACCCTCTGTTTCATCGGAAGTGCCGAGGCGGCTCTGAAGGAATGCCAGCGGATATTGCGGCCGCTTGGGTGCCTGCTCATAGGCACCGTCGCCGCCGACGGCCCCTGGGGGAGAGAGTACGTGGAGAAAGCTCACCGCGGGCATCCCGTGTACGCCCTGGCTCACTTCCGAACAGGGGCGGAGACTGTGGAACTGGTCGAAAACGCTGGATTCACGCTCACGCGGGCGGCGAGCGCTCTGTTCTGGAGACCGGGGGATGCGCCGCCGGAGAAGCCACGAGTCGAGCCGGGAATCTTCACAGAGGCGGGATTTCTCGGCTTGCTCTTCGAAAGAACCGCGCGCGGCCACCCCAGTGCAGCCAAATTGAAGGCGCAAGAATGACAGAGGCCGGTGTCGTCATCGAGGTGTTCGAACTCGCCAAGCGTTTCGGCGATGTCGTGGCCGTGGACTCTGTCACCTTCACTGTGCACCGCGGCGAGCTGTTTGGCTTCCTGGGCCCCAACGGGGCGGGCAAGACCACGACGATCAACCTGCTCACCGGTCTG
Source organism: Candidatus Sumerlaeota bacterium (assembly GCA_016928695.1). Taxonomy (GTDB): domain Bacteria; phylum Sumerlaeota; class Sumerlaeia; order JABWBI01; family JABWBI01; genus JAFGKF01. The sequence goes on along the minus strand of JAFGKF010000351.1, from coordinate 18,934 downwards.
GCCCGGCCGGACGCTGGCACCATTTGCATCGCCGGGATCGACTGCTCCAAGAACCCCAAGGCCGCCCAGCACCTGATGGGCGTCGTGCCCGACGAGAGCAACCTGTATCCGGAACTGACGGGCTTCGCGAACCTCTGCTTCTGCGCAGCACTCTACGGCCTGCGCAAGCGCGACCGCGAGGACCGGGCGCGCGAGTTGCTCGCACAATTCGGGTTGGCCGACGCGGCCGAGCGCAAGTTCGCCATCTACTCCAAGGGGATGAAGCGGAAGCTCACCATCGCGGCGGGGATCATCCACTCGCCGCCCCTCCTCTTCCTCGACGAGCCGACCACCGGCATCGACGTGGCCAGCGCCAGGCAGATCCGCCAGCTCATCGCCGACCTCAACACCGCCGGGACGACGATCTTCCTGACCACCCACTACCTCGAGGAGGCCGAGCGGCTCTGCCGGCGCATCGCCTTCATCGTCTCCGGCCGGATCGTTCGGATCGATACGGTCGAGAACCTGATGCGTCAGACTCAGGGCAGGCACGTGGTGCAGTTCGCCGTCTCCAACAGCGCCGCCCGGCTGTGCGAGGCAATGGTGGCCGAGTTTCCGGACCTTCTGTGCCAGGCCGTCGCGGAGAGCAGCATCCGCGTGGAGTCGCCCGAGCCTGTCCGGGTTGGTCCGCTGGTGCGATTCCTCGAGGACCGCGACGCGGAGGTGTCTGAGGCGCGCAAGGTCCGCCCGTCGCTGGAGGAGGTCTTCGTCCAGATCACGGGCATCGAGGCCGCTGCGATGAAGCAGGAGAAAGAGAAGGTGCAGGCGGGAGGCGGCGCATGAGAGCGTGGATCGCGTTCTGGAACATCCTGATCAAGGACATGCGGGCCTACTACCTCAAGCCGCCGAACATCAGCTGGGGTCTGATCTTCCCGCTGGCCTGGACGGGGATGTTCTTCATCCGCTCGGGCCTGGGACTGGACAGCGTCGCCGCGCTGCTGCCGGGCGTCATGGCCGTGTCGGTCCTGTTCGGCACGACGAGCCTGCTGTCCGTCACCGTGACGTTCGAGAAGAGGGGCCGGTCGTTCGAGCGGCTGCTGCTCGCGCCGATCCCGCTGGAGCTGCTCATGCTGGCCAAGACCGCCGGCGCGATTCTCTTCGGCGTGGCCAATGCCTTCGTGCCGGTCATCATGGCGGCGTTCCTGACCGACCTGTCGGGCGTGGACTGGCTGGCGCTCATCCCGGCGGTCGTGCTCATTGCCATCAGCTCGACGTTCCTGGGGCTGCTCATCGCGGTCTCGGTCAGCGAGGTCTTCGAGGCCCAGACCTTCTCGAACTTCTTCCGCTTCCCCATGCTGTTTCTGTGCGGGCTGTTCTTCCCCGTCGAGCAGCTGCCGGCCTGGCTGCGCCCGCTGTCCCACGCGCTGCCGCTGACCTACGGGGCCGATGTGCTGCACGCCTCGATCCGCCACGCCGGGACCATGCCGCTGGCCCTGGACTTCGGTCTGCTGGCGGTGTTCTGCGCAGCGCTCTTCGCCCTCAGCCTGCGGAACATCCGGTGCAGGTGGATCGTGTGATTCGAGCGTCGCGCGTTCAAGTCTCGTCAGCCCCACCACTTCCCCACAGCACTCAGCGAGGCTCAGGAGTCGAGGACCTCGCGCACCTTTCTGAGAAGTGTGCCGGCATCGAAGGGCTTCTGAATCATCTCCAGTCCCGCATCCAGGATGAATCCGGGGATGGCATCCGCACTGTATCCCGACATGAGAAGAGCGCGGACCTCTGGTCGTCTCCTCACCATTTTGTCGCGCACGGCCCGTCCCCCAAGGCCGGGCATCACAATGTCGAGAATGGCGAGGTCGATGGACTCCGGTTTCTCTGCAAAGACGCGGAGAGCCTCCTTGCCATCCCGCGCCTCGAGCACGGTGTACCCTGAGTCCTGCAGGATGCGCTTGGCGAGACTCCGCACGATCTCTTCGTCTTCGGCGAGGAGTATGGTCTCTGTGCCCCCCAGAGCCGGTCTGGGGAGCGGTGTGACCTGGGCCTCCGCACTCTCGTCGACACTGGGGAGACAGACGATGAACGTCGAGCCCTCACCCGGCTCGCTTTGGACATCGAGGAAACCCCCGTGCTGCTCCACAATCCCATAAACCGTGGCGAGTCCAAGGCCCGTTCCCTTGCCCACCTCTTTCGTGGTGAAGAATGGCTCGAAGATCCGCCGCTGCGTCTCCTCATCCATCCCGCACCCTGTGTCCGAGACAGAGATCTGAGTGAACCGTCCGGGCTTCGCGGAGAGGCGGGTGCGGCTCTGCTCCTCACTGACCTCGATGTTGGAGGTCTCGATCGTGATCTCCCCGCCCCCGGGCATGGCATCTCTGGCATTGATGCAGAGGTTCATCAGAACCTGCTCGATCTGCCCCTGGTCCGCCTGGACGGGTCGCAGATTCTCGCCGGGTCTCACCCTGAGCAGGATGTTTTCACCGATGAGGCGTCTGATCATCTTGATGAGGTCGTCGACGACGCGATTGAGATCCAGGTGAACGGGGTGAAGCACCTGCTGACGGCTGAAGGCCAGCAGCTGCCGTGTGAGGTCCGCCGCTCGCCTCGCGGCCAGACGGATCTGCTCGAGGTCGAGGCGCTTCCTGTCCCCCGGCTCGATGTCCTCGAGGACGAAATCGGTGTACCCGAGGATCGCCAGCAGCAGGTTGTTGAAGTCGTGCGCGATGCCCCCGGCCAGCTGGCCAATGGCCTCCATCTTCTGAGACTGGTGCAGCAGCCTCTCCACCTTGGACCGCTCCTCCTCCGAGCGGGCCGTCCGCAGCGCCAGAGCCGCCGCCTTGGCAAAGGCCTCGACCTCATGGACCTCCTGCGCGGTGAAACCCCCTGGGCGGTTCGCGAGGGCGATCAGTCCGACCACTTTCCCCGCGATCTTGAGCGGGACACCGAGGAAAGAGTGAATCGGTGGGTGGCCCTCGGGAGCCGAGCCTGCCCAGTCGCTGTGCTCGGCGGGGCTGTTGGTCAGGACTGTGACACCACGGCGGATGGGGGTGGTGATGAGTCCTCTCTCGATGGCGAGGGGATAGTGCCCCCTCTCGCGGAGAGACCGGCGGGCCTTTTCGGCGAGAGCCTTTCCCGTCATCGAGGTCCAGGTCATCTCTGTGACCGCGTGCATGCTGAGCTGAGATCCCTCTGCCGACTCATCCACGACGATGAGGGTGCCCATGGTGGCCCCTGTGATCCTGGCGGCGTGCTCGACCACGACACGGGCCATGGCCCTGAGGCTGCCGGACTCGATGAATCTGACGCTGGCGTCGGCGATGGCCGCGGTGACCTCGCGGCTGTGCCGCTCCGCCTCCTCGGCCTGGATGCGCTCGAGAGCTCCGCCGCAGTGTTCCGCGAGGGATTGGAGGATCTGCAGATCGTCCTCGGTGTAGGCCTGGGGTGTGTAGCTCTGGATCGAGAGGATACCCACGCTCCGATCGCCCCGGCGGATCGGGACGAACATGAGAGATGCGGAGATCTTTGACAGGTCTCCGAAGCGGGGCAGCTCATCGGCGATGGGAGGCTCTCCCCGGAGAATGAGCCGGGCCCCTCCCTCCACCACGCGCTGGTTCCTTCCGATTATCGGGAGCGGCACCTCGCTCTTGTCACCCCCGACAGTGTCCATGTAGAGCAGGGGAACACACACCTCGTGTGCGGCGTCGTAGTGGTCCAGAAAAGCCGCATCCCATCCCAGGAGGTCATCAGCCGCCCGGAGAATGATTGAGGCGGCTTCCCTGGCACTCTTGGCCTCCGTCAGCCTCTGACCCAGCTCCACAAAGGTTCGCAGCTGCGTCTCCGCGCGCCTGCGCTCGGTGACGTCGCGCACGGTCGCGATCAGAAGCGGTCCACCGGGAACCTCGAGACGATTCAGGCCCACCTCGGTGTCCATGGTGGTGCCGTTCCCTCGGAGGTGACGCCATTCGAAGAGCTGGGGCTCGCCCGCAAGAGCCCGGTCGATCAGTGTTCGTCCCTTGCTCACCGAGCTCTGCCCGTCCGGCTGCGAGGGCGGGGACAACTCCCATGGCTCCTTCCCAACGAGCCCCTCTCTGCTGCTCCGGAACATGCTCAGCGCCTGGCTGTTGCAGTCGATGCACTGTGTCCCCCGCATCACAAAGATGGCATCGGTGGCGGCCTCGAAGAGAGTCCGATAGCGCGCCTCGCTCTCGCGCAGGGCGTCGGAGACCTGGATCGCCTTGAGCGTCTCGCAGCTCAGAGAGCCCAGGATCATGCCCAGATCCCGGTCCTGCTGGGTGAAGGGGGGATGGGATTTGTTGTGAAGCGAGATGATGCCGACGAGCTCTCCCGATTTGTCCGGCAGAGGCACCGCCAGAAGCGAGCCGTCTCGGTAACCATCCCAGCCGCTGCGGGCCGTCTCTCCCTCCGCGGCGATGTCTCGGACAAGCACGGGGCTGCGCTCTGCCCAGAGACGCCCGAAGATGCTGTCCTCTCTCAGCGGAAGGGGGATGGCGACGGGGGCATGCCCCGGGTCGAGGGAGTGGGCGAGGACCAGTGAATTCCCTTTCCGCAGAAAAAGACTTCCGCCCTCAGCCGCCATCAGCCTCGCGAATTCCCGAAGCAGCAGAGAGCCCATCTCATCGAACCGCTCGCAGGCGGTCAGACCCTCGGTGGCCAGGATGATCTTTCGCAGACGGAGGTTGATCTCCTCCAGCTCGCGGTTTCTCTGGCGGAGCTCCTCCTGGGCATGGCGGCGCTCCCGCCGGACACGGGCCTCACGCAGCTCGCGATCGACCGCGGGCACAAGTCGGCCCAGCCTCTCCTTGAGCAGGAAGTCATGGGCTCCGGCCTTCATGGCGGCGACGGCGGTCTCCTCGCCGATGCTGCCCGAGATGATGAGGAAGGGCAGATCCAGCCCACTCTCCTGAAGCACCGACAATGCCCTGTGTGAGTCGAAGCGGGGCAGATTGTGGTCGCACAGCACCACCTCCCACACTTCGCGCGTCAGGGCCGACCGCATGGCCTCCGAGGTCTCCACGCGCTCGAATGCGACATCGTATCCGCCGCGCTGCAGAAGACGCACGACGAGAAGCGCGTCGTCCTCCGAGTCCTCGACGATCAGTGCGCGGAGGGGTTCGCTCATCCCCGTCCCCTCCAGCCCGGTGGCGGCTCATTGAGAAGCAGCCAGTAGAGCCCCAGCTGTTGAACCGCCTCGGTGAACTGGGCGAAGTCCACCGGCTTGCGCACAAAGCTGTTGGCGCCCAGGCTGTAGCTCTGGACCATGTCGCGCTCCTCGTCCGACGAGGTGAGAATGACCACCGGCAGAAACCGCGTCCTCTCCTCGGCTCGGATGCGGCGGAGCACCTCCAGCCCATCGACCTTCGGCAGCTTCAGATCGAGCAGGATGACGGCGGGGAGCTCTCCCGCGGTCTCCGTCGCGAAGCGCCCATCGCCGAAGAGCAGGTCGAGTGCCTCCGCTCCGTCGCGGGCCACCACCACCTCGTTGAGAATGTGGTTGCGCTCGAGTGCCCTCGTTGTCAGGTCGACATCGTCGGGATCGTCTTCCACAAGCAGAATGATCTTCTCAGCCATGGTGGCTCCTCTCGGTGTCAGAGTGTGAAGTGGAATGTCGCCCCCTCATCCACGGCGCTCTCGGCCCACACACGTCCCCCGTGGCGGTGGATGATGCGCTGGACCGTGGCCAGACCGATGCCGGTTCCCGGGAAGTCTTCGGATCGGTGCAGGCGCTGGAAGGCGCCGAAGAGCTTGTCGACATAGGCCATGTCGAACCCTGCCCCGTTGTCTCGGACAAAAAAGTGCCTCTCCTCCTCTGCGGTGTCCAGCTCGCCGAGCTCGATGTGTGCCCTGGGGCACTTGGCGGTGAACTTCCAGGCGTTGCCGAGGAGATTCTCCAGGGCCAGCCGCAGCAGAACAGGATCCCCATGCGCGGTGATGCCGCCCGCGATCACGAACTCCCCCTGTCGATCGGGCTCGGACTGTCTCAGCTCCGCCGCGATCGCGCTGGCCAGAGCGCTGATGTCGACCTCTTGCCGATGCATCTCGAATCGGGTGACACGTGACAGCTTGAGGAGATCGTCGATCAGCATCCCCATCCGCTGGCTGGCGGCCCTCACCCGGCTGAGGGAGTCCCGGGCGTCGGCGCTGAGCTCCTCGGCGTGGTCCTCGAGCAGCACCTGGCTGAAGCCGTCGATGCTCCTCAGGGGCGCGCGCAGATCATGTGAGACACTGTAGCTGAACGATTCGAGCTCTCGGTTGGTCGCCTCCAGCTCGGCGGTCCGCTCCCGCACCAGCTCCTCGAGGCGCTCGCGGTGCTGTGCCAGCTCCTCCGCAGCCCGTCTGCGCTCAGTGATGTCCAGCGCCGTGAAGGTGACCCCCTTCGAGAGGTCGGTGGCGTCGAGCGGTGTCGAGCTCAGCAGGACATCGATGATCTCGCCGTTCTCCCGAAGCCACTGGGTCTCCACTGTCCCGGTGCCCCACTCGGAGATCTGGCGGTACTTCTCGCGGCCGACCCACTCGAACTCCTCCTCTGAGGGATAAAGGACCCTGGCACTGTGCTCCAGCAGCTCCTCTGGGCTCCGGCCCACCATCTCACAGATCCGATCGTTGATGTGCTTGAGAACCCGGTTGCACACGAGCCCAATCCCCGCAGGCGCGACCCGGAAGATGCTCTGCAGCGTGGCCTCGCTCTGGCGCAGGGCCTCCTCGGCACGCCGCTGTGCGGTGATGTCTTTCACGCACTCGATCACGCTGGTCACCCGCCCCCCAGAGCCATTGACCGGGAAGACGGAGAGGTCAATCCAGCCACGGGGATTCTCCGCGGAGGGATAGGGCACGATGGTGCTGTGCGCTTCGCCGGTCTCGATGGTGTCAAGTGTCGGACACCAGGGGCATGGGGATTCACGCCCCTGGTAGACGGCATAGCACTTCTTCCCCTCGAGCGGGGCCTTGTCAGAGTACATCTTCTCCATCCAGGCGTTGACTCGGAGGATGTTGAGATCCGTGTCGAGAACGCTGATCCCGTCTTGGATGGCATCGAAGACACCCTTGAGGAATTGCTCACTCCCGCGAAGTGCCTCCTCGGCCCGCACGCGGTGGGTGATGTCCTGGAGAATTCCGAGCGATCCCACCACCTCGCCCGAGCCGTCTCGGATCTGAACGGAGGTGTCTGCGAGCCAGCGCTCCTCACCGCCGCGGGTGAGGATGCGATGGTCGGCGCGCCACACGCCGACCTCACCCGCGTGCATCCGCCGCCGGGCCTCCTCCCGCGTCAGGCCGGCCAGCTCTCCTCGAAACACGGTCTCCTGCACCATCGTGTGCCACGGCTCCAGGGCGTCCGCGAACTCCTCCGGACGATATCCGGTCAGCCTCTCGATCTCCTCACCGATGAAGGTGAAGCGACCCGTTCGGAAATCGCGCTGGTATGGCATGGCATCGGAGGCCGCGATCGCCTGGCGATAGAGATGATCACGCCCGCGCGGCGCCTCCTCAGACTGCCTGCGGTCGGTGATGTCACGCACGATGCTGAGGGCCTCCCCAGCACCACAGGGGACGATGCGGATCTCGAGATCACGAAGACCACGGGGGAGAGCGATCTGATGCTCAGAGGTCTGAGTGTTGCCCGAGTCGATGGCCTGGGCGATGTCCGCGATCGTCCGGTCAACGAGATCGGTGGGAAGCCCGATGACTCTGATGTTTCGACCGACGATCTGGTCTGGGGGGATATCCAGGATGTTGTCCGAGCCGCCCTCGGCGTCGATGCAGGTCCCGTCACGGGTCTGACGGATCAGCAGATCCGGCATGGCCGAGATCATGGCACGGAGACGCTCAGCATCCCGGCTCGGCTTTGCAGGCATCCCACCGCCTCCTCTGCCAACAGGGGCAGCTCAGAACCGATGACCTCGCAGCGGAATCCCACTGCCGGACTGGTGAGGGTGTGACCGGACGAGCCCCCCCCACAGCCAACCGGATCTCCTTGAGGAATCGGTCTCTCGCGTTCACCGGAGATTCCCTCCCCCTGTTGAACCGCGAATGCAACCGGCCCGGGGCAGACAGTGCCAGGTGCACGCCCCAAGAGGTTGGACCTGAGAGAGTGATCAGGGCCGATCTCTGGTCAGAAGAACAGCACTTTGAGACGGAAATGTCAAACAGAGTGCCACGGGCCCGGGTGCGATAACACGGACTGACTGGGAACCCTCTCCGGCTCACACAGCAGCCCATGCCCTCGATTTAAGTGTGGAGCCGTGTGAGCCGGTGTCACTCACTGTGCGACTCGGAAGACGTCACCGTCACTTCGGCTGCCATTGGTCGGATCGCACGAGAGCAGCAGAAGGATCTCAGACGGCTGCGCGATCCGGCTGTCGTAGTCGCGCCGGGGATCGATGTCGTAGTCGCGGTCCCAGCAGGGGCTCACGAGAATCCAGCCGTCCCCGTCGCTGTGATAGACATAGCTCGCTCTGCTGCGGGTGAACCAGTCGAGGGGATAGGCGTCGATGAACGCCATCGGTGTGGTGAGACTGCCCCCAAATGAGCGGAAGGAGGGGAGATCGCCCACCATCTCCACGCCTGCGTTGACCGCGGCGGGATCGGTGGCGGAGACCCAGGGGGGATAGGCGCCGTGCTCGAGGCGATAGGACTCGATGGCGGTCGCGAGCTCCCTCATGCCGCTCCTGGCATGGGAGGCCCTGGCTGGACGATCGTCTCTCTCCAAGAAATTCGGAAGTGCGATGGCGATCATGATCCCGAGGAGAATGAGAATGAGCAGAAACTGTCGCACCGACATGTGTGGACTGCTCATCAGAGTCGCACCTCGGATGACTTGGTTTCCCAACAGCATGCCCTATCACCTCACCCGGGGATGTGGCAAGGGGTCTTGCCCATGGGGGAGATTCCTGGCAGATTCGAGATCAGATCCCACAGGAGCTCCGCGTTGAAGCGCTTTTCGATCTCTCTTCTCATCGCGTTCGCGGTGATCACTCAGGCTGTGTCGCTCCCCCCTGTCCTCGATCTCAACGTCGAACCCGGTGAGGAGGCCTCACCGACTCTGCGCATCCACGGCGAGCACTGGGGCGATCACCTGGGAGAGGCCCTCGCCCTCGGTGATCTCGACGGCGATGGACTGGCCGACCTGGTGATCGGAGCCCCGCTCGCCGACCCCGAGGGACGAGCGGATGCGGGCGAGGTCGAGGTGGTCTGGGGCTCCCGTGATCTGCCCGGCAACTCACTGTATCTCTCAGGAGAGCCGGATGAGCGAGTGGCCCGATTCCCGGGCCAGCGCGTCATGGCGCAGATGGGAAGCGCTGTGGCCTGCGGCGATCTCAACGGCGATGGTTTCGATGACCTGATCGCGGGTGTGCGTCTCGGGGGAGTGGCTGGGGCAGGCCGCTCCGAGCCGGGGAAAGTGGTCGTGTTCTGGGGTGGGCCAGATCTGCGCCGATCAGGTCCCTCTCAGCCCGATCTCACTCTGCTCGCGGAGGAGCCCGGCGCACAGCTGGGCTGGTCGCTCGCCGTGGGCGATCTCAATGGCGACGGCACCGACGATCTCGCCATGGGGGCCGTCACCGCCGATTCCCCTGGAGGAGTCATCAATGCAGGGGCAATCGCGATGCTCTTCGGCGGGGAACATCTCTCCACGGGGGTGATCTCTCTGCCTGCCTCCCCGGAGGACGCACGCTTCACCTGGATCACGGGTGACGATCCCGGCGACCAGATGGGCTTCGCCCTGGCCTGCGGCGATGTGGATGGCGATGGCTTCGACGATCTCGTCGCCGGGACTCCCGGGGGCCAGGGGGTGGGCAACCGCGGTGCGCGGATCGGCGAGGTGATCGTCCTCTTCGGCGCTCCGGATCTCTCGGGCCAGAGGATCTCGCTCGACACCGACGACTCCATCAGCGGGGTGGGGGAGACACGCATCCTGGGTGACGATGTCGAGGATCAGATGGGGCGTGGCGTGGCGTGCGGCGACATTGACGGCGATGGCATCGACGATGTGGTCGTCGGGGTTCCATTCGGCGATGGGGATCTCAATGCCAACTGGGATGTGGGCGAGGCTCTGGTGATCTTCGGGGGCGAGGCGATCCGCGGGCAGTTCATCGATCTCAACACCGACGGCGAGATCAGCGAGATCATGGAGGCCAGGCTCCACGGCGAGGAGATGCAGGCCGCGGCCGGTTGGTCGGTCGCCACAGGCGACATCGACGGTGATGGCTTCAGCGATGTGATCCTCGGCAGCCGCTGGGCCGATTCCCCCGGACGCCGCGATGCGGGCGCGATCTGGGCTCTGCCGGGGGGAAACGATCTGCGCGGGGCGAACCTCCCGGTCACAGAGGCATGGACCTCTCTGCACGTGCTCGGTGACAACCTGCGGGACGGTCTGGGCTACACAGTGGTCTCAGGCGGCGACATTAATGGAGACGGATGGCCCGAGATCGCGGTGGCGGCGCCTCTCGCGGACAATCCCCAGATCGATGAGACGCGCTCCAACGAGAGCGGTGAGGTGTTCGTTGTCTTCGGCGGCGGTGATGCCGAGGGGGCCACAGTGATCGAACGCATCCGCGAGGGCGACAATGCGCGCCATGGCATGGGGGGAAGACTCTCACCGGTCATCCGGGCTTGGCTCTCGCTCGAGGGGGGAGAGGGCGACAGAGTCGTGACCGCTACCCTGATCCGAGGCGATGCTGCAGTGCAGGGGCTCGGGGATGTCAGTGGCGAGGGCGTCGCCGACGTCGTCTGGCACTTTCATGCGCCGGCGGGGACATTGGCGACGGCGGAGATCACGCTGCGTTTCCTCGAATCGGAGACTCTTGGTGTCCGAGAATCCCTCAGGCTGTTTCGGGGAGACACGCTCGGTGGTCCCTGGGCGGAGATCGGGGAGGCGCAGTTTGACATGCCCGGGAACACCGTGACGGCCCAGGTGGACACCCTTGGCCATTTCGCGTTGGCGACATCGTGCCCCGCCAGCGGAGAGCGAGGCGGCCCTCGTCCCTGACGCTTGACATCCCCTGGGATGCCCCCCATCATCCCGGCCCTGACGCGGACTCCACCCTTCGGAGGGGTGGCCGAGTGGTTGAAGGCGGCGGTCTTGAAAACCGTTGATCCGCAAGGATCCGGGGGTTCGAATCCCTCCCCCTCCGCCAGGTCTGCTCGCGGACCGCGTTCGCCGCGGAGAGGTGGCCGAGTGGCTGAAGGCGGCGCCCTGCTAAGGCGTTAGGGGGGTTGTACCTCCCTCGTGGGTTCGAATCCCACCCTCTCCGCCAGAAGTTTCCACACCGATCTCACAGCCCCTGGTTGACCAGGTTCACCACATCGGCCGTGTCGACCGTGTCATCCGCGTTGTCGTCGATCAGCTCGAGATCGAAACCGGTCACCTCGAGCACCCCGAGCAGGTGATCCACCACCTCGGTGTGCGATATCGCACGGCACTCATCCGCCCCGATGTCCACTCCGCCCCGCTGCGGCCTCGCCTGTCCCTCGAAGTCCACCGCGACACCGAGATTCTCCCCCGCATCCAACGCCGCCGAGCCCGGGAGGATGTGAAAATCGCCCCCCGCGCGGTCAAACAGACGCGGATCGCCATGCACATCGTTGGGACCGGGCATCACTCCCGCCGAGAAGTCGGCGGTGTTCTCCCAGAACAGATTGTGATCCAAGGTGATCGCAGACTCTGCCGTGACGACAATCGCCGTGGCGTGCCCGACGATCAGATTGTTGCGCACGTCGGCGATCTCTGCCGTCAGATCAGAGATCTGGATCGCCTCTCCCGTGCCTCCCCCGTTGTCGACCAGGGTGTTGTGCCACACCTGAACCTCACCTCGCGTTCCGAAATACAGCGTGAGGCCCAGGGCATCACCCATGGCAGGCGAGGGGTTGTCCCAGACACAGTTGTTCACGACCACCGCGGGCCCCCCATCGATCAGGGCTCCCACACCCGTCGGGAAGAACCCCCCAGTGGAATCGGACGTGTTTCCCGTGATGAGGTTGCTCTCCAGGGCATTCGCTCTCCATCCGTTGCCTCTCAGATAAATGCCCGCTCCTGTGTCCGTCGAGTGATTGCCTGTGATGAAGTTGTGTCGCAGCGCAGCTGAGGCATTTTACAGCACTGTGACACCGCCCCCTCCACAGGGATATGTCCGCTCTCCCCCCGTGATGCGGAATCCCTCGATCACCGCCTGGGTTCACTCGCCTGACACGCGCACTGTGGTCGCCACTCCACCACCATCGAGGGTGGTCTCATGGGTGGAGATGTCGAGGCTCCAGTCGCTCTCATCGTAGCCCCCCAGCAGATTGACGCTGCGATCGATCTCCAGGTTCTCCTCGTAGGTCCCCTGCGCCACGAACACCTCACCGCTGGCCCCGGTCTCTGCCAGGCCACGGCCCACCGTGGCGAAGGGCTCTTCGGAGGCTCCCGTCCCTGTGAGGTCGCTGCCCTCCGCCGTGCTCACATACGTCTGTGTCCGATAGATCTCGTCGGCCCCAATGTCGACGCCGCTGCCCCCGGGCCGCAGATCGCCGTCCAGATCTCTCGCGACGTTGACGGCGACGTCCCCCTGCCCCTCCAGAGGAGAGGAGGCGCCCAGGTGCAGATCCCCTCCCATGCGGTCAACGAACGCCGGATCCGCCTCCATGTGGTTCGGTCCCCAGGTGGCGCCGCTGATGTCCAGTGTGTTCTCCCACCAGTCATTGTGGTCGATGGTCACTGGCACACCGGCGTTGATGAAGACCCCCGTGGTGTGCCCCGCGATGATGCAGTTGCGAATGTGGTTCATGGCACTCGTGGCGCCGATGCGAATGCCCTCGGCCCCGTTGTCCACGACCGAGCAGTTGATGAGCTCACACGCGCCGCTGATGCAGTGCACACCCCCGGTCAGATCCCCCACACCCCCTGTGTTGGAGGCGATGATGTGATTGGTCAGCCGGGCGACCACACCCGCGCTGGTGTTCAGCAGGACACCTCCCCCCGCCGTGCCCGACAGGCCCACCGCGGTGTTGCCGGTCACTGTGTTGGCATCCAGCGGGGGATTGGCTCCCCCGAGCAGATACATTCCACCTCCCCATGTCGCCGTGTTGCCCACGATCCGATTGTGATTCACCGCCTCCTGAGGATACGACGATGCTGACTCCCGGTAGAGGGAGAGCCCACCGCCCGTGAATGCCGAGTTGCCCTCGATCAGGTTGTCCCGGATCCGCCACTGCGACCCGCCCGTGATCAGGAGCCCGCCCCCCGCGAGGCCCGCGGAGTTGTCGATGATCTGGTTGCCCACGATCTGAGGATTGCCGTCCGCCGCGATCCCGCCCCCTCCATCATTGGTGCCGGGATTGTTCCCCGTGGCCTGATTGCCCTCGATGCGATTGGCCAGCAGATTGGCGTAGGTGGCACCCCTCAGATACAGGCCTCCGCCCCGCGTGGCCCGGTTGTCTCTCACCGTGTTGCCGATGAACCGTGACAGCTGACTCTCATAGACACCGCCCCCGCTGCCGTCCCATGTCTCGCTGGCCACATTGCCCTCCACGATGCATCCCCGAATCACAGCCGCGTAATCGGCGTAGATCCCGCCCCCCAGACCCACCCCATTCACACTGGCGGTGTTGTTGAGGACGCGGTTGTCCATCAGAGGTGCGTCGTCCACGTAGATGCCCCCTCCCCATCCTTCACTGTTGACGGCTGCCGTGTTTCCGCTGACCTCGTTGTCCCGGAAGACGACGGGACCGACATAGCTGATGTGAACTCCTCCCCCTTCGCCCTTTCTGTCGCCGGTGGCGTCCACGGCCATGTTGCCCGTGATGACATTGCCGACGATGGTCGCCTGAGTGTTCATTCCGGTGACAGAGATCCCTCCCCCTTCCCCCCATTGACCTGCGCCCGACTGGGCGATGTTGCCCGTGATCGTGTTCTCCTCGATCACCGCACGGGCTTCACAGATGCTGATCCCCCCCCCATGCGCAAAGTTGGGGCCGAGACCAATCTGGGCGATGTTGTCCGTGATCACATTGTGCCGAATCACAATCGGCCCCGGGTCACAGGCCATGTGGATCCGAATCCCGCCTCCCCAGGGGTTCGCCCCTCCGAAACTCGCCAGACCCCCGGTGATCGTGAATCCCTCGATTGTCACAGCATCCGATGTCGTGGGCGTGATCACCGAGCCGCTGCGCAGCCCGTGGATCAGCGAGAGATGCGTGTCCCAGTCGCGTGCAGAGAAGTCGCTGTTCCAGCCCCCCTCGAGACTCACCCCTCGGTCGACCACCACGTTCTCATTGCAGATCCCCGCCGCCACTCGAATTGTCGCCCCGCTCGGCGCAGCATCGATGGCGTCCTGGATGGTGGTGTGCGCGCCTGTGCCTCCCACCTCGAGAACTGTCGCTGCCGGCACCCCGACCACACCGAGTGCAGCCAGTCCGATCAGTGACGCGAGCACCGAAGATCAGAATCGGATGACCAGAGAAAGACGACGCGCAGAGATCCCCTCTGAGACGTCCATTTTGACACCTCCCTGAGAAGAGGCCCCCGAGAGAACACATCCATGTTCAACCTCCGTCGGAATCCGGTCAAGTCCTATCCTGGCGATCTCGCCCCGTTTGACCGTGTTGGTGCAGCGCAATCCATGTGAATCGAAATTCCCCTCGTCCGCGCTCTTCTCTCGGCTCACCACATGACAGCAACAGAGCGGTTGCCACTCGGTCTCCATTTGCGTTTGCCTGAAGGGGACGAGCTCGGCGAAGATCTGCTGCGACGACACATCCGAGGATGTCGCCCATGGCAAGGAAGAAGAGAGAATTGCGAGAGATGGCGAGGCTGCGGCAGGTCCCCGGCGTTCGGCCTCACCGGGGCGGGGACGTGGGGCGGGCGGGAGCAAGCCATGCCGAGTGAAGAGTCCCAGGGGCGTCTCCTCGCCTTCACCACCAGGGGCCTGACCAAGGTCTATGGCGAGGGGCCCGCCGCCGTTCACGCGCTCAGGGGGGTCGATCTCGAGATCCCCGCAGACGAGATTGTGGTGCTGCTCGGTCCGTCGGGCAGCGGCAAGTCGACGCTTCTCAACATCATCGGTGGTCTGGATCGGCCGACCAGCGGCACGGCTCACTTCCGGGACCAGGAGCTGAACGGGATGACCGATGCACAGCTCACGCGCTACCGGCGCGATCATGTGGGTTTTGTGTTCCAGTTTTTCAATCTGATGCCGAGCCTCACCGCCCGTGAGAATGTGGAGCTCGTGACCGAGATCGCGAGTGATACGATGGACCCGGAGGAGGCTCTCGCCCTCGTCGGTCTTCGCGAGCGGTCACACCACTTTCCGGCGCAGCTCTCAGGGGGAGAGCAGCAGCGTGTCGCCATCGCCCGTGCCCTCGCCAAGAGGCCCACGGTGCTGCTGTGCGACGAGCCCACAGGCGCTCTCGACATCACCACCGGAAAGGGGGTTCTGAGGGTGCTCCGGGACGTGAACGATGAGCTCGGCACGACGGTGCTGATCATCACCCATGCCGCGGCGACGGCGGACATGGCGGACCGGGTCATTCACTTCGCCGATGGCGCCATCCGCGAAGTCGTGGAGAACAGGACCAGGCGGTCTCCCGAGGAGATCGAGTGGTGAGCCGGGCATGAGTCCACTGAACCGCAAGCTGCTGCGCGACCTGTGGCGAATGAAGGGCCAGGCCGTCGCCATCGGCGCCGTCATCGCCGTGGGCGTGCTGCTGCTGGTGATGATGACGGGGCTGGTGACCACGCTGGACGAGACACGCCGCGCCTATTACGAGCGCTGCCGGCTGGCCGACGTCTTTGCCCCCGTGACACGAGCGCCCGAGCACCTGATCACGGACCTCGCCGTCGTGCCGGGTGTGGCGGCGGTTGAGGGGCGGGTCACGGGCAGCGCGCTGATCGATCTGCCCGACCAGGCTCTGCCGATTCAGGCGCGGGCGGTCTCGCTGCCCGATCACGGCGATCCGCGCCTGAATGACATCCATCTCACCGCCGGGCGCCGGCTGGAAAGTGACCGCCCCGACGAGATCCTGCTTCTGAGGGGCTTTGCCGACGCTCACGGGCTGCGGCCCGGCGACACCCTCTCCGTCACCATGAACGGCGCGCACCGGGACCTGAGCATCGTCGGTCTCGCGCAGGCGCCCGAATTCCTCTGCACCACTCCCCCGGGTGAGCTGATGCCGGACGATGCGCGCTTCGGAGTGATCTGGATGAGCCGCACAGCGCTGGCCTCCGCCCACGACATGGAGGGAGCCTTCAACGAGGCGCTGCTGTCACTCGAACGCGGCGCCCGGCTGACGGAGGTGGTGGATGCCGTGGACCGGATCCTGGAGCCCCATGGGGGGCTCGGGGCCTATGGTCTGGAGGACCAGTCGTCCAATCGCTACATCAGCGAGGAGATCGGCGGACTGCGTTCGGTGAGCGCCGCCGTGCCGCCGATCTTTCTCGCAGTGGCGGCATTTCTCCTCTACATCGTCATCTCGCGCATGGTGCAGGCTGAGCGCGAGCAGATCGGCCTGATCAAGGCTTTCGGTTACACCGATCTCGAGACGGGCCTGCACTATTTCAAGATGATTCTGGTGATCGCCGCGGGGGGGGCGGCGGTCGGCTGTCTGCTGGGCATCGCGGCGGGGCGTGCGATGATCCACGTCTACCTGCAATTTTTCAAATTCCCCTTCCTGGTGTTTCAGCTCGATCCCACCGCCTTCGTGACGGGCTTTCTGGTCAGTGTGCTCTCGGCCTCCGCGGGCGGCCTGTTCGTTCTCCGACGCGTCTTCGCCCTCACGCCCGCCGTCGCCATGCGTCATCCCACGCCTCCGGACCATGGACGCATCGGGCGCATCGGCCAAGCGCTTCAGTCCATGCTGGATCAGCCGAGCCGCATGGTGGTGCGCCGCCTGATCCGCCAGCCCTGGCGCATGGCGGGCGCGACTGTCGGCATCGCCGCGGGCATGGCGCTGTCGGTGGCGATGATCTCGATCATGGCAAGCTACGACCTCATGATCGACCTGACCTTCGGTGTGATCGACCGCAGCGACGTGAGCGTCACCTTCAACGATCCGATGTCGGAGAAAACTCTCTTTGAGCTGCAGAGCCTGCCCGGTGTGATCGAGGTGGAGCCCGTGCGCGTCGTGCCCGTCGTGCTGCGCCATGGGCTGAACAGGCATCTCGGCGCGGTCAATGGTCTGGTGACCGACCCACGCCTGTACCGCGTCGTGGACAGCGGCATGGACACGATCCACCTGCACGGAGGCGGCATCGTCCTGTCCGTGGCGTTGGCGGACATCCTCGACGTCCGCCCTGGCGAGACGCTCACCGTCGAGGTGCGCGAGGGTCGCCGCCCGACCCTGGACATCCCTGTGACGGGAGTCGCCGAGGTCCTGCTCGGCTCACCTGCCTTCATGGAGCTGGAGGCGCTCAACCGGGCGCTGCGTGAGCCGGACCGCGTCTCGGGCGCCCACCTGCGCATCGACAGTGCCGAGCGCGAATCCATCCACCGTGCGCTCAGGGACATGCCCGCCGTCGCCGGGGTGAGCCTGAAAGAGGATGCCCGCGCGGCCCTGCAGAACCAGATGGACACCGGGGCCGGGGCGGTCCGCTATGTCATGGCCCTCATCGCTGGCATCATCACCTTTGGTGTCGTTTACAACGCAGCGCGCATCGCCCACTCCGAGCGTGCCCGCGATCTGGCCAGCCTGCGTGTGCTCGGCTTCACGCGGGGGGAGACCGCCTTTGTCCTGCTGGGCGAGCTGGCCGTGGTCACACTGGCGGCTCTGCCACTGGGCGCGGTGCTGGGCCACTGGCTGTCCCACGCCGTCGCCGTCGGATTCAGCACCGACCTGTACCAGATCCCCGTGGTCTTCTCGCCGGAGAGCCACGGCGCGGCTGCTCTCTCCGTCATGGCCTCGGCTGTCTTCTCGGGCTGGGTGGTCAAGCGCGATCTCGACCGGGCAAATCTCGTCTCTGCCCTGAAGACCAGGGAGTAGGCCGATATGTCACGCAGACGATCCCGCATGATTCTGACCGCAGCTGTCGCTGTTGCGATCGGCGCATTCCTGAGCTGGGCCTTCTGGCCTCGTCCGATGATGGTCGACATCGGCGAGGTGACGACGGAGAGGATGACGGTGACCATCGATGAGGAGGGGCGCACGCGTGTCCATGACCCGTATGTGGTCTCCACCCCGGTGGCTGGGCACCTGCTGAGGGTGGACGTCGAGCCCGGCGATGCCGTCGTGCGGGGCGACAGCGTCGTCGCCCAGATGCTGCCCACTCCCCCCACGGCTCTGGATGTGAGGACTCGCGAACAGGCTCAGGCCAACGTGGACGCCGCCGAGGCCGCACTGCGTCTGGCGCACGCGGAGCTCAATCGGGCCATCGCCGACAAGGATCTGGCGGACGCCAACCTGGGACGCACCCGCGAACTGCGCGAAGGCGTTGCGGTGAGTCAGGCGGAGTTGGATCGCGCGGTGAGAGAGGCGCGCGCGGCGGAGGCGGAGCTCGAGACCGCCGAGGCGACCATTGCGATGCGTCAAGCCGAATTGGCAAACGCGCAGGCTGCGCTGATCAGCTTCGGCGACGGGGGCGGCGCGGCGGGCTCCGGCAGCGTGGGAGAGGTCATTCCCATCATTGCCCCGACGACCGGCCGCGTGCTGCACATCATCCAGCAGAGCGAGACAATTCTGCCGGCCGGTGCACCCATCCTGGAGATCGGAAACATCGACAGTGACCTCGAAGTGTTGGTCGAACTTCTCTCCACAGATGCTGTTCAGGTCTCACCGGGGGACCGTGTCCTGATCGAGGACTGGGGCGGCCCAGGGGCACTGAGCGCCGTGGTGGAGCGCGTGGAGCCCTGGGGCTTCACGGAGTTCTCGGCACTCGGCGTGGAGGAGCAGCGTGTCAACACGATCATCAGCTTCACCGATCCGCAGTCGAGGCCGAGGGACCTCGGACACGGCTTCCGCGTCGAAGCACGGATCG
>JAFGKF010000350.1 GCA_016928695.1 Candidatus Sumerlaeota bacterium | reverse complement strand
GTCGCCACGCTGACCGCCGGAAGCAATCTGGGCACCGACTATGACATTCTATACTCGATTCTGCCCCCAGGGGGCTCCTGGACGCTCTCGCTGGAGGTGTGCGCCGAGATGCGCACCGATCCCGTGGTGTCCGGTGACGATCTGAATCCCGCGGTGGTCTCCGTGGGAAGCGGACTCGAGCGGAGAGATCACTTCGTCTGGATGAGCCAGAGCGGCATGTGGGTGAACGGGAATGACTGGGATATCATCCACTGTGCGCATGGATCCGCGCTCACGATTCCGATCAGTGTCACCGCCTGGCCGGTGAACAGCTCGGCGTTCACCGACATCGCCACCGCCGATGATTTCTTTCCGCAGCTGGTGGCCGAGCCGGGTGGGGTGGTTCACTGCATCTGGGACAGCAACCATGATCTGCTGGGATTGATGGGCACGGACGACGACGTCTACCAGTCCTCGAACGGGAGCGGGGGATTCGAGTGGAGCACCATGACCCCCGTGAACACTGTGACCGGTCTGACCGACAACGCGCTGGCCAACAACATCGATCGCAGCGCCACAGCGGTGCGGGCTCCCAACGGGGTCATCGCGGTGGGCTGGCGAAGCGACAATCCCCGGGGCACCTATGGGACGGACTTCGATCTCGTCGGGGCGGTGGGTCTCGGGCGGCTGACGGCCGTGCCGGATGTGGTCAATGGCACGGCGAACTCAGACAGCAACATCCCCGGCACCGACTCCGACAGCTTCGCCGACCTCGCCTTCGCCCCCGATGGCACGCTGCACGCCGTCTGGTCGAGCAACACGACCAGTCTGAGTGGCGCCGGTGACGTGGACATCTTCCACGCCCGCCTCACCCCCGGGGTGGGATGGGGGGCCCCCACCCGGGTCAACGACTTCGGCTTCTCCGATGCGGCCCTGGATGTCGACATCGACCCCGACCTCGTCTTCGACGACCAGGGCAATCTCCATGTCATCTGGGCCTCGACCTACAACCTGGGGAGCACGGCGGGCGTCGACTACGACATCCTCTACTCCAACTCCACCGATGGGGGGGCGAACTGGTCCACACCCGCTCTGGTCAACTCCACAGGGACGGCGGATGCACAGGATGACATCGAACCGAGGCTCGCGATCTCCTCAGCGGGGGTGCTCCATGCGGCCTGGAGCACCCAGGCTGACATCCAGAGCTCGGGGATCCTCGACATCGACATCG
Source organism: Candidatus Sumerlaeota bacterium (assembly GCA_016928695.1). Classification (GTDB taxonomy): domain Bacteria; phylum Sumerlaeota; class Sumerlaeia; order JABWBI01; family JABWBI01; genus JAFGKF01. The sequence goes on along the minus strand of JAFGKF010000350.1, from coordinate 16,441 downwards.
CCTACTCCTCCAACAGCGGCTCGGTGTGGTCGGCGGCCGAGCTGGTCAACAGCGCCTATGGAACCACGGACAACGCGCCGGCCGATTACGACCTCACCCCCAGCTTGGCGCTGGATGAGAGCGGTGTTCCTCACGTCGTCTGGTGGAGCGGTGTGAATCACGCCAGCGCGGGCAACGACTCGGACATCTTCCACTCGGAGCGGACGGGGGGAACCTGGTCGGTCCCGGTGGCGGTCAACACGACCGCGGTGGCCGACGGAGCCAGAGATGAGAGCCCGGTGATCGCGTTCACGCCCGATGGCAATCCCCACGTGGTGTGGTCCTCGGACATCGACCTGACCACCGCTGCGGGCCAGACGGGGGGCGACTTCGACATCTTCCTCAGCTCCCGGATCGGCGGTGTCTGGAGCGCTCCGACGCTCGTCAACTCCTTCGGGACCATCGACGTCACGGTCGCTCCAACGGACTATGACGGGTTCCCGGACATGGTGGCCGATGCGGGGGGACTCCTCCACATCGTCTGGGAGGGGAGTCACAACTATCTGGGGACGGCGAACAATGACGCCGACATCTTCTATGGGGTGGCCATCCCCCCGACAACACTCACCCCCTCCGTTCTGGCCAATCCCAACGGCCATGGGGATCTCTTCGCGGACTCCCAGGTCGCCGTGGCCGTGGACCGCGAGGGGGTGGCGCACTTCATCTGGACGAGTGCCGATCTTCTGGATGGATACATTGGGGGCGACGACGACGTGCTGCATGGCCACTCGGATGTGCCGGCACCCGTGACGGAGGTGTTCTCCCGAGACCTCAGCGGCTGGACCTACGACGGGGCCGGGGCGCTGCCCGGCTCGCTCGGCCCGACGTTCGTCGGGGACACGACGATCACCGGCACACTCCCCGCTGACACCGGGGGTGACGGATCGGGGGTCGATCCGACGCTCACCTATCCCTCGCTGACGGGGATGTCGTACGTGAACTTCATCAGCCCGGCGGCGGTGATCCCCTATCACCCCGGATCCACGTACCTCGTGCGTGCGACGGTTCGGTCCACAGCCGCGGTGGCGCTTCAGAATCCCAACATCCGCCTGCGGTGGGGCCACACGCCGTTCTCCTCGCTCGGCGGTGGGCTGACCAACGCCGTCGCGCTGACGAACATCGCACCGTCCCCGACCGGGGTGGAGTACACGATGATGTTCGACACGCTGGAGGTCGACACCGCGGGCTCGTTCCAGTTTGGCGGGAACACCTATGACGAGAAGGACATCAACCTCTTCATCGAGGGCGTGGACTTCTCCAACGCCGTCGGCGGGGTGACCGTCACGGTCGACAGCCTGGAGATCACGCGCCTCTCGCGGACCGCGCTGATGGCGGGGGGAACCATCGAGCGCGACGTGACGAGCTTCAGCGACCCCACACAGTCCGGCGAGACGGGGGGCAACTCGTTCGGCGGCGCGGTGACCGTCGCGCTGGCGGATTGCCGGGCGGACATCACGGCGCCGCTGGCGAATCCGAAGTCGGGGACCCTCGACCCCTTCGGCAACGACTTGAATCTCTCCAACAACGGCGCCGGGCTGGTGCCGTTCACGCCCTCGGGGTGGCCGGGCTCGCGCCGCTTCTACCGCGGGCGCTTCCGGCTGGAGCACAGCGCCACGCTGGCGCAGCCCGTCCCGCAGATCCGAATGACAGTCGCGACCTACGACTCGGCGACGAGCGCTCAGATCTACACGGCGGAGGCGAACATCAATCCGCTGACCAACGCCCTGAATCCGGGCGGATCGCAGCTCAATCCCGCGCTCTCCGCCAACGAGTTCGCCTGCTATCTCCACCTGCCCAGCACGGCGACGCTGAGCAACAGCGAGGTGATCGGCGATCAGGTCGGGGCGAGCGTGCAGGTGATCGACACGGTCGACAACCAGGGTGGAACGCTCTCGCTGACCGGCCTGACGCTGGTCTCGTTTGACGAGGCCGTTTTGCCGTGAGAGCCTCGGGGGGTGCGAGGTGCCCCCGATGACTCTCTCTGCCCGTCCGCTGATCGCCCTGACCCTGGCCACGGTGGCCCTGCTGCCGCCCCCGGCCTGCGCCGACGAGATCCGTGCGGTCTGGGTCACACGCTGGGACTACACAACGCCCACCGAGGTCGAGACCATCCTCGACAACATCGCGGCGCACGGATTCAACACCGTGCTCTTCCAGGTGCGGGGAAACGGCACGACGTTTTACCCCTCAGCGCTCGAGCCCTGGGCCTGGGAGCTGACCGGCTCCAATCCCTCCACCCTGGGCACCGATCCCGGATGGGATCCCCTGGCGCTCGCCGTCTCGCACGGGCACTCGCTGGGCCTCGAGATCCACGCCTACATGAACACCTATCCCGGCTGGCGCGGGACGACGCCTCCGCCCACGGGCATCTCGCCCGAGCAGCTGTGGAACGCCCACCCCGAGTGGTTCTGTGTCGACTCGGACCTCAATCCGATGGCGCTCAGAAGCGACTATGTCGTGCTTTCTCCGGGGATCCCCGACGTCCAGGCGTATCTGGCGGACATCTACGAGGAGGTCGTCTCGAACTGGGATGTCGACGGCGTCCACTTCGACTATGTCCGCTACTATGGCTCGGATTACTCCTGGGACCCGGTGAGCCTGGCCCGCTTCGCCGCCGAGTATCCGGGGGCGACGCCTGAGACGCATCCCTCGGAGTGGGAGCAGTGGCGGCGGGATCAGGTGACGGCGCTGGTCGCGTCGGTCGAGGCCGAGACGCACGCCTCGGAGCCCGCCTGTCAGGTCTCGGCGGCCACCTGGTCCAGCTATTCCTCGGGGTCGACCACCTACGGGCAGGACTCGTGGGGATGGCTCGCGGCAGGGCAGCTCGACGTCTCCCATCCCATGATCTACACCTCGACCAACTCCACCCACTGGACCCGCACGGAGCAGCACGTCACCAACGCGGCGGACCGCTTTGTCTCCGCGGGAATTGGGCTTCATCTGTTCCCCAGCGACGCCGCGAGACTCGCAACCCAGATCCAAAACACGCGCGACCTGGGAGCGCACGGATGCACGGTCTTCGCCTACAGCAGTCTGTTCCCAGGTCACACACCCGGGGCCACAGCCGCCGCGCTCGCCGCGGGGCCATTTCTGTACCCAGACAATCCCCCGCCGATGCTCTGGCTGACGATGTCAGGCGACGACGACAACACGGGCCCGCGCCTCTTCAACGTGCGCACGGATCCCTCACCGCCGGGCCCCGGGGTGCCGTTCGATGTGCTGGTCGAGGCGACGGACGTCTCGGGCATCTTCGATGATGCGACCGGTCCCGGGGGGCAGGGGATGTTTGTCCGCTGGGCGCTTGACGCCGATCCGGCGGGGGGGACGGCGGTGCAGATGTCCCACCAGAGCGGCGACACCTTCGTCACGGACGCGCCGATCACGCTCGGCGGCATGGGGACGATTCATCTCCAGATCACCGGGTTCGACAACGACATCGACACGGGGACGGCCGACCGCGCCTCGCGGGAGACGGCGATCTTCAGCTTCGAGACGGGGGAGACACCGATCTATGTCTTCGATGCGGTGATCGGGCCGTCGATGACTCTGCCTCAGTACGCGGTCATGGATCCGCAGGGGATGATCTGGGTGTGCGACTGGAGCGGCGGCGCCGTGCGCGTGTTCGACAGCGACGGGACCCCGGCGGCCTTCGATCCCATCACGCAGGGGCTCGATGGATCGGGCAGCCCCGTCAACGCGGTCTACGCCTCCGGCGTCGGCTGCGGGCCGGATGGGACAGTGTATGTCACGATCGACAACGACTACGACGCTCCGCTCTGCGCCGGGATCCTCCTGTTCGACTCGGCCACGGGGACGCCCCTGACCGGGATCGATCTCCCCTATCGCCCCGGCGACTGCGACCTCGATCGCGATGGGAATCTGTGTGTCGTCGAGAAGGTGAACGAGCGGTGGCATCACCTCTCGCCCCCTGGGGTGTTCTCCACCGACACCGCCTTTGGCCCGGGCACTGCCGGCCACATCAACCGAGGCATCGCCTGCAGCGATGGGGGCGCCGTTGTTTACATCGCCGATCAGACCAACGACGCCGTCCATGTGTGGAACCGGACGTCGACGAGTCCCCCCGTCTATGTGCAGGGCTCTGATCTGACGTCGACGAGCGGTGACTCGGGCGGGGTCGACGTGGATGCCCATGGCTGGGTCTTCGCGGGCAACGAGGGGAACAACTCGGTCCTGCTCTTCAGTGAGGCGGGGGCCCTTCAGCAGGAGATCCAGGGCGGCTCGCCAGTCCTGGCCTCTCCGCGCGGCGTGGCTCACACGCCCTCGAGCGATTTCATCTTCATCGCTCCCCTCAGCGCAGGTCAGGTTCAACGCTGGGTCCGAACCTCGCCGTTCCCGGTGCCCGCGGGGCTGGTGTTCATGGGGACGGACTGAGCCTCAGGCGCGGGGCGGCGCGCGGCAGCCCGCCGCCCCTCCAGTGCGAGCCCGAAGAGCAGCAGCACCCCCCACAGCCGGATGGACATGGCGATGAGCCCCAGCCCGTGGCGCCGCTCCTCGATCGTGTGGCTGATCCACACCGCCAGGAGAATCGCCGCGGCGATCCACAGCGCGGTGAGGAGAGATCGACGGGGGATCTCCGCCCCCTCCCTCATCCAGATCCCCCAGATCAGCACCATCAGCACCGGCAGCAGCTGGACGACGTAGTGATCCCACATCAGGCTTGGGATCAGGAGTGAGGCGAGCACGACCAGCGCCCACTCGGGCCGCAGCGCCGCCAGCTCGGGGCCGGCGTCGCCCCAGCCGTGGCGCGTGGCGAAGACGAGCGTGCCGAGAATCCCGAGCGTGAAGATCGCCGTCAGGCCGTTGGCCACTCCCTCCCCCAGGTTCAGCCAGGGCTGTGTGCCACCGGCGCCTGCGAGGATGTGGAGGAGAAAGGAGCCCATCGCCTGGTTGGTGGGGTCGCAGTGAAAAGCCATTCCCCGGTGGGCCCAGGTCGAGTGGCCGATGCGCATGTCGGCGAGCAGGGGCAGGAACTCGAGATGGGTGTCGATTCCCACCCTCCACAGGCTCCAGATCATCAGGAGCGCGAGCCAGCCCGCGGTCCACGCCAGAGGGCGCCAGGCGCGCCTCCACAGGAGCCAGAGGATGAACAGACCCGGGCTGAGCTTGAGGAGCGTGGCGAAGGCGATCGCCAGGCCTGCGAGCCAGTCCCATCGGCGCTCCAGCGAGATGAGGATGATCACGAGCGCCAACGTGAGAACACCGTTGAGCTGCCCCGCGGTGGACTGGCGATAGAGGGGCATCATCAGAGCGGCGATCAGGATGCCGAGCGCCATCATCCACGGCGCGTGCCACCAGCGTCTCCCCGCGAGATGAGCGCCCGTCAGGGCGATGGCGAGCAGAAGAGCCACCTGACTCACGCCGAACCACACTCTCGCCGACCGGTGGAAGTGCATCTGTGTCACGGGCGACATCGTCAGCCCGGTGAAGGGCAGGTAGACGTAGGGGTTGATGCCGCCGAGGTTGTGACCCTCGGCCATGAGATCCAGATTTCTCTCGCTGTAGGGGCTCTCTCCGAGAAGGAGCAGGCGCGAGCCGACCCAGAGATGCTTGAAGTCGTTGGAGTGGAACCGCTCGGATTCGAGCGGCAGGGTGATCTGGCGCGGGATGTAGAGCCAGATCGCGAGCAGCGTCAGCCCGAGCCCCACGGCGAGCAGAGCGAGTTGCCGACGGGTGAGAAGTGGCCGATTCGTCATCTCACTCCCCATCGACGACGATCACTGTGTGGAGTGGGACGTCGGTCAGCTTGGCGCGGCCATTGAGGAAGGCGAGCTCGATCAGACACAGCACCTCGGCCACCTCGGCGCCGAGCGCGCGGACGAGCTTGACGGTCGCCTGGAGAGTGCCGCCGGTGGCCAGGAGGTCGTCGATGATGACGACGCGGTCGCCGGTGGTCAGCGCGTCGCGGTGGATCTCGAGCGAGTCGGTGCCGTACTCGAGCTCGTAGGACTCGCTCAGCGTCTCGGCGGGCAGCTTGCCCGGCTTGCGGACGGGCACGAATCCGACACCGAGGCGGTCAGCCAGCGCGGCGCCGAAGATGAATCCGCGGCTCTCGACGCCGACGACAGCGGTCAGGTGATGCTCACGGCAGTGATCGGCGAAATGGTCGATGGTCCGGCGCAGGCCCTCGGGGTCGCGCAGCAGGGTCGTGATGTCCTTGAAAACGATTCCGGGCTTCGGGAAATCCGGGACGTCACGGATCAGGGCGGCGAGATCATCCAAAACGGGCTCTCCTCACTCAGATGTCGTCTCGTCCGGCTCCCGCCGGACTCTTTGGGCGCCAGGGTGTGTCGCCCGGTGGCCACGGGCAAGGGAATTGTCGTGACAAGCGATCAGAGGACAGGGCAGAGTCCTCTCAGCGGCTGAACACGCGGTCTCCGTCGCCTGATCGCGTGTGACAGGAGAGGCTGATGATGACACTGCGGTGGACCCTGACACTTTTGGCCCTGGTGGGCGTGGTCGCAATGGCCACCACCTGGGCTCAGACCCCCCCGGCCCCCGTGGCCGAGGCGCTGCGCGCGCAGCAGGCCGGGGACAGTGTGCGCGCGGTGACGCTCTGGGAGCAGGCGCTTGCGGACGACCCTGAGAGCACGGCTCTTCGCACGAATCTGGCCCGTGCTCTGATCGAGACGGGTGATCTCCCGCGCGCACGGCAGGAGCTGGCCACTGTCCTGGAGGCGGAGCCGGAGCGGGCCTCCGCCTGGAATCTGCTCGGGCGCATCGAGCGGCTCGAGGACAATCTCGAGGCCGCCCTCGAGGCCTTCCGCCACGCCGTCGACAGTGCCCCGGATCAGGCCTGGTACCTGAACAACCTCGGCTACACGCTGCTCGACCTCGATCGACCCCAGGAGGCCCTCGCGCCGCTCGGGCGGGCGGTGGAGCTCGATGCGGGGCAGGTTGTCATGTGGAACAATCTCGGAGTCGCCCGGATGCGCGTCGGCGACTTCGATGGAGCCCGCGAGGCCTTCGAGACTGCGCTCTCGATCAATCCCGATCACTCCCGCGCGCGCCAGAATCTCGAGTCGCTGCAGGGGGACAGGGACTGACCCGATGCAGAGAATCCCCCTGGAGCATGCCGCGCCCGGCATGAGGCTGGCCAAGACGGTTGAGAATGAGAGCGGCCAGACGCTGCTGCCCCAGGGCACGGAGCTGACTGAGGATCTGATCGAGCGGATGGGGAGAATGCGCGTCAAGCGCATCGCCGTCGAGGGGCACCCCGTCAATCTCCCCGGTCAGAAGCCCCCCGACCCCGAGAAGATCCGACTCGACATCGAACGCGCCTTCATCCGTCTCCGCGACGATCCGACGATGATGGAGCTCAAGGAGATGGTCATGCGCTCTCGCCTCACCCACGCGGAGGAGGTGCTGGCCGAGATGAGGGCGGGGGCTGGCGGTGCGGAGGAGCCGGGAGGGGAGACGCCGGACGATGCTGAGTGATGCGGAGGCCATTCGCCGGAGAGTGGAGCGTCTGACGTCGCTTCCCACGCTGCCGGGCATCGTCGAGAAGCTGGCGGTCGAGGTGGAGGACGAGCAGGCCTCGGCCGAGGAGATCGGGCGGATGATCAGTGCGGACCAGGTGCTCAGCGCCAAGGTGCTGAGGCTGGTCAACTCCGCCTACTATGGATTCCCGGGACGCATCTCGACGGTGACGCACGCGCTGGTTCTGCTCGGTTTCAACGTGATCAAGGGGCTGGTGCTCAGCGCGGCGGTGCTCGACATGATGAAGGAGGGGGTCGCCGGGCTGTGGGAGCACTCCTGCGCCTGCTCGCTGATCGCCGGGCGGCTGTCCACCCTCCTGGAGCTGGAGGCCCCCGAGGAGGTCGCCGTCGCGGCTCTGATCCACGATCTGGGCAAGGTGATCATCTGCGTCGAGCTGCCCCAGGAGTTCCAGAGAATCCAGAGTCATCAGAGAATGGCGCGCTGCTCGCTCCGCGAGGCCGAGGAGGAGATCCTCCACGGGGTCAACCACGCCGACATCGCGGGATGGCTTGGCGACGAGTGGAGACTGCCCGCGCGCCTGATCGAGCCGATCCGCTATCACCATGCCCCCGCCAGCTCGCAGTTCGCCCCGCGCCAGACGGCGGTGGTTCACCTCGCCGACATCCTGACGCGGGCCCACTGCTTCGGCTACGGAGGTGATCCGCTGGTGCCGCCGATCGAACCACGCGCGCTCGAGTCACTGGGTATCCGCCTGTCGGACCTCGAGGACATGATCATGGCGCTGCCCGCCGAGCTCGAGGAGCTCGATGTCGCCGCCTTTGGGTGAGGTCCTCCCCCGTGGGGCAGATTCTTCTCATCCACTGCGACAGGGACTTTCTCACCGGTCTGGTGACGGTCTTCGAGGAGGAGGGATTCCTGCCCGCGCTCAGTCACAGCCCCACCCAGGCCCTGGGGCTCATCCTGTCCGGCCCGCCCCCCGATGTCATCGTGGTCGAGCTCGCTCTGGAAAACTGGGGAGGGCTTCGCCTGTGCGAGACGATTCGGCGCGAGGGTGCCTTCGGCCATGTGGCCATCGTCGCGATTCTGCCGCCCACTGATGAGGCGCTCCCCGACGGCTTCTCGTGGGAGGAGCCCCCCTTCGACGATTACCTGACTCCCCCGATCGAGACCGAGCAGCTGGTGCACCGAATCCGCCTCTCGCTGGTGCGCAATCGCCGTCACCTCGATGCCAATCCTCTCACGCGTCTGCCGGGCAACAACACCATCATGCACGAGCTGGAGCGCCGCATGGAGGCGGCGGAGGAGTTCGCGGTCGCCTACATCGATCTCGACAACTTCAAGGCGTTCAACGACAAGTACGGCTTCCCGAGGGGCGACGAGGCCCTGCGCCTGACGGCGCGTCTCCTGGTCAACCTCGTCGGCGCCCTCGGTCCGGGTGTCGGGTTCGTCGGCCACGTCGGCGGCGACGACTTCGTCTTCATTGCCCCGGCCAATCGCGCCGCGCAGGTGGCGGGCCAGATCGTCGACCACTTCGACAGCATCATCATCTCGCTCTACGACGACGTGGACCGTGCCCGCGGCTGCATCGTCTCGAAGAACCGCCGGGGGGAGACCGAGGAGTTCCCCATCATGACCATCTCGCTCGCGGTCATCCCCAACCGCGGGGGGCGGCTGAGGCACCTGGGGCAGATCTCCGCGATCGCTGCGGACCTGAAGAAAAAAGCCAAGATGTGCGAGGGGTCAACGGTGGTCATCGACCGCCGGCGCAAGGCCCCCGTGGATGGGGAGTGAGGCGGGGCGTCAGGGGAGCAGGACGGCCGCGGCGAGGACGCTGGTCCAGTTGCCGTCGCGGCAGCCCTTGGCGGCCTCGGTGATCGCCTTGGTGTGGACAATCTCGCCGGAGATGCGCCACAGCTCTTTGCGCTCGTCGTACGAGGCGTCGGGATCGAAGGGGAGGCCGAGAATGGTGGCGAGCATCTGGGCGGCAAGGTCCTCGGCGAAGTCACCCGCCACCTGCGCACTCTGGCCGAAGGAGTGGTGCTCGGAGAGGTAGCCGTACTTTTCCGCGTCCTTGGGGATCGCGATGCCGACCGACGCCGCGATCTGACGATAGGGCTCATTGGACGAGCAGTCGCTGATCACCGCGTGGACGATCTGGCCCGGCTCCAGCCTGGCGAGGCCGCGCGATTTGGAGATGATTCGGCAGTGGGGCGGGAAAATCGATGAGACTCGGACCAGGTTGAAACAGGCGATGTCGGCGTTTCGGAGGGCCTGCTCGAAACTCGTCAGCTTCTCCTTGGCGATGCCCACACCCTTGGTCAGGAAAACGCGACTCGGCACATACATCGGACAGAGCCTCCTTTGAAAAAGCGGGCCATTGGACTGAGCTGAGATGCCCCTGTCAAAACCATTTTCACCTGTCTGTGGCTTTTGCCAGGAGAGATCCCTGGCGCGTGTCACGCCGCACGAGCTCCTGATCGATCAGCCGAAGGGTCGCCGCCTTGTCCGCCAGCCACGTCGGCGCGACGAGACGGTCCGCGGGGCAGTCGCTGACGAGCCGCATCACCTGCGTGTCGGGGCTCAGCCGCTCGAGTCGGTCGCACACCGCCCGGGCGTACTCCTCACGGGTCAGCAGCCGCAGCGGCTCGAGCCGGTGAAGCGACGCGAGGCGGGCGTGGCGGTCGACGCACAGCATGTGAAACTTCACGCCGTCGATGCCGTGGTGATTGAGAAGCTCCATCGCCCGGAGACCGTCGGCGGGGGTGTCGGTGGGGAGGCCGAGAATCAGGTGGGTGGCGACGAAGAGCCCACGGGCCTTCGCCCGGTCGACAGCCTCCCGCCACTGGGCGACAGTGTGCGCCCGGTTCATCCAGCGAAGGGTCTTGTCGCTGGCCGACTGGAGCCCGACCTCGAGCCAGACGGGACGATGGGTGTTGATCTCGGCCAGGAGATCGAGCACTGCGTCGGGCAGGCAGTCGGCGCGTGTCCCGAGCGCGAGCCCCACAACCTGGGGATGATCGAGCGCCTCGGTGAAGATGGCCCGGAGACGCTCAGCGGGGGCGTGGGTGTTCGAGCGGGGCTGCAGATAGGCGATGAACCGCTCCGCCCCGAAGCGCCGCCCCAGGCGCTCGATGCCCCGGGCCAGCTGATCGCGCAGCGACAGGGCGGGCTGCGCGTAGGGCGCGCGCGAGCCCGAGGCGTCGCAGAAGATGCAGCCGCCGGTGGTCACCGTGCCGTCAACGTTGGGGCATGACATCCCCGCGTCGAGGGCCACGCGCTGCACACGGCCGCCGAAGCGCTCGCGCAGCGCGCGCGACCAGAGGTTGATGCGGGGCGCCTCCGGGTGACTCATCGCCCGCAGGCTAGGAGATCGCCCCTCCAAGGGCAAACGCTCTCCGAGGGCATCGGGTCCTTGCGGGATGGGATGCGGCGCGCTAGGATGCGATGCCCCTGCACTCTCAGGGGACGGACGTGTGATGCGTGCAGTTCGATTCAATCTGATGATGGTCCTGGTGGCCGTGCTCTACCTGGTGACGGTGGGGCTCGCCCTGGTGGTGATCGACAAGGGGATCTATCAGGGCCGCAAGCAGAGCCTGATCTTCGAGCGCTTCGAGGAGATGCTCAACATCACCAGCTCGGAGCTCGGAAATCTGGCGGTGATGTATGCCAACGCCACGTCCGACAGCCGCCGGGACCAGCTGCGGGAGAGGATTCAGCAGGAGGCGGATGAGCAGCTCGCCCTCTCCAACGGCATCTGGCGCATCAGCGTCTACGGCCCCGGCGAGTCGCTCGTGGCCGAGGCGGAGCGCCCCGAGATCTTCCGGGAGAACTACCGCTGGAGCAACTCCCTGCTGTTCTGGGATTTCTCGCATGTGGTCCGCAACGGCTGGCCCAACACCGATGCCTACGTGCTCTACGAGTACACGACCCCCCTGGGCGTCCCGGCCATCGAGGAGCTGACCAGCTGGTTCCGAATGCTCGCCTTCGCCGTCTGGGGGGCGATCACGATCGCCTTCATCCTGGCGATGATGACCGTGGTGTTGCCGATCCGCCGCGTGATGGGCGAGGTGGCCGCCGAGGGGACGCAGCTGCTGCGGCATCCCAGGAGCGCGCTCGAGCGCGGCTACAACGCCGTGGCCACGAAGGCGCTCGCCGCGCAGCTGAGCCAGCGCATCACCGCGCTGGTCCAGACCCCCTCGCTGTGGACCGCCGCGGAGTTCGACCCCCCGATGATCGAGGCCGTGGTCGGGTGCTTCGGCTTAGAGGCCGCCGCCCTCGTGGCGATGGAGCCCACCTCGGGCGATGTCCAGGTCCGCGTCGTGGCCGCAGCCCCCGGAGCCCAGGCGGCCGGGGACTCCCTGCGCAGGGTCAAGCTCACGTTCGAGGACCTCGATCCCGCGGCTCCCCCGAAGCTCCTCAGGCGCACGGGCGAGAAGATGGGCCGGCTCGTCGTGCTGACGCCCGTGCTCGAGACGGCCTCGAGCCGCCTGGGTCTGATCACCGTCGACATCGGGGACTGGTCCCTCCTGCCGCGCTGGCACGTCAACGTGGTCCGCGCGGTCGCCGAGGAGGTGCGCCGGGGGCTGGTCCAGATGCCGGTCTTCCGCGACTATCTCTTCCGCCAGAAAAGCCAGGCGAACATCAGCCTGGCGCGCAGCCTGGGCCACGATCTGACCAACGTGATCGCGACCTCGAAGTTCGACATCCTGGCGATCCAGACGTGGCTGAAGAAGCGGCAGAGGGCCCTCGAGGGCTCGGGGGACTCCGGCTCGAAGCGCGAGGCAATCCTCGCCGAGTCGGTCCAGGGACTGCTCAACACCACCAAATTCATGCAGGAGATCGTCAACATCTACCGGGCGTTCAGCTACATGGACGAGCCGAAGTGGGAGCGGGTGGACTTCAACGCTCTGGTCTCGCATCTGTGCGAGCTGTTCCGGCTGACGCTGAGCCGCCGCATCGACATCCAGGTGGATCTCGACGGGTGTCTCGACCCCGTTCTCTGCGAGCCCCGCCTGATCCAGCTGTCGCTCTTCAACCTGCTGACCAACGCGAATCAGGCGATCAAGCGACTGGGCGAGAACGAGGCGGGGACCATCCGCGTCACGACGCGGCGCGTCGATCGCGACCATGTCGAGCTCACCGTCCACGACTCGGGGCCGGGCATCCGCGGGGCCGACGGGGCGCTGCTCGAGGGCGAGGCGCTCTACCAGGTCTTTTTCCTCGGCATCACGACGCGCCGCGAGGGCGAGGAGAAGGGAGAGGGCCTGGGACTCAACTGGGTCTGGTCGATCATCCGCGACATGCATGCCGGCGAGGTCGAGCCCGCCAATCACGCCGAGGGGGGCGCCGTGTTCCACCTCAGACTCCCCATCGGGGGGCCGCCCGACGCCTCGGCCGCCGAGGAGACCGCACAGGAGCCGCAGGAGACATCGAATGTCTGACACACCCGTCCGCGTGCTCATCGTCGACGACAATCGCATCTATCGCGATGCGTTTCGCCGCAACCTGCTGCTCAACGACTACGACGTCTTCGAGGCCGCCGACAGCGAGGAGGCGATGGCCGCCGTGCGCGAGCACGCCCCCGACGTCGTGGTGACCGACCTCCAGATGCGCACCGATCGCGAGGGGCTCGACCTGATCCGCGAGCTGAGGCGCGTCACGCCGCTGACGCCCGTCATCATGATCTCCGCCGTCGGGACGTTCGAGGAGGGGGCCGAGGCGATGGAGCTCGGGGCCACCCAGGTGATCCACAAGAGCCGCATCGACGAGGAGATCGACACCCTCTACAGCGCGATCGACCGCTCGGCCGTCCAGCACGCCCGCAGCCGCGAGCTGATGGAGTGGATCAACTCGCTCGCGGGCAGCGAGAGCGTCTCCGCCGACGACACCGCGCAGCTGCGCCGCCTGCTCGTCGACGACGCCGTCATCGCCCACGTCAAAGGGGAGGCCTTCGAGGTGCTCGCCGCCATCGAGGAGGCTGCGCTGCGCTCGCAGGCCGAGGCCCAGGCCAGCGCCCGGGCCGACACCTCCGACTTCGCGGAGATCGATGGGATCCTCGCCAACGAGCTCCCCGATCACCGCTCGCTCTCGAACGACTCGCGCGACGCCCTGCGCACGGCCGAGTACCTCTTCCGCGCGGAGAGCCGCGCCCCCTCGGGCGTCAGCTTCGCCCGCTCGATCGGTTTCTCGTACTGCTTCGCCGTCGAGAACGAGGCCAAGACGCGCCTGCGCCGTCGCATCCAGAAGCTCCTGAGCGGCGATGAGGTCTACAAGATCATCCCCCTGCTGATGGACGGCAAGCGCCAGGTGCTCGACCTCCACTATCACCAGCAGGTCCTTCAGCTGCAGCGCCTGCGCCCGATGGACTTCACCGTCGACAACGTGCGGCAGACCTTCCTGCGCATCCTGGAGCACCGCGCGCGCTACAAGCCCGACGGTCTCAAGGCGATCGGCATCATGATCCTCGTCTTCGGCCGCGAGCAGTCCTACCGGGGGCTCAAGGGGCAGGTCACGGTCCCCGACCTGCTGCGCCTTCGCGAGCTCGACGAGGAGGAGACGCTCGACCTCGCGGAGATCCTGATCGCGCTCCAGCACCTGCGGAATCCCTACATCCACCCGGAGATCAGCGAGATGGAGAAGGTCGGCAACCTCCGCGGCCAGGCCTTCCGCTGCCTCCGGGCCATCACCAAGCTGAACATGTGACGGGGGAGAGGGCGACTGAGCCGGCTGGGAGATTTCGCTGTCTATCACCCACAAGTCATGGATCGGAACGCAGGCCCACGCGCTGAGGCCTGAAAGGCCGAAAAGAGCAAAGCCCAGGGCGCAGCGGAGCGCAGCCCAGGGATTCCAACGAAAAACACCCGAGCCCTGTGGGGGCGGAGGAAGAGGTGAATCTGCTGCACTGAATTCTCCCGCCCCGTTGGGGCTTGGTTGTCTCTCTTCCTCCCCCCCAGGGCTCCGCTCCCTGCGGTCGCTCACCCTGGGCTTTGATCTGACGCACCTTCGGTGCTTCAGGCCCCGGCTGGATTCTCGTTCCCCAGGTCAGAGATGTGAGTGAGAGACCGGGAGATTTCGTGGCTGACTCCTTGACCCCCACGCCCCGGAGGGGTAAGCACGCCCTCTGACTTCTGCCCGGGAGAGCGACGGATCACCCATGTCACCCAATTGCCTGCTTGAAATCGGCGTCGAGGAGCTGCCGGCGGGGTACATCCCCCCGGCGCTGGACCAGCTCCAGCGCGAGGTCTCCGAGGCGATCAAAGCCCAGGGCCTCAGCCACGGCCTCTGCCTGCCTCTTGGCACCCCCCGCCGCCTGGCGCTGTTCGTCGGCAACCTGCCCGAGCGCCAGGAGGACCGCGTCGAGAGGGTCAGTGGTCCCCCGGAGTCGGCGGCGTACGACGCGAAGGGTCTTCCGACGCGGGCAGCCCAGGGCTTCGCCGAGCGCCACGGGGTCGATGTCGCCAACCTGCGGGTGGAGGAGACCGAGCGCGGCCGCTACATCACGGTCGAGAAGACCATTCCGGGACGCGCCGTGGGCGAGATCCTGACCGAGATTTTCGGCCAGGTGATCGGACGGCTCGCGTTCCCCAAGACGATGATCTGGGGCGCGGAGGGGCTCCGCTTCGCTCGCCCTGTGCGCTGGCTCGTGGCGCTGCTGGACAGAGAGGTTCTGCCCCTCGAGATCGGAGGGCTGAAAGCGGGGCGCACCACGCGGGGGCACCGCTTTCTCAACACGCGGGGGGATCTCGACCTCGAGCGGGCCGAGCTCGATCACTACCGCGATGTGCTCTCGAAGCGCTGCGTTCTGGTCGACCCGCACGAGCGGCGCGCCGCCGTCGCCCAGCAGGTCGCGGGGGTGCTGGGGGAGAGTGACGCCCGGCGCGTCGTCATCGATGAGGGGCTGATCGACACTGTGGCCAACCTCGTCGAGTGGCCGATGGCGATGGTCGGGAAATTCGATGAGGACTTCCTGGAGGTGCCGCGCGAGGTGCTCCAGACCGCGATGATCCACCATCAGAGGTATTTCCCCGTCGAGAACGGGGGCGGCGGACTCACCAACGCGTTCGTCTTCGTCTCCAACGGCTCGGCCGAGCACGCCGAGCAGATCACCGCGGGCAACGAGCGCGTGCTCCGCGCCCGGCTGGCCGACGCGCAGTTCTTCTACCGTGAGGACCGGAAGCGCACGCTCGAGCAGCACGCCGAGGACCTCGGCGCCGTCACCTGGCATGAGCGGCTCGGGTCGTACGCCGCGAAGGTCGGGCGGCTCGTGGCCCTCGCCCGCGCAGTCGGCGAGGAGCTGAAGATCAGCGGCGCGCTGGCCGCCCGTGTGGAGCAGGCGGCGCGGATCTGCAAAGCCGACCTCGTCACAGGGATGGTCGGCGAGTTCCCCGAGCTCCAGGGGACGATGGGCCGAATCTATCACCTCGCCGAGGAGGGCGACCCGGAGACCGCGCGCGCGATCGAGGAGCACTGGTGGCCCCGCGCCGCGGGCGGCGTCCTGCCCGAGACGCAGACGGGCGCGCTTCTTTCGGTGCTCGACAAGATCGACTCGATCGTCGGCTGCTTCCGCGTCGGACTCGCGCCGACGGGATCGCAGGATCCCTACGCGCTCCGGCGCCAGGCGCTGGGCATCGTCCGCATCCTGCGCGGGCGCGGGGAGTGGTCGCTGCCGCTGGTGCATCTGGTCGCCGCCGCGTCGGCGGGCTATGGCGACGAGGGTGAGGCGTGCGACATCGAAACTGTGGATTTCATCAAGGCGCGGCTTCGCAACCTGCTCGTCGAGGAGGGGGCTCGTGCCGAGGTCGTCGATGCGATCTTCGTCACGGCGGACGACGAGGTCGCCTCGCTGGTGGCGAAGGCCGGCGCCCTGACCGAGATCGTCGATCAGCCCGACTTCGCAGAGATCGCCGTGGCGGCCAAGCGCGTGCTCAACATCCTGCGCCAGGCC
>JAFGKF010000349.1 GCA_016928695.1 Candidatus Sumerlaeota bacterium | reverse complement strand
GGGGGGAATGATGTGGAATGAAGTGGCTCCTGTGTGGAGTCCATGGGCTTGCCCATGCTCCATGATTCTGCGGCGAGCCGCAGGACTCCAAATCAGAGCGCGGCTCGCCGCCGCGGATTTCTGGCTTGCGGTGTGGCCCTCTCCTCTGGCAGACGAGGGGCCTCATGGCCGAGCAGCTGAAACCCTGCGTGTTCCTGGACCGCGATGGCACCATCACGGAGGAGGTGGGCTATGTGAACCACGTCTCCCGCCTGCGGCTCATCCCGGGCGCGGCGAAGGCGATCCGGAAACTGAACGACGCGGGGGTGCTCGCGATCTGCGTGAGCAACCAGGCGGGTGTGGCGCGCGGCTATTTCACGCTCGATCTTCTCAAGGACACGATGGCCCGCATGGAGGCGCTGCTCAGCGAAAAGCAGGACGCTCACCTCGACGGCATCTACTATTGCCCCCATCACCCCGAGGGCAAGCCGCCCTTCAACGAGGACTCGCGCGACCGAAAGCCCAAGCCGGGCATGGTGGAGAAGGCGTGCGCCGATTTCCCCGTGGACATGGACCGCTCGTACATGATCGGCGACCGCAAGTCGGATGTGACGTTCGGCCATGCGCTCGGTCTGCGCACCGTGCTGGTTCTCACCGGCTACGGGCGCGGCGAGTGGGAGCATCAGCGCGATCAGTTCGACTACGAGCCCGCGCATGTGGCCGATGATCTGCTCGCGGCAGTCGGCTGGATCCTCGAAGACCTCGCCCTGTCGCGCGTCCGGGCCGAGAGCGCCGAGCCGTCCCCCGAGGGCTGAGCGCGCCGTGGCCGTCGACTCCGCCAAGCTCTTGGACGTCGCGTCGGCGCGCCGGATCGTGGACGAGGCGAAGCGCGATGGGCGGCGCGTCGTGTTCGCAAACGGCTGCTTCGACCTGCTGCACGGTGGTCACATCTCGTACATCGAGGGGGCGCGTGCACTCGGCGATCTGCTGATCATCGGGCTGAACTCCGACGCCTCTGTCCGTCGCCTCAAGGGCGAAGAGCGGCCCGTGGTGCCCGAGGGCGAGCGTGCCGAGCTCCTCGCGGGGCTGGCCGCCGTCGACGGCGTGATCATCTTCGGCGAGGATGATGTCAACGGACTGCTCGAGGCACTTCTGCCTCATATCCACGCGAAGGGGACCGATTACACGGTTGAGACAGTCCCCGAGCGCGAGACGGCGGTGCGTCTCGGCATCGAGACGGCCATCGCCGGTGCCGCGAAGCAGAACGACAGCCGAGCGATCATCGGCGGCATGGCCTCCGCGCCGCCCCCAGACCAGGAGACCTGACTGAGACCCCGTTGCCTTGCCGCGTCAGATCAAAAATCCGAGACCTCGCCCGGAGCGCAGCGGACCGCGGATCGCGCTGATCCGCCTCTCGGCGATCGGCGACGTGATCCACGCGCTGCCGTGCGCCACGGCGCTCCGGCGTGCGCAGCCGAATGCCCATATCGCCTGGATCGCGGAGCCCGCCCCCGCTCAGCTTCTCTCACGCCATCCCGATCTGGACGCGGTGATCACCATGCCCCGCCGCCGGTGGCGGACGCTGCCCCGGCGCCAGGCGCGCCGCGAGCGGGCCATCTGGATCCGCCACCTCCGCGCTGAGGGCTTCGACATCGCCATCGATCTCCAGGGGCTCTGGAAGTCGGCCCGGGTCGCCCGCGCGACGCTCGCGCCCGACCGGTACTGCTTCGGTGACGATCAGGCGCGTGAGCTCTCGTGGCTCGGTGTGCCAAAGTCTCATCGCATCACGCCCCCGCGTGAGGCCAAGCACGTCGTCCAGCGCTACCTCTCGCTGCTGCGACCGCTGGGTGTGTGCAGCCTCGAGCCGACCTGGCGCTTTGCCCCGGTCACCGACGAGGCGCGCGACTGGCTCATGGACTGGTGGTCGAAGCTCGATGGCTTCGACGACCGCCCCTGGGTCGCGCTCAACCCCGGCGCGGGGTGGGAGACGAAGCGTTGGCCGGTGGGGCACTTCGCCGAGCTCGCGGAGCGGATCGATGAGGAGCTGGGGGCACGCGCGATCTTTCTCTGGGGTCCGGGCGACGAGCCGCTGCGCGAGGAGCTCACCGCCCGACACAGGGGCGAGCGGTTCACCCATGCGCCCGACAACGATCTGCAGCAGCTCTTCGCGCTTCTGCACGGGGTCTCGTCGTTTGTCGGGGGCGACACGGGTCCCACGCACCTCGCGGCGGCGCTGGGTGTCCCATGCGTCTCGCCGCACGGCGGGTCGGACTGGGTGCGCAACGGCCCCTTCGGCGAGGAGCAGATCTCCCTGGCGCTGGAGGAGATCCCGTGCGTCCCGTGCTGGCGCACCACGTGCAACTATGTGAAGCACCTCGAGTGCCTCGAGAGACTTCCGGTCAGCCGTGTGCTCGACGCGGTCGCCGGCCAGCTGGAGCGGCCGGGGAGGCGACGCTCGCCGCAGGCGCTGCTGCGCGAGGCGCTGTGTGAACGCGCCGTGGCATCTGAGATTCCCGAGGATTCCGAGTCCACGCTGCATCAGGGGGCTCTCGGGGCACTCTGAGATCACTGAGAGGGGAGCCAGACTCGACGATGCGACATTCTCTCGCGGGGGCTCTGATCATGGGCCTCCTTGTCACGTCACCCGTGGGACAGATCACCTCCAAGCAGGGGGATGCTCTCTCCGCGCTGGAGCAGCGCATGGTGGAGGTGGCCGCCCGCGTCCGCCCGGCGGTGGTGATGATCCAGGCCTCGCTTCTCACCGAGGAGACCACGATGGATGTCCTCCGCGAGCACTTCGCGGAGGCGGGTCTCGATGATCTGATCCGCGAGGAGTACTCGACGCTTCACGAGCACTGGCTCAGCCAGCCGTGGCTCATCCCGCGTGAGGAGTCCCTGGGCTCGGGCGTGATCGTCGACGCGCGAGGGCTCATCCTGACCAACTCCCACGTGGTCGAGGATTACAACTCCTTCTTCATCACCTTGCTGGACGGTTCGATTCGCCCGGCTCGGGTGATCGGGCTCGACCCCCACAGCGATGTCGCGCTGCTCGAGATCACCCACGCGGAGGGGGAGGAGTTCCCCACCGTGCCGCTGGGGACCTCCGCCGATCTCGAGGTGGGGCAGATGGTCATGGCCATCGGGACGCCGGTGGAGCGGGAGTTCTCCCACTCGGTGAGCACGGGGATCATCTCCGCGATCGGGCGGGCGTTCGAGCTCACGGACTTCGACAATCTCATCCAGACCGACTGCGCCATCAATCCGGGCAACTCGGGCGGTCCGCTGCTGAATCTCGAGGGCGAGCTGATCGGGATCAACACGGCACTGGTCACGACGACCGGCTCGTACATGGGTCTCTCCTTCGCGATTCCGATCGATCAGGTCATCCATGTCATGGAGCAGCTCCTGACCGAGGGGCGAGTGCAGCGGGCTTTCCTGGGGGTCCACATCCAGGATCTCACGCCCGACCTGGCGTCTGCACTTGGCATCGAGGCCACACAGGGGGCGCTGATCTCCAGCGTGGCGGCGGATTCCCCCGCGGCATCGGTCGATCTGCAACCCTACGATGCGGTGATCAGCTGCAACGGCGAGCCGGTGACGAGCTCGAATGATCTGAAACACCGCATCTCTTCGAGCCTGGTGGGATCTTCTGTCGCACTGGGGGTGGAGCGGGCCGGCGAAACCCATGAGGTGGTTGTCACGTTGGCGGAGCTGACAGAGGATCTCATCACCAACAATGGCCAGCGTCGCACCCCCCCTCCGTCTCCTCCGCCCCTCGACCCTGAGAGCTTTGGAATCGAGGTTGCTGACTACTCGCCCGAGCTGTGCACCCTGTTTGGATTGGACCCGAAGAACCCTGGCACTGGTGTGGTTGTGGAGACTACAGCTCCCGGAAGCTATGCCGCTATCCTGGGTCTTCTGCCCGGAATCCGCGTTTTGGAAGTCAACCAAGTCGAGGTACACAGCGTCGATGATTATCGAGCGGTCCTGGAGGATTCAGGCAGCGACACGGTTCTTCTCCGGGTGGTGAATTTCTGGGGCCGCGACCAACTTCTGACTCTTCGCCGGGGGCAATGAATCGCAGAATGGCACGGGAATTGTATCTCAAATATCTGTGAGGTCAGCCCAGAATATGAAGACTTGATACGCCCTCTTTCCTCCCTCCCGTGGAGTGCAGAGGCGAATCTCCTCCCTCCCTCTCTGCGCTCCTTTGGCCGCCCGCTCCGATCCCCTGCCGGAGCGGGCGGCAACTTTTTCAGGCCCCTGGCAGCCTCATTTGAGCATTGCCCCTCCCCAGGTCTCTGGGCATGCTGACCCCCTCATTTCCATGACTCGAAGGAGACTGATTCCGTGAGACGATCTGTCCTGCCCGGCACGCTGCTGAGTCTCATCCTGCTCACTCTGGCTGCCCCCCCCGCTCAGGAGGCTCCCGCCTGGGTGGCGGAGCTGAGCGAGAGGTTCGCCACAGAGGTCCCCGTGGCCCTGGAGCGCGAGAGCATCCCTGGGGCGGTGGTGCTGGTGGGGCACCTGGAGGGAGACGAGTGGGTCACCTGGTGCGAGGCCTATGGCAACATTCAGATCGAGCCTGAGGTCCGCCCCATGCCTGTCGACGCCATCTTCGACATGGCGTCGGTCACCAAGCCCGTGGCCACAGGGACGTCGATCATGATTCTTCAGGACCGCGGTCTTCTCTCGGTCGACGATCTGGTCTCTCAGCATCTGATCGAGTGTGACACGGATGAGAAGCGCGACATCCGGATCCGGGACCTGATGACCCACAGCTCGGGTCTGCCGGCCTACATCGGCGCGGCCGCGCAGGCCCCGATCATCGAGGAGTTCGGATATCCCTGTCCCGATGCGCTTCAGGATGTGATTCTCAACATCCCGCTGCAGTATTCCCCGAACTCGGCGACGGTCTACTCCTGCCTCAACGCCATCACCTGCGCGCAGATCGTCGAGCGCGTGAGCGGCCAGCCCCTCGATGAGTTCGCGGCCGAGAACATCTTCGAGCCGCTGGGGATGATTGACACCTCGTTCAGCCCGGGCCCCGGTCCGCGGGTGGTGCCCACCACTGTGGGCAGTCATTCGAGCGGCGAGTTCCTCTGTGGCATGGTCCACGATCCCCTGGCGAACATCCAGGCGGGGGTCAGCGGCAACGCCGGGCTGTTCTCGACGGCCCAGGATCTCTCGATCTTCGCTCAGATGATGCTCCAGGGGGGCGAGCGCGACGGCGTGCGCATTCTCAGCGAGGAGGCGGTCGGGCAGATGACCAGTGAGCAGCTCCCGTCCGACGTGCGCACAACGCGAGGCGGTGTGGCTCACCGTGGTCTCCTCTGGCAGATCGCGGTGGGCGGCCCCGGGGACCGGGGGATGGAGACGATCCCCGCGTACACCCACACGGGCTACACGGGCACGGCGATTCGGATCTGGCCCTCGGAGAACTTCTACGTCATCGCCCTGACCAACCGGGTGCATCCGGATGACACCTCCGAGGTGGCGGCCTTCCGCCAGCTCTGCTGGCGTGTCCCCGGTGAGATCGCCCTCGGCATCGACACGTCGACTCAGGTCCTCAAGCCCCTCGGCGATGCGCTGGCCACCCCATGAGTGAGTCACCCACGCTCGAGGGGCCTCGGATCATCCTGCGTGGGGTGAGGTTGGAGGATGCGCCCCCTCTTTTCGAGCTGGCCCGTGATCCCGGGGTCACTCGGTATCTGACCTGGCCGACGCCGACCCGGGTCGAGGAGACCGATGCGTTCATTCGGAGCGCTCTGGCGGAGCAGGCGCAGGGGCACAGCTGCGCACACTTCTGCATCACGCTGGGTCAGACACACCGTCCCATCGGGGTCACCTCTCTCACCGGCATCAGTCAGACCAATCGCCGGGCGACGACGGGCTCCTGGATCGGCCAGGTCCACTGGCGCCAGGGTCTGATGCGTGAGACGAAGGCCCTGATTCTGGAGTTCGCCTTTGAGACGCTTGGTCTCGAGCGTGTCGAGGCGCTGGTGGACATCGACAACCAGCGCTCGCTCTCGAGCCTCGAGGCGTGCGGTTTCCGGCGTGAGGGCGTGGCTCGGCGGGCGCTGAGGCGGGGCGACTGCTTCACCAGCGCCGTGATGATGGCCGTTCTGAGGGGGGAGCATGTCCACCTTGTCCGCCGGGCTCTGGGTCGGGAACCCCGTGCCCTGCCCAGCGCTTGGGTTTGACAGCGGTCGGCGGATTCACTAGAGTCCCCGTCAACCCGAAAGGGCTTTGTCTGCTGAGGTTTGGAATGAGATGTCCCATCGCCGCCGATTCGCTGCGGTTCGCTGCGCCTCTCGCCGCGCTGGCGGCGCTCGCCGCCGTGCTGGGCTGGTGGCCTGCCATGGTCGTGCTGATTCTGGGGCTGGCGGCTGTCCTCGCGTTCTTCCGCGATCCCCAGCGCACGCCACCCGCCGCGGCCAGGGCCATCGTCGCCGCGGCCGACGGCCGGGTGACTGACGTCGATGCCCAGTGGGACGGCGACGATCTCCTTCCCCCATGCCCCCGGGTGGGGATTTTTCTCTCCATCCTCGATGTCCACATCAACCGGGCTCCCCTCGATGGCGAGGTGGTGGCGACGCATCACCGCCCGGGCAAGTTTCTCAATGCCATGCGCGCCGAGTCCTCTGAGGCCAATGAGAGCAACCTCATTCTTCTGCGGCGGGATGAGATGACCTTCGGCGTCAAGCAGATCGCGGGGGCCATTGCGCGGCGCATCGTCTGCGGTGTGCGGCCGGGTGATCGCGTGCGCCGCGGGCAGCGTCTGGGTCTGATCCGGTTCGGATCGCGCACGGAGCACTATCTGCCCCCGGGTTCGGAGATCCTGGTCCATGTCGGCGACCGTGTCCGCGCGGGTGAGACCATCGTTGCTCTTCTGCCTGAATCAGACGAGGGGGGACACTGATCCCATGGCCCGCCGCCGCCGCCAGTATCTCTATCTGCTTCCCAACAGCGTGACGGGCCTCAGCCTCTTTCTGGGGCTGTGGTCGATCATGCTCGTGATCGACGCGATGCGTGACAGCGCGGCGCAGGCGCTGATGATCGCTGCGTGGTGGGTGATCCTGGCCAGCCTCATCGATGGTCTCGATGGGCAGGTCGCCCGCATGACGGGGACCACCTCGAACTTCGGCATCCAGTTCGACTCCCTGGCCGATGTTGTGACGTTCGGTCTCGCCCCGGCGATGATTCTCTACGCGGTGATCTTCCCCTGGAACTCATCGGTCGCCACCGGAGTGGCGGCCACCTACGCCATCTGCGGGGCTGTCCGTCTGGCGCGTTTCAACATCGGGGCCTCGCCGACGCCCAAGAAGAAGGCCTTCCAGGGTCTTCCCATCCCGGCCGCGGCGGGGATGGTCGTCTCCCTGATCCTCTGCCACGGGCACATCGAGAGGCTGCTCGGCACGGACACGACGCGGCGTCTTCTCCCGATCGTCGCGCTCGTCGCCGCCTATCTGATGATCTCCAACATGCGGTTCCGGACCTTTCAGGAGCTCGCTTTCCGCAGCGAGCGGACCATCAAGACGGCGACGGTTCAGGTGCTCGCCTTCATCGTCCTGATGGCGGCGATCATTCTCATGCCGCACGAGATCTTGGCCCTGCTCGTGTTCGGCGGCTATGTGATCTACAGTGTGACGGCCGCTCTGGCCTGGCGCTGGCGGCTGGCGCGGCATCCCCTCGAGCAGGAGCAGGACAAAGAGAACGAGGTGTGAAGGGATTGAGACCCTGATCCACGTGGGCGCCGCGGAGTGAGCCGTGGCGGGCCCAGGGGGATCAGGCGATGTGACATGGCAGATCTCACCGTCGATCAGATCGCTCGGCTGGGCCTCGTGGGATGCGGGGGCGCGGGATTCCCCACACACGTCAAACTCCAGGCTCCGGTGGAGACGGTCATCGTCAACGGTGCGGAGTGCGAGCCGCTCCTCCACAAGGACAAGGAGCTGATGCGGCTCCACGGCCAGGAGATGCTCGAGGGGCTCCGCATCGCGATGCGCCTGACCGGGGCGCAGCGCGGTGTGGTCGGCATCAAGCACAGGTACGAGGATGTCATCGCGGGGATCAGAGCGCTCATTGGGGACGACGGCATCTCCGTCCACGAGCTCACCGACACCTATCCCGCGGGCGATGAGTTCATTCTGACCTTTGATGTCACAGGGGCTGTCATCCCCCCCGGGGGGCTTCCGAAGGACGTGGGCGTGCTCACCCAGAACGTCGAGACGCTCATCAATCTCGCCCGAGCGCGCCCGGTGACCCGCAAATGCCTGACCGTCGGGGGTGCGGTGCGTGAGCCTGTCTCGCTCGAGGTGGCGATCGGCACCTCTCTGCGGGTCTGCATCGAGGCGGCGGGTGGTGCGACGGCCGCGGACATCGCCGTTCTCACAGGCGGCGTGATGATGGGCAGGCTGGCCACGGACTTGGATGCCCCGGTGATCAAGACGACGGGCGCTGTGCTCGTCTTCCCCGCCGACCATCCGCTGATCGCGAAGTGTCATCGGACGGAGGATCACACGGTCCGCATCGGGCGCTCGGCCTGCGACCAGTGCTCCTTCTGCACGGATCTGTGCCCGCGCTGGCTTCTCGGGCACCCCATCGAACCTCACCGGGCCATGCGCGCACTGGGTTTCCACGAGGAGCGGGCGCAGCTGGTGTTGGGGGCATCCTATTGCTGCGAGTGCAATCTGTGCTCGCTGATCGCCTGCCCCGAGGATCTCGATCCCCGCGGCGCATGCATCCGCGACAAGCCGACTGCGCGTGAGCAGGGCCTCCAGCACCCTCTCCACGGCCGAGAGACCAGGCCCCACGCGCTCTACAGCCACCGCAGGACCCCGATCTCACGTCTCATCGCCAAGCTCGGGCTCAGACAGTTCCGCAATGAGGGGCCGATGCGGGCTGAGCCGCTGATCCCAGACCGTGTGACAATCCCGCTGCGCCAGCACATCGGAGCGCCCGCGGAGCCGACGGTGAAAAGGGGCGAGCGTGTCGGGGAGGGTGATCTGATCGCCGCCATCCCGGAGGGCTCACTCGGCGCGCCCATCCACGCGAGCATCTCGGGTCAGGTCGCGGCCATCACAGAGGAGGCGATCACACTCAACCGATGAGCGGAGCGAATGGCTATGGCTGAGTCAATAGGCATGGTGGAGTGCACGTCGATCGCGATCGGCCACGAGGTCGAGGACGCGATGCTCAAGGCCGCCGAGGTCGAGCTGGTCCTGGCCCGCACGATCTGCTCCGGCAAGTTCGCGGTTCTTGTCCGGGGGGACGTCGGGGCCGTCACCGCCTCGGTCGACGCCGGCGTCGACGCCGCCCGTGAGGGGCTGATCGACCACTTCGTCATCCCCAACGTTCACCCCGCCGTCTTTCCCGCGATTGGGCAGAGCGTCTCTCTCGCGCCCGAGCAGGTCGGTGCCATGGGGGTCATCGAGACCTTCAGCGCGGCCTCCGCCATCGAGGCGGGCGATGCCGCGGTCAAGGCGGGCAACGTCGAGCTCTTCCGCATCTATCTGGCCATGGCGGTCGGCGGGAAAGGCTACGTCCAGGTCACTGGGGAGGTCTCGGCCGTGGAGGCCGCGGTGGCCAGCGGCGTGGAGGCCGCTTCGCGAAAGGGACTTCTGGTTGCGCGCAGTGTGATCCCCCGGCCCCGCCCCGAGCTGTTCCGCGAGTTCGTCTGAGGCGAACGATGCAGTGTCACTGGGAGCTTCTGAGTCCTGAGGAGGAGGATCTGATCGCGCGGGGGATCATGGAGGGCGGTGTGCATGGGGGGCCTTATCACATCACTCTGTCGCCCACGGATCTCTGCAATTTCGACTGCTTTTTCTGCACTGCGCGGGGTGATGGGACAATGGAGCTGCCATGGGAGCTCCTCCGCGGCGTCCTCGAGAGCGGCGTGGAGATGGGACTGAAGAGCATCAATCTCACAGGGGGAGGGGAGCCGCTGCTCCACCGCGACTTCGGGGCGCTCATGGATTTGCTCGAGGAGCTCGGGATCCGCGTCTATGCCCTGGTGACCAATGGCACCGCTCTCACGCCGGCCTTGGCGGAGAGGTTCGCTGGGCGGGGCATCCGCTGGATCACCGTCAGTTTCAATGAGACCACGCCCGAGACCCACACGGAGATGAATCGCAGCTCACCGCGGCTTTTTGCCCGGGCCACGGAGGGGATCCGCAATGCCGTCCACGCCCTTCGCTCCACCGAGGGTCAGGTCCGCATCCAGGTGTTCATCTGGAAGCACAATTTTCGCCGCCTTCTCTCCCTGATCGAGGATGCCCTGGCGCTCGGGCCCGACACCGTGCTTGTCAACAGTCTCTATCACTGGCCGGGCGAGGTGCGCCTCGATGACTCCGAGCGCAGAGAGCTTCGCCCTCTGATCTCAGAGGCAGTGAGCCGCTGGGCTCCGCGGCTGGAGTTCCGCCTGAGCGATGAGGGGCTCCAGGAGTTCGCGGCGGAGGAGCTTCATCGCCATTGTCCCCAGGCGTTCGAGCAGATGGACATCACCCGCACCGATCGCCGGGTCGAGTACTGCTGCATCCCCTGGTATGCCCCCATGATCACGGCCAATGGGAATGTGCATCCCTGCTGCAACATGATCGGTGAGGGCAGCCCTGTGCTGGGCAATCTCCATGATCAGACGCTTCGGGAGATCTGGCTGGGGGAGCGGTGCCAGGACTTCCGGGAGACCTGGCGGCAGATGCTTCTGGCCGAGGGGAACCCGCGGCTGATGGATCCCCGCCGTGTCCGCTGCCTCTCCCCCCTGTGCTTCAGCCGGTCGGCGTGTCAGCTCAACTACTACCTGGCCCCCTCGCGGTTCTATCGCCGCATCGATGCGTGGGCGGAGAGTGGTCCCCGGCAGGCGCATCGCCGTCGCCGTCGCTGGTCTCTGGGGCGCTTCACCCGCCGCGGCTAGGGGAACTGGGGTGGCCCTGGGGGAAGAAGGCGGCGCGCGATCACCACATTGACTCTCTGGCCCTCCTCGAAGGGCATCCCCGCGCGCGGCAGCTGCTCCAGGATCGTGCCGCTCTCCACGTCGAGCTCGGTGTCGCGCTCCGCCACACTGCCCAGGGCACATCCGATCCGCGCGAGCACCTGCTCCGCCTCCGGCACCGTGAGACCCTGCAGATTCGGGGCGGCCATGACCACAGGGGCGGGCCCCGTGCTGACGAGCAGGTTCACCGCCTCACCGCGGCGCAGCCCCTCGCCCGCCTCGGGGCTCTGGGCAATCACATCGTCGAGCGCGCGTGTGTCTGAGGGGATGCGAGCGACCGACCCGACGCGGAGATCGTTGGCGCGGATCACCATGCCGGCGTCGATCACGCTGAGACCGGTGACATCGGGGATCTCGGCGAACGCGGGTCCCCGGCTGACCACCACTCGGACCGATGTCCCGCGCTTGGCGGTGTGGTAGGGCCTGGGATGCTGTCGGATGATCGCCCCCTCGGCCACCTCGGTGTGGTACTCACCCGTCTCGAAAGCGACGCCCAGACCGAGCGCCGCCAGCTCCTCCATGGCCTCGGCCACGGGGCGACCGACAAGGTTGGGGACCTCCTCGTCCTGCCCCCGGATGTACTGGAAGACGATGAAGTAGCTCCCGGCCGCCGCGCTGGCGAGGACGACCAGGGACAGGATCGAGAGCCCAACGATGCCGCCGATGAATCGCACGATCCAGGGGGCTCGCCGCCTCGGCGGAGTCTCGTCG
>JAFGKF010000060.1 GCA_016928695.1 Candidatus Sumerlaeota bacterium | reverse complement strand
TCCTCCGCGTGCACCAACCGCGGCATCGCCGAGACGGTGCTCCAGTTTGAACCCCATGTGAGCCGCGGGGGCGGTCAGCGGCTCCTCTCACTGTCCGAAGGTGTCGAATCCCCGCCTCACCATGTTGCCGACAATGATGATCACACTGACCGCCGCGGCGGCGAGCAGAATCACCGCCAAGCTCATCTGCCCCAGCATCAGCTTCCACACGCCGAAGAGGACGCCGTAGATCATCACGCAGCCCATGATCCAATTGGCGATGTCCGTTCGCAGGCTGTCACCGATGATGACCTTTGTCTCCTCACGCGCGATCGGTCTCCACCCCGGGCCGCCGGGGCGTGCCGTGCGGTAAAACGCCCTCAGAGTCTCGCGGTCGGTCGGCCGTGTCGCGAAAGTGACCAGCAGCCAGACCACTGTGGCGATCGCGATGGTGATCAGGAAGCGCGAGGGCTCGTTCAGTCTCCAGTGCATCTGGGGGCCGAGATACCACTTGTTCAGAAGGTCGAGGCCGACCCAGACGATGAGGCTCGAGGCCATCGCGGAGATCTCGGTCCAGGCGTTGATCCGCCACCAGAACCACCGGAGCATGTAGACGAGGCCGGTCCCGGCGCCCAGGCCCATGACGAGGAGCCAGGCCCCCTCGACAGTGCTCATGAAGGACGAGACGACGATGCCCATCACCACCAGCACCAGGGTCACGATGCGTGAGACCATCACCAGGTGCCGCTGGCTCGCCCCGCGGGCGATGAAGCGCTGATAGAAGTCGTTGATGATGTACGACGAGCCCCAGTTGAGCTGAGTCGAGATGGTCGACATGAACGCCGCGAGGAAAGAGACCAGCATCAGCCCGAGCAGGCCCGGTTTCAGGAGGTCGAACATCGCCAGCGCATAGCCGTTGTTCGCGTTCGCCTCGAACTGGGGATCGCCCTGATAGCTGATCAGCGCCACGAGGCCCACGATCACCCACGGCCAGGGGCGCAGGGCGAAGTGACAGATGCTGAACAGGAGCGTGGCGAACAGAGAGTGTTTCTCGTTCTTCGCCGACAGGATGCGCTGGGCGATGTAGCCGCCGCCGCCCGGCTCGTGGCCCGGGTACCAGACCGACCACCACTGCACCCCGATGAAGACGAGGAAAGCGAAGAGAAGAGATTTCCCTGCTCCCATGCCAGGCAGTGGAACATCGACTCCCTCGGGGAGCACGGGCTCGATGAACTGGCTCATCAGGGGGCCCGGGGCCTCCTCCCACCCGAGAGCCGCCAGGGCCTCGGGCGTGTACTCCGGCGGGGGCGCAGGGCGCGGGAGAACGTTGGTGTAGCTCTCGGCGTCCGCCCCGAAGCGCTGCTCCAAGCCCTCCTGGAGCCCCTCGAATCCACCGACGCTGTTGACGGCGAACACAGCCAGCACAATGGCCATCCCGATGGCGATCACGAACTGGTAGAGGTCGACGACCATCACGCCCCACAGCCCCGCCAGCAGGGAGTAGAGACCCGTGATGAGGTAGAGCACGATGATGATGGCCCAGGCGGCGTCCGCCGCACCCATGGGCCCCGCATCCGCGGCGCGTGGGATCCAGGCGATCGCCCAGCCGAAAGAGCCCAGGATCCACTGGGTCATCCCCCCGCCCAGCTCGATGTCCTTCTCGAGCAGGATGGTGATCACCAGCTTCATCCCGAGCGTCACCCACCCGAGAATGATCCCGTTCATGAGCAGGCCGAGGTAGAGTGCTCTGAAGCCCCGCAGGAAGGCCGCCGGCGGACCCGAGTATCGGATCTCGGCGAACTCGACGTCGGTCAACACCCCGGAGCGGCGCCAGAGCTTCGAGTAGATGAACACCGTGGCCATCACGCTCATCGCCAGCGACCACCAGAACCAGTTGGCGACGACTCCGCCGTTGGCGACGAGGCCCGTCACCGCCAGCGGCGTGTCCGCGGCGAACGTGGTCGCCACCATCGAGATGCCCGCCAGCCACCACGGCGCGGATTTGCCCGAGGTGAAGAACTCCCCCGTCGACTTGCCCGCGCGGCGTGTGAACGCCAGCGCGAGAGCCAGGGCGACGACGAAGTAGAGGATGATCAGTGACCAGTCCAGCCTGGTCAGGACGGCGAGGGGAAGTGAGTGTGACATAGTGGGCAGACCGTGGCCCGCCAGTGCGAAAACGGCAAGGGAAGAAACACGACCCTTCCCATTCCGAACCCATGGGGAACGGTCCAACCCCCACCATTCAGCCTTGACTTCCCCGCCACTCCCTCTGAGAAGTGGCTCACTGAGCAGATCGAGGGGAGAATTGATCCCCTCAGACAGCGGGCAGCGTGAAGATCTTCGTCACATCCTCCGAGGTCTCCCCCTACGCCAAGACCGGCGGATTGGCCGACGTGGCCGGCTCTCTCCCGAGGGCTCTCGCGGAGCTCGGCCATGATGTCCGTGTGGCCATGCCGCTCTACACGGGACTCATCGACCCCGATCAGCACCATCTCCTCCCGGTGATGAGGGAGCTCGATGTCTTCCTGGGTCCGAACCGGTTCCGTGGGCAGGTGCTCCGATCCACGCTGCCGGGCAGCGAGGTGCCCATCTATTTCATCCAGTGCGATGCGCTGTTCGACCGTGAGGGGGGACCCTATGGCTACGTGGGGGGGGAGCACTCCGACAACGCGGTGCGCTTCGCCTTTGCCAGCCTGGCGATGATCTGGCTTCTCAAGGGACTCGGCTGGTCGCCGGACATCATTCAGACCAACGACTGGCAGATGGCCCTGATCCCCACCTATCTCCGCAGCTGGCCGATTCTCTCGAGCGACTCCTTCTACAGCCAGACCCGGATTCTCCACACGATCCACAATCTCGCCTATCAGGGCCTCGCCGATCCCTCCGTCCTGCCGACGATCGGTCTCGACTGGTCGCTCTACACGCCCGAGGGGCTGGAGTTCTTCGACAAGATCAACCTGATGAAGGGGGGCATCGTCCACGCCGACCACATCTCGACGGTCTCTCCCCGCTACGCCCTCGAGATTCAGACCGAGGAGCACGGGTGTGGGCTCGAGGGGCTTCTGCAGAGCCGCGCCTCGGAGCTGACGGGCATTCTCAATGGGATCGACACCGACGTCTGGAATCCCGCCACCGACACTCTGATCCAGACCAACTTCAGCGCGGATCGCCTGGGGGGCAAAGCCGAGTGCAAGGCCGCCCTCCAGAGCCGCTGCGGGCTGCCCCTGCGGCCCGACACGCCGCTGATCGGCATGGTGTCGCGGCTGGTGGAGCAGAAGGGCTTTGGCCTGCTCCGCGAGATCATCGGCGACCTGCTGCGGCGTGACATCCAGCTGGTGATCCTGGGGACGGGGGATCCCGAGATCGAGAAACTGCTCGCGGACCTCGCAGCCGAGCATGGCCATCGCCTCTCCTTCCACCGCCTGTTCGACGAGCGGCTGGCGCACGGGATCGAGGCGGGGGCCGACATGTTTCTGATGCCGTCGCGCTACGAGCCGTGTGGGCTCAATCAGCTCTACTCGATGCGCTACGGCACCATCCCCATCGTCCATTTCACCGGCGGCCTGGTGGACTCCGTTCGCGATGCCACGCCCGGCGCTCTCGCGAAGGGGGAGGCCACCGGCTTCGGCTTCTCGGAGTTCAATGCGAAGGCGTGTCTGAGGGCGCTGACCAGGGCTCTCGATCTGTTCACGGGGGATCGGGAGACCTGGCGGTCTCTGATGCTCACCGCCATGGCGCAGGATTTTTCCTGGGCGGCCTCCGCCCGGGCCTACGAGGCCCTCTTCAAGCGGATGCTTGGCTGATCCGCGTGATCTTCGTCACGCCCTTGACCCGGCGCAGATGCTCCATCAGCGCGTTGAGCTGAGCGTTCGAGCGGACCATGATCTTGAACCGCAGCGTCGCCGTCGCGTCGCGGTTGGTCCGCGAGGAGTTGCTCAGGATCGAGATGCGTCGCTCGCTGAGCACATGGGTCAGATCCGCGAGGAGCCCTGTCCTGTCGCGCGCCGTGATTCGGATCTCGACCCGCTTCGGGGGCTCGGCCGACGAATCCCACGCCACATCCACCACCCGCTCCGCGTTCTCGGGATTGGAGAGCAGATGGCGCAGCCCCGGGCAGGAGCCGCGGTGAACGGACACGCCGCGCCCCCGCGTGACGAATCCCACGATCTGGTCCCCCGGCTGGGGTGAGCAGCACTGAGCGAAGCGCACCAGCGTGTTGCCGACGCCGGCCACACGCACGCCGTTGACCGTCACGCCGGGCGTCATCCCGGGCGGGGGTTTCTCCGGCGGGGTCTCCCCCGTGGGTCTGCGTCGGGGGGGCCTGGGTTCCGACTCGAGAATGCGGTTGATCACCGTGCTGATCTGGAGAGCGCCGAATCCGATCTCCGAGCAGACCTCGTCGAAGGAGTGGAGTCGCATCGCCCTGAGGTGGGGTGCCAGTCTCTCGGCCACCTCGTCGAGCGAGATGCGGATGTTTCGCGCCCGCAGGGCCTGGAGCAGCATCTCACGGCCCGATGCGCGGTTCGCCTCCTGGTTCTTCGTGCGCAGCCACTGGCGGATCTTGTTGCGCGCGCGGCTCGTCTTGGCGAAGTCCAGCCAGTCGCGGCTCGGGTGCCCCGTCTTGGCCGTGATGATCTCCACGATGTCACCGCTCTCGAGCACCGTGCGAAGCGGCACCATTCTCCGGTTCACGCGCGCCCCGGTGCAGGCGTGGCCCACCTCCGAGTGGATGTGGTAGGCGAAGTCGATCGGCGTCGATCCCTGCGGCAGCTCGATCACGTCCCCCTGCGGCGTGAAGCAGAACACCGTGTCGACGAACACCTCGCCCTGCAGAGCCTCGATCAGCTCGCCGGGGTCGCGCACGTCCTTGAGCCAATCGACGAGGGCGCGCAGCCAGACCAGCTTCTCATCCAGGTCGGAGCTCCCCGCGCCCCCCTCCTTGTAGCGCCAGTGGGCCGCCACGCCCTCCTCGGAGATGCGGTGCATCTCCCGCGTGCGGATCTGGATCTCCACGACCTCGCCGCCCTGGGCGATCACCGTCGTGTGCAGCGACTTGTAGAGATTCTCCTTGGGGAGGGCGATGTAGTCCTTGAAGCGGCCGGGCATCGGCTTCCATTCACTGTGGATGATGCCGAGGATGTCGTAGCAGTCCGCCGGGGTCTCCGTGATGATCCGCAGTGCGATCAGGTCGAACACCTCGTCGAAGCTGAGCCCCTGCCGCTGCATCTTCGACCAGATCGAGTGGAAGTGCTTCGGGCGGCCGGAGATCTCCACGACCTGGACCATCTCCTCCTCGAGCATCTGTTCGAGCGCCGTCACCAGTCGCTGGACCATCCGCTCGCGGTGGGCGCGGCCGCGGGAGACCTTCGCGGCGATGTACTCGTACGCCTCGGGGTGGATCCAGCGCAGCGCCAGGTCCTCGAGCTCCGCCTGCATCAGGCTCATCCCCAGGCGCGAGGCGAGGGGTGCGAAGATCTCCAGCGTGTCGCCCGCGATCCGCACGCGCTGCTTCGGATCCAGCCAGCGAAGCGTCCGCATGTTGTGGAGCCGGTCGGCCAGCTTGACGAGGATCACACGGATGTCCCTCGACATCGCGAGGATCATGTTCCTCAGGCTCTCGACGCGCCGCCGCCTGCGCGTGTGGCCCGAGATCGAGCCGATCTTCGTCACGCCCGTGACGATCGCCGCCACATCCGATCCGAACTCCTCCTCGAGGCGCTCGCGCGTCATCGGGGTGTCCTCGAGGGTGTCGTGCAGGAGCGCCGCGCTGATTGTCGCCGCATCCAGCTGGAGACCGAAGAGGATCTGGGCCACCGCGATCGGGTGCTGGATGTAGGGAACCCCACTGCGGCGACGCTGCCCCTCATGCGCCTCCCGTGCCAGATCCAGGGCATGGCGCACCCACTCGACCTGCATTGGCTCGAAGCGCTGATTCAGGTCGGGGAACAGCTCCTCCACGGGCAGCTTTTCCAGGGCTCGTGACACCATGGGGGCAGTCTGCGGTGTCTGCTCGGGGCTTGGCAAATGATATTGGAATGCATGGGCGAGGGTGCAGGGCGTTGCTCCGGGCTCTGACACCGCTGCCCTCAGGCAGCGCCTCTTCGTGTCGGTCTTTGAGGCCGACACTGAAGATGGAGCGCTGGCGCCCTCGCCGGCATTTGCCAGGGTGTGCCGGAATGGGAATTCCGGCACGATAGGAGGGGAATGCGTCGGCGCATTTGCCGCCCTCCAAACACCAGTGGGCTCTGATCCAGCTGCCCTCAGGCAGCGCCTCTTCGTGTCGGTCTTTGAGGCCGACACTCCATCAATTGATATTGGATGGATGGGTCGGGTGTTGGTTGGAGGAGATCACTGGACGACCTCGGGGGCATTGTGGGACTGTTGTCTCGGCAATCCCCGCGGAGGGAACGACCTCTGGGCGGTCCCAGGGGTCTGAATCTGAAGACGACGTCGCTGAGCTCTCGCACAGGGGCTCGTCTGACAGGAGGCATTTTGATGATGAACCAGGCGCTCAGGGTCACACTGACGACCGCGACTCTCTCGGTCTTGGTGCTCACCGCGCTCCCCGCTCAGGCGGCGGCCACAGCCACTGAGCGGCAGCAGACCGTCGATGCCCTCGTGGCGCTCACGCGGGGACGCGAGATCCCTCCCCAGCTCCTGACGGGGGATGCTGTCTCAGGGGAGGATGTGTTCGATGTGAATGACGTCTTCACCGTCCTGACCCATCTCTCGATGGAGCCAGGCTATGTCCTGGACTACGTCTCTCAGGCCGACTCCATGGGGGGGCATCCCGTGGTCTATGCGCGGCCCGCGAGTGCACCGAGCTTTGCGAGCTTCGATGAGTATCAGAGCGCGCTGGCGGCGGAGACGTCGGGCGAGGCCGCCGGTTCCCCGCCGGTCGAGCATCTCCAGACTGACGGGACGGAGGACGGCTTCTTCGAGCTGGCCGTCTTCCTCATCATGGGGGAGCAGTTCTACCTCGACTGGGATACGACCCACAACGACACCACGGTCGTCTGCGACACCCAGGGCTGGGAGACCGCTCTCCTGGTGGTTGATACCTCTGTGCAGGGCATCATCATGTCGGTCATTGAGGCCATCGACATCTCTCCCCAGGTGGTGATGGACGAGGAGACCGTGGACGTGCGCGTTGTCACCTTCAGCAAGTGGGGTGGTTTCATCGACACCATCCACACTTTCCGCCGGGAGTTCCCGCATGAGGTGATGGGCACGGAGTCCAGCGTGCTGGCCGAGTACGACTGCGACACAATCCTCTGAGAGGGGCGAGGGCTCGGCGTGGATCTCCATGTCTTCGAGGCCAAGACGGCGATGGGTGAAGCCGCGGCCGACCGCGCGGCCGAGGTGATCGGCGAGGCCGTCCGCGGAAGCGGAGAGGCCCACATCGTCCTGGCCACGGGGGCCAGCCAGTTCGAGATGCTGGCGAGCCTGGTCAGGCGCGACATCCGATGGGAGAGGGTGACGGCGTTTCATCTGGACGAGTACATCGGGCTTCCCGTCACCCACCCCGCCAGCTTCCGGAGGTATCTCCAGTCGCGCTTCATTGCGATGGTCCCCGGGCTGAGGATGTTTCACGCCATCAGAGGTGAGGCGCCTGATCCCCAGGCCGAGTGCCGTCGACTCGGCGAGATCATCCGGGGCGCTCGGATCGATCTCGCCTGCATCGGCATCGGCGAGAACGGCCACATCGCCTTCAACGATCCCCCCGCGGACTTCGAGACGAAGGAGCCATTCCTCGTCGTGGAGCTGGATGAGGCCTGTCGCAGGCAGCAGCTGGGCGAGGGGTGGTTCAAATCCCTCGATGAAGTCCCCACCCGGGCCATCTCGATGAGCGTGCATCAGATCCTGAAGGCGCGGTCCATCGTATGCACGGTGCCGGACGAGCGGAAGGCCAAGGCGCTGCGGGGCGCGGTTGAGGGCGATGTCACACCCGCTGTTCCCGCCTCGATTCTCCAGCGTCATCCGAGCTGTCATCTGTTCGCCGACGAGCCCGCCTTCTCGCTGCTGAGACGGCGCCCGTGAGCCGTGGCGAGTGCCCCGCGTTTCCGGGCTTCGTCGATCTGCAGGTCAACGGTTTCCGCGGGGTGGACTTCGCCGACCCCGACCTGACCGAGGAGCGATTTGCGGAGGCCTGCCACGGCGTGCTTCAGGGAGGGGTGGCGGCGTTTCTGCCGACGGTCATCACCTGCCCGCTGGACGTGTGTCGGCGCAACCTGTCGCTCATCGCGAGGGCGATGCGGCGAAGCGATCTCGAGGATCGGGTGCTCGGGGTTCACCTGGAGGGGCCTTTCATCTCCCGAGAGCCCGGCTACGTCGGAGCGCATGATCCGGAGCATGTGCATTTCCCCGCCCCCTCGCTCCTCGAGGAGATGCAGGCATGGGCGGATGGAACCATCCGCCTGCTCACGATGGCGGCGGAGCTCCCCGGCGCAGTGGGGCTGGCGCACTGCGCACGGGGCCTCGGAATCGCGGTGTCCGTGGGGCACTCTCACTGCACCGCGAGCGATCTCGCGAGACTGGCCAAGGTGGGCGCGACAGCCCTCACACATCTGGGCAATGGCGTGCCTGCGGATCTCCCGCGCCACGACAATCCGATCTGGGCAGGACTCGCCTGCGATGATCTGACCGCCATGATCATCGCCGACGGTCATCATCTGCCCGAGCCAGTGATACGGGTCATTCTCCGGGTCAAGGGCGCGGACCGCACTGTGGTTGTCAGCGATCTCTGCCCCATCGCGGGGCTGCCCCCCGGTGAGCATCTCTGCTTCGGGCACCGGGTCGTCCTGGAGGTGTCCGGTCGCGTCTCGCTCCCCAAGCGAGGGTGCCTCGCCGCGTCGGGCAACACGATGCTGGAGGGGATGAATCACCTGGCCTCACTCGGCATTCTCTCGGAGGAGGATCTGCTGGCCGTGGGATTCCACAGTCCCCTGCGGCTGATCGGAGCCGATCCCGCGCGGATCCGGGGCGGCACCGGGGTGATCTTCGACCGAGGGGCGGCGCGGTTCACTCTCCACGGATGAGAGGACCTTGTGCTCATGACAGGCGCAGCATTCATCACTGAGGATTTTCTGCTCGAGAGCGAGCGGGCCAGGCGGCTCTATCACGGGTTCGCGCGCGACCTGCCCATCATCGACTATCACACGCACCTTCCACCCGAGCAGATCGCGGCCGATCACCGCTTCGGTGACATGGCGGAGATCTGGCTCGCGGAGGATCATTACAAGTGGCGGGCGATGCGCGCCAATGGGGTGGGGGAACATCTCATCACCGGGGACGCGTCACCCTGGGAGAGATTCGAGGCCTGGGCCGCGACGGTGCCGCGGCTGCTGGGCAATTCACTGCATCACTGGGCGCACCTGGAGCTCGCACGCATCTTCGGCATCGATCGCCTGCTCGGCCCCGACACCGCGCGTGAGATCTGGGAGGAGTGCAACGCGCGGCTCGCTCGCCCCGAGCTCTCCTGCCGGGGGATCATGCGACGCATGGGCTTGGCGCTCGTCTGCACGACGGATGATCCCGTCGACACGCTGGAGCATCACCAAGCCATCGCCGCCGACACCTCGTTCGACATCCCTGTCTTGCCCACATGGCGCCCGGACCGGGCGATGGCGGTGGAGAATCCCGAGGCCTTCAACGCATGGGTGGATCGGCTGGCCGAGGCGGCGGATGTCGACATTCGCGATTTCGACTCGCTTCTGGAGGCGCTGCGCCGACGCCAGGCATTTTTCCATGACCACGGCTGCCGCCTCGCCGACCACGGGCTGGAGACCATCCCGGCCGAGGAGTGCACCGGCGCCGATGTGAGAGAGATCTTCATCCGGGCGCGAGGCGGGCACGCGCTCACACACGAGCAGATCCGCAGGTTCCAATCCGCCCTCATCGTCGAGCTCGGGATCATGAACCACGAGCGCGGATGGACCCAGCAGCTCCACATCGGCCCTCTGCGCAACGTGCGAACCCGGATGCATCGGGCGCTCGGCCCCGACACGGGTTTCGACGCCATGGGCGACGCCGAGGTCGCGCGTCCCCTGGCGCGGTTCCTCGATCGCCTGGACAGGTCGGGTCAGCTGGCGCGGACGATTCTCTACCACCACAATCCGAAGGACAGCGAGGTGATGCTCGTTCTCGCGGGGTGTTTCCAGGAGGAACCGCACGCGGGCAAGATCCAGGTCGGCCCGCCGTGGTGGTTTCTCGATCAGCGCAGCGGGATCGAGCGCCAGATCGAGAATCTCACGCAGCTGAGTCTCCTGAGCCGCTTCGTCGGGATGGTGACCGACAGCCGCTCGTTCCTCAGCTTCACCCGTCACGAGTATTTCCGCCGCATCCTTTGCAACTCCCTCGGCCGCGACATGGCCCGCGGCCTGATCCCCGATGACATCGAGATGGTGGGGGGGATGGTGAGGGACGTCTGCCACGGGAATGCGGCGGTGTCGGTCTTTCAGGCCACTGGCTGAAAGGCCAAGAGGCACCCGCTGAAGCGGGCTGAATCGAATGAGTGGGGGCGCAGCACTGCTGCGCCCATCTCTCAGAGGCAATGGCACGGGCGCAGCATGCTGCGCCCCTACACCAG
>JAFGKF010000059.1 GCA_016928695.1 Candidatus Sumerlaeota bacterium | reverse complement strand
GAGGAGCAGATCCGATTGGCGGAGCAGCATGCGGTGACCGTGGCGCAGGCCGTGGCGAGAGGCGCGCTCCACTGGACGACGCGGGACACCTCCGCGGTGTGCGCCCGTTGCGACTGGCGCCGCGCCTGCCGCCGCGACCCGCACCGCGCCGCCTGCCTGGGCGAGCCCTCGCTCTCCAGCGATGAGGAGGAGAGTGCGCCGTGAGCGGCTTCACCCCCACCGAGGCGCAGGGGAGGGCCATCGGGGCCCCGCACCACGCGGTCGTGGTCGCCGCGGCGGGCAGCGGCAAAACCGGCGTGCTCGTCGAGCGCTTCCTGCACCTCCTCTTCCAGGAGGAGAGCCGCCGCCCGGGCGATCTGCTCGCGATCACGTTCACCAACCGCGCCGCCGCGGAGATGCGCCGCCGCCTGCGGCTGCGCCTCACCGAGATCGCGCGCAGCGAGGATCACCCGAACCGGGATCAGGCCGCGGCATGCCTCGGTGAATTCCACCGCGCGGCGGTGATGACGATCCACGCCTTTGCGACGCAGGTGCTTCGGAGGCATCCCTTCGAGGCGGAGCTCGACCCGGACTTCGCCGTCGCCGAGGAGATCGCCGTCGATCACGCACAGCGCGACACGGTCGACACGCTTCTTCAGGACATCCTCTCGCAGCCCGAGAGCCACGACCTCCGCGCCCCCGCCGCCACCGCGCTGCGCACGTGGGGACACCGCGCCACGGGCGAGGCGCTGCTCGGGCTGCTGA
This sequence comes from Candidatus Sumerlaeota bacterium, assembly GCA_016928695.1. Lineage (GTDB taxonomy): Bacteria > Sumerlaeota > Sumerlaeia > JABWBI01 > JABWBI01 > JAFGKF01. The sequence goes on along the minus strand of JAFGKF010000059.1, from coordinate 9,536 downwards.
GGCGCGAGCGCATTGGGATCGAGCAGTGGGATGAGCTGGCGGCGCTTTCCCCGGAGCAGATGCTCGGACGTGCCCGGCGTGTTTGGACACAGCGAATGAAGCCTGTTGTCGACGAGGCGACACGCGGCGAGCGACTCACCCTGTGGCGGGAGATGGCCGAGGTGGTGAGAGCCGGTCTCTCGGGCGGGGACGATCTCGCGGTCGCTGCGCTGCCCCAGGCAGTCGATGTGCTCGTCGATCCAATTGCCGCCCTGGAGAGCCGCAGCACGGCCCTCACACTCTGCTTTCCCCTCTTCCTGACCAGTGGCGAGCCACGCAAAGGGCCGCATTCCACAGCCCATGGGAAAAAGGGCGATTGGTCTCCTGAGGCCTGGGCCGCGCTCAGGCGTCTCATCCCCACGCTGGGCGAGGCGCTTGCGCCGCTTCAGGAGAGGCACGTGCCGTGGGTCGAGGCGCACGAGGAGATCGCCGCCGACCTCACGCTGGCCGTCGCGCGCCTGATGCGGGTGACGAGTCGCCAGCTGATCGAGCGCAAGGACTCCGAGGGCTGGATCGACTTCGGAGACCAGCTGCGTGAGGCGGCGCGGGTGGTCGGCGACAGGGGCTTGGCCGTGGCCAATGCACTCGCCGGGCGCTTCCAGGCCGCTTTGATCGACGAGTTTCAGGACACCGATCCCGATCAGTGGCGGCTCATCGAGGGCCTGCTGCGCGCCGCGGGCGAGCGGCGATTCCCCGTCATGCTGGTGGGCGATCCCCTGCAGTCGATCTACCGATTCCGCGGCGCCGAGGTCGAACTCTTCGCCGAGGCAGAGCGCGATCTCCAGTCACACGCTGCAGGCGAGGATTTCGAGTCGATCTCCATGGATGCGAATTTCCGCTCGGTCCCCGCGATCGTCGACGCGGTGTGCGGGATCTTCAAACCGCTTCTGCCGAGAATCACCGAGGGAACCCGCGCTCCCATGGCCGGGCCTCGAATGATCTCGCGCTCTGAGAAATCCGAGTGGCCGGCGGCAGTGCATCTCATCGCGGTCGACCGCGGAGGTGAAGGCGATGACGCTCTCCGCGCCGAGGCCTTCGCCGTCGCCCGCGCCATCCGCACCCTGACCACCGATCCCGCGGAGTGGGCCCGCACGGTGTGGGGAGAGGAGCCCCCCGAGGACTTCGCGCCGCGTTGCGGCGACATCGCCGTCCTGCTGCGCGCCACGACGCACCTCGATGCCTTCGAGCACGCGCTCCGCATGGAGGGGATTCCCTTCAACGTCGGCGGGGGCGCCGGGCTGGCGCAGCGGCAGGAGACCTGGGATCTCCATCACCTGATGCGCTTCCTCGCCGAGCCTGAGGACAGCCACGCACTGCTCGGACTCCTGCGCACGCCCTGGATGGGGTGGAGCGATGACCTGCTTCTGCGCGTGACCCACCTGACCTGCGGGATCGAGCCCGAGACTCCCATGGCTCTGTGGGACCGCGTCCGAAAGGTGAGGCGCACCGAGCGCGATGGCCTTGCGCTGAGCGACGAGGACTGGAGGCGGATCACCTGGACGCGCGAGATCCTGAGCAGGGCTCTCGCCTGGCGTCACCACGCCTCGCCCGCCGAGCTGGCCGACGACGTTCTCACACGCACGGGCGCTTGGGGTCTGGTGCGCATGGAGCCGGAGGGGTCTCGCCGTCTGGCCAACCTGCGGCGGGGGGTCGAGCGCCTGCGCCGCACCGGCGCGCGGGGGATGGACGCGCTGCTGGCCGGGTCGGAGGAGATGGAGCGCCTCGTCGTGCGCGGGGGCCGCGAGAGCGAGGAGCAGCTGACCATCGCGGGGCAGGACGCGGTGACGCTGATGACGATCCATGCGGCGAAGGGACTGGAGTTTCCGATTGTCGTGCTGCCCCAGCTCCACGCGGCGCATCAGGGGCATGAGAGGCGGGGCCACTGGCTGTGGGACGACGCGCTCGGCCTCGGGGTCCGCGCGCCGAATCCCGGCGAGCAGTGGAGGCCGACGCCGAATGCCACGATGGAGATGGCTCTGAGAGATCTCGAGCGAGAGGCTCAGGCAGAGGAGGCGCGGCTGCTCTACGTCGCGATGACCCGCGCTGAGCGGCTCCTGATCCTGTCGGGCACGATGCGCATCGGCCGCGGGGAAGAGGGTCTGCGCTCCGTCAACAGACGATCGGACCTCACCTGGATCCTCGATGGCCTCGGTCTCTCCGGCACCGAGGAGATCCCCGAGTCCCCGATCCATCCCCCCTGGCCCGAGGCCGCGCCGATTCCCGTGATCACGCCGTCGACATTCGCCGCCACGGCGGAGGGTGAAACGCCGACATGGGAGCCCCGTCTTTCGATGACCCCCGAGGTGCTGAGTGCGATCTCCGATCTCAGCGCGGGCCCGAATCCCGACCGCCCCGTCGCCATCACGGCGCTCGAGATCTTTGCCCGCTGCCCCAATCAGCACTTCCTCGAGCGGGAGGCGGGCCACCCAAAGGCGAGCTGGTTCGGTGAGGTCGACGGCGAGCACAGGGGACCAGACCCGCTTGCGGTGGGAACGCTGTTCCATCGATATGCGGAGCGCCATGCGGAGAGCAAACCGATCGACGAGGCGACACTGCACCGCGGTGTGGACAGCGATGTGATTGGGCGGGTGCAGGAGCTCTGGCGGCGATTCCAGGGGATGGAGATCTTTCGAGAGATCGAGGGCCTCGGGGAGCGCCACGCGGAGCATCGGATCTCGGTCGCTCTGCCCGAGGGCTCTCTCCATGGGGCGATCGACCTCCTCGCGCGCGTGGATGGAGAGTGGGAGGTGATCGATCACAAGACGGGATCGCAGGACCGACCTGATGAGGAGCTGGCGGCGCATCACCGGATCCAGATGCTGTGCTACCTGCTCTTCCTGAGAGGCCATGCCCCAGAGCAGCCGCAGTGCAGAGCACGGCTCGTCTTCCCCGCGCTGGGGCGTGTGATTGCTCTCACGCGATCACAGGATGAGCTGGATCAGGCCGAGCGGGAGATCCGCGATCTCGTCGGGCGATTCAAGCTTGAGCGCGGTCAGCTGCAGCCGGTCTATCCGAACGCGGCGTGTGAATCGTGCCGCTTCGCGGCGCTTCCCATCTGTCGGGTGCTGGCGCGGTCCTGAGAGGACTCCGATCAGACATCCCAGGGCTTGAAGATCTCGCGGAGGCTGCGGCGGGGGCGGCGTCCGCGGTGACCGCCGGGGGCCTTGTCCTGGATGATCTGTCTCCAGCTCGTGGGCTTCTCCTCGGCCTGGGTCTCCTCCGCGCGGGTGGCCTCGGCCTTCGCGTCGGCATCGAAGTACATCTCGAAGACGGCCGTGGCGATATAGACGGCGACCCAGGCGTGCCAGAAGAGAATCATCCCGACACGGCTCTGGATCATGAGATAGGTGAATCCCGCCAGGGCGAGCAGATGCATGAGACTCAGAAAGGGGTGAAAGAGGGTGATGCGCGCCCCCTGCCGGATCGCGCCGGGGAGCGAGTGGGGCCCTCTCTCGCGGTCTTCGCCGAGCGCGACCTGCGCCCACAGCCAGAGGATGACGATGTAGACGGTGATCCACAGGGTGAATCCCGCGAGAAACATCGCGGGCAGCGACCCGATCGCCGCCTGGCCGCTCGGCCCCATGTAGAACTGGAAGTTGAGCCAGAGCAGGGCCATCACGAGGACGAAGAGAACATGGAGCGCCGTGGCGCGGAGCCACACGCGACGCAGCCGCCGCCAGAGCTCCGCGGCATCGGGCGAGCGGTCGTCGGCCATGGGCCAGGCCCAGGAGATGGTGGCCGTGAGGGCGGGCCCGAGCACGAGGGCGATCCAGATCAGCATCGGCACGGGGGGGAAGGTGAGCAGGGGCCAGCTCAGTGTCATCAGCACGAGGTTCCAGAGCAGCAGGCGCCAGAGATGATCCCAGACGTGCCAGAACCACTGCTCGAGGGTGGAAAAGAAGATGGTCATGCGGGACTTGTTGATTCGCCGAGTCGGGGGTGGTTGAGTGACGCCCCATCCCTCCCATGATCACGGCGCCAAATCAACCCCTCAGAGCCTCTCAGCGTCTCCTCGGCTGGGGGGCACTGGCCCTCGCCTGCGCCGCTTTCATCACTCTGGGATTCACGAGCCTCATCCAGAAGGGCCCGACCTATGACGAGGTGGCCCACCTCGCCGCGGCGCACGATTACGTGACGCGAGGCGTCTACGTCCTCAACATCGAGCACCCACCCCTGGTCAAGCAGATCGCAGGGCTCGCCCTCCTGCCGCTGGGGCTCGAGGGGCGCGTGCCCCCCGAGCCTCCGCCCGGCACGGAGGACCCTGTCGGACACTGGCGCAGCCAGCAGTGGATCTGCGGCCAGGCGCTGCTGCTCGACCTCAACCCGGGGCGTGCGATGACGATCCTCACCGTCGCCCGGACGCCCCTGCTCGTGATCTGGGGCACCGTGCTGCTGACGGTCGTCTCTCTCTGGGTGCGCGCGATGATCGGTCTGCCCGCGGCCGTGGTCGCACTCACACTGACGGCATTCAGCCCCAATCTCCTGGCCCACGCGTGGCTCGTGCACACCGACTTCGCTCTGACGGCGCTCGTCGCCGCAGCCCTGGCGCAGACGTGGCTCCTGCGCCGGCGATTCACGTGGCCGCGCGCCATTTCCCTCGGGGCTCTGTGTGGAGTCGCGCTCTGCACCAAGCACTCGGCGGCGCTCCTGGCGCCGATGATCGTCGCCATTTCCCTGGTGGACATCGCACGGCACAGAGCCTATCAGCCCGGCCTCATGGGCTCCCCCGTGGGCCGGGGGAGACTGCTGCGCGAGTGGCTCGCCGTGGGCGGTGTCGTCACCCTGATTGCGCTGGTGCCTGTCGTGCTCTGCACGGGCCGCTTCGATCCCACCTGGTGGTTTCGCGGCAGCGCAACGCTCTTCCACGGCCACTCCTCCACCTACGAGTTTTTCTGTGCCGGGCGATACTCCCCCACCGGTCACTGGTTCTTTTTCCCCATCGCCCTGGCGGTCAAGATTCCCCTCGGCGCCTGGGGCCTGATTCTGATCGGGCTGATCGCATGCCTCCGCCTCGAGGTCGAGCGCCGCACCGATGCCCTCATCTCTCTTCTGCTGCCCGCCGCTGTGTTTCTGGGTTTTGCGACGATGGGCGAGCATCAGCTTGGACTGCGTCACGTGCTGCCGATCTGGCCCCTGCTCTTCGCCGTCGCGGGGATCGGAGGCCAGTGGCTCTGGGCGGCGGGCCTGGGCGGCCGTGCGCTCCTCGGCCTCCTGCTGGGCGCCCACGTGGCCGCCTCCCTCTGGATCGCCCCCGACTTCATCAGCTTCTTCAACGCCGTCGCGGGGGGGCCGAGGCATGGGCACCTCTGGCTCGAGGACAGCAATCTTGAATGGGGACAGGACCTGCCCGCCCTGGCGCGCTGGTGCGAGGAGACACGTGAGCGGAATCCCGACAGGCGCATCGCCGTCGATCACTTCGGGCCGATCGAGCCCCAGCACTGGTCCGAGGCGATCCCGACGCCCGACCGGATCGATCCCATCTTCCATCTCGCCCTGCCCGACTGGGACACGCTGGTCATCAGTCAGCAGCTGATTGTCAGGTCGCGATCCGGCTTCCAGAGATTCCTCGGCCTCCCCTTCCCGTGGGAGCAGGATGAGTGCATCGGTGAGTGGATCCGCAACGCCTACGCGGTCATCCCCATCCGCGAGGCGAGCGACGGCTCGGGAGATCTCCTGATCGGGGGGGAGAGTGCCGTCCGCGTGACGCGTGAGGAGTGGCTGGCGCAGGGGCGCGACCGCGCGCGGCGGCTGATGGAGTGGCTCGAGACCGACGGCGGTCACAGCATCGAGCTTCTGCTGGGGCTCAGGCTTCAGGAGGCGCGCTTCTTCGGGCGATGGGGAAGCGCCACCGAGGCGGCGGCCGCCCGTGCGCGGCTCCGGGAAGTGGTGGATCACATTCGCGAGCGCCCCGACGTTCCCGACACGCTGATCACGCCGTTCATCGAGTCGGAGATGCGAAGGCTGGGCGTGGACTGACGCGGGACCTCTCAGGTCGACTCCGAGACCAGAATGCCTCCCAGGATGAGCCCGGCGCCGAGGAGCCCGAGGGCCCCGAGCATTTCCCCGCGCATCCCCCACGCCAGCAGCGCCGCGATCACGGGCTCCCCCATGAAGAGGAGCGCCGCGCGGGTCGGCGTCGTGTCGCGCTGAAAGCGGCTCTGGAGCAGGGTCGCCACAAAGGTGCACAGCACGCCCAGGTGAACGATCACCGCCCACTCGAGGGGCGCGATGGAGAGTGTGGACTCCTCGAAGAGGCAGCCGACGAGGCACAGTGCAGCGACGGCGATGAACTGCCCCAGCAGCAGATGGCCGAGATCGATGCCCACGGAGAGGCGCTGCAGCTCGATGATGTAGACACTGAAGGCGAAGGCGCACAGCAGCGTCCAGAGATCCCCCGGGGAAAATCCACTCTCCCAGGGCCGCGTCAGCAGAAGCAGCCCCGCGAAGCACAGGGGCAACCCCATCATCGTCCGGCCATGGGGGCGCCTGCGCAGCCAGAGCGTCTGGAGAATCGGGACGAAGACGACGTAGAGCGAGGTGATGAACGCCGAGTTCGAGGCGCTCGTCCAGAACAGCCCCGCCCCCTGAGCCACGAAACCGACCGCCAAGAGAAAGCCGAGCCAGAGCGAGCCCGCCCAGGCACGCCCGTGCCCCCGCACCCTGAGCGAGCGGGGCCACCAGAGAACGACGAGGAGCACCGCGATGCCGAAGCGCAGGGCCATGGTCTGCGCGAGGGGGAGCCCCCGGTCGGCGAACAGCCACTTCATGCCGGGGAAGGTGGTCGCCCACATGGCGGCGGCGATGAAAAGCGCCCCCTCGGCTCGGCGATGGTGAAGCGGCAGGGTGGCAGGGGCGGTGGACATGGCGCGGGACTCTCCCGGCCCAGCGGTGAGCGTGCAAGGGGCAAGTGCTCCCCATTGACAGTGAGAGGTCCATCTGCGACATATCTGGGCGGGGAAGCGGGTATGTCGTTCAATCTTCAGGCGCTGTTCGATGGGGCCGTCAAACACGGAGCCTCCGACATCCACCTCAGCGAGGACTCGGTGCCCTATGTGCGCATCGATGGCACGCTGGTGCCGATCAAGAGCGCGGAGCTGAGCCGCGCCGACATCGAGGAGATCATCGGCAAGATCATGCCCGAGGCGCTGCGCTCGGACCTCGAGAAGAACCGCGGCGCCGACTACTCGCACCAGCCCAACGACCAGATCCGCTTCCGCGTGAGCACCTACTACGAACGCGAGCGCCTCCGCCTCGTCCTGAGGCTCATCCCGCTGGAGATCCCCACGGTCGAGCAGCTCGAGCTGCCCCCGATCGTCGCCGAGATCGCCGAGTTCAACCACGGCTGCGTCCTGCTGACGGGGGTGACGGGCAGTGGCAAGTCGACGACGCTGGCCGCGATGCTGCATCACATCAACACGAAGTACTCCCGATGCATCATCACGCTCGAGGACCCGATCGAGTTCGTGCACAGCAACATCAAGAGCGTGATCAGCCAGCGCGAGCTGGGGCGCGACATCCGCGATTTCCGCCTGGGGCTCGTCCAGGCCCTGCGCCAGGACCCCGATGTGATCCTGGTCGGCGAGATGCGCGACCCCGAGACGATCCGCATCGCCCTGCGCGCGGCGGAGACGGGTCACCTGGTCTTCTCGACCGTCCACACCACCAACGCGGTCCACACGGTCGAGCGGATCCTGGCGGAGTTCGACGAGAGCGAGCACGCGCTGCTGCGCGAGATGCTGGCCAACAACCTGCGCGCGTCGATCACGCAGCGGCTGGTCAAGCGCGCGTCGGGCAAGGGGCGGATCGCGGCGCAGGAGATCATGGTGGTCAATCCCACCATCCAGAAGCTGCTCCTCGAGAACCGCATCCAGGACATCGGCGGGGTGATCCGGGGCGGCGAGAGCAGCATGCAGACCTTCGACCAGGCGCTGGGCGCCCTCGTGCGCGCGGAGAAGATCACCGAGCAGGAGGCCCTCCAGCACACGGAGGACCCCGCCGCCTTCAAGCGCTACATGAAGGGCGTCAGCGCCGCGGGAGACCGCGGAGGGATCATCGCCGGCTTCAGCTGAGCCGGACCGAGGGAGCACCATGGCCGAGCGCATGCAGACAGGGATTCCAGGGCTCGACCGCCTGCTCGGCGGGGGATTCCTCCATCACAACAGTGTGCTGCTCAAGGGCTCGCCGGGGGCCGGCAAAACGACGCTCGGCATCCAGATGCTCGTCAACGGCGCGACCCAGTTCGGCGAGCCCGGCGTCATGATCTCCTTCGAGCAGTTTCCCCAGCAGCTGCAGCGCGACACCGCCGCGTTCGGATGGGACCTCCAGGCGCTGATGGAGGAGAAAAAGATCGCCGTCCTCTTCGCCGACCCCGCGGACCTGGCGGTCAGCACCACCCGCACCGAGAATCCCTTCGTCTCGAAGATCGTCGAGATCGCCGATGAGATCGGGGCGCGACGCCTGCTGGTCGACAGCCTCAGCCACCTGGAGGGGATCGAGCTCCCTCCCCGCATGACGCCCCGCCAGGCGCTGATGCGTTTCCTCGGCACGATCAAGTGCGAGGGGCTCACCCCGATTCTCACCGCCGAGCTGCGTGAGGGCGGAGCGCCCTTCGAGGACTACCTCGTCGACAGCGTCGTCTTTCTCCACCACATCCACGGGGCCGACGGGCGACCCGACCGGCGCGAGATCGAGATCGTCAAGACGCGCGGCCAGCGGACCATCGGCGGGCGTCACCCGCTGCGGATCGGCGATGGGGGCGTCGAGGTCTTCCCCCACATCCTGCCCGAGGGAGAGCCGCCCGAGCCGGACCCAGAGCCGCTCGGCTCAGGCATCGCAGGGCTCGATCGCCTCCTCGGCGGGGGCTACACCATTGGCTCGGCCGTGCTCGTGGCGGGCATGGCGGGGGCTTACAAGACAACGCTCGCCGCCCACTTCCTGGCCGAGGGCCTGGCCAGGGGCGAGGCGGGGCTGATGATCTCCTTCCAGGAGCCCGCCGGGCATCTGACGCAGTTCCTCGCGCAGCGCGGGATCGACGTCCGCCCCGCCGTGGAGAGTGGGGACCTCACCATCTGGCGCCGCGAGCCGCGCGACACGTGCGTCGAGGAGCTCGTCTGGCGCGCAGGCCAGCTGATCCAGGAGCGGGGCATCCGGCGCGTGGTGCTCGACAGCACGAACGACCTCGAGAGCTGCCAGATCACCCGGGGCCAGTCGGCGATGGCGCTGCGCCTCTTTCTCTCGGAGATGATCCATCGGGGCGTGACGACCCTTCTGACGCAGCGCATTCAGCGCGTCTCGGGCAACAATCCGATCGCCGACATCGAGCACGTCTCGCTGGTCGACACGATTGTCTTCCTCGGCCTGGCGGAGATCGAGAGCCAGCTCGAGAAGGTGATCTCCGTCCTCAAGCACCGCGGCGCGAAGCCCGACACCGAGCTGCGCGGCATCGCCTGCGGCGAGCGGGGGCTCGAGGTCCTGCACCGCTTCGTCGGCCTCTGCGG
>JAFGKF010000348.1 GCA_016928695.1 Candidatus Sumerlaeota bacterium | reverse complement strand
CATCATCGCATTCATCGTCATCACCCTCACCCCGCTCGCCTTCGCGGGTGACGGCCAGATCGACATCGCCAGTCTTCCGTACACCATCACCGAGCCGGGTTCGTACGTCGTCGTGGCGAACCTGACACTGACAGATCTCGACACCGACGGAATCACCATCGACGCCGACGACGTCACCGTCGACCTCAACGGCCACACGCTGACGGGGCCCGGAAGCGCCGCGGGCACAAGCGGCAATGGAATCAGAGCGGGCGACGGGGGCCTGGTCTCTCGCAGCCGAATCACCGTCCATGGCGGAACAGTGACCGGGTTCCGACAAAGAGGCATCTGGCTGTTCGGTGGTCGCAATGTTGTTCGTGACATGATTGTCCATGACAACGGATGGGATGGAATCAATTGTGAGAGCACAGCCCTGATCTCTGACTGCATTGTGACGCAGAGTGGCTTGGCAGGGATCTCCGCCGGAGCGGGCTCCATCATTTCCCGCTGCATCGCCGAGGTGAACGGTGGCAGTGGAATCTCCACGGGGGGCAGTGTCATCATTGTGCAGAACAACTGCAGGCAGAACACGGGATTTGGCATCGAGGCCTCGAATGCCCTTGTGGCTGAGAACACTTGCGTTTCCAACACGGCTGGCACTTTCAGCGTGTTTTTCTCCACCTCCGTCGACAACCACACCGCCCCGTGAGACACGGCTCAGACTGAAAGGGAAAGATCATGACTCCGCAGTATCGACACTCACCTCTTTGCCAGGTGATCTGCACTCTGTATGCACTCTGCGCCGTGGCCGCCATGGCTCAGCCCGAGCTGGTTCTGTCGACGGATGAGGCGTTCTCCGGTCCCGGCATCGCTCCGGGTCAGCAGGAGGCGTCCATGGTCGATCTGACCACCGGCATCTGGGAGCATCCCCCGTGGGTGCTCGCCGCGGCGCTGCCCCCCCACGTCTCCATCAACGCCATCGACGAGCATCACGACGGCGCGATCTTCTTCTCGCTCGACACCGATGTGGTTCTCGACGGGACCCTCTACGCTGATGAGGACATCATCCAGTGGGACGGCACAGCGTTCTCCATGGCCTGGGATGGGTCGGCCTGGGGTGTTCCGCCGGAGGTGGACCTCGATGCCCTGGACGTCGTCGACCTGGTCAACTTCGTGGTTCTCTGCTCGTTCGACTCGGATGTCGTCCTGGAATCCTACGTCTCCAGCGGCCTTTACGTGCTCGTGGCCGACGAGGATGTGGCCTGGTTCGACGATCTGGGCTTCTTCTTCACTCTTCTCGACATGTCGACCCTGGGGATCCCGGAGTCAGCGGATCTGGACGGCCTGAGCACCCTCGCCTGGGACACCGATTTCCTGTTCTCGTTCGGTGAGGACGTCGTCATCGGCTCCGAGCTGTATGACGACTCCGATGTGATCCACTGGCAATACGGCTCGGGATTCGCCACCACGCCGTGGTTCGACGCCTCGGCCTTCGGGATCCCGCCGGAGGTCAACCTCGCCGCCGCCGACGACTCACCAGCGACCCCTACAGGGGTGCCGGCGGAGCTCTGGTCGATCTATCGCTGAGTCAGCGGGGGCGGCTCCTGAGGGCTGCCCCCCAATCTCCGCCGACGCATGGGGAGGAGTGAGAACTCGGCGAGCTCACTTTGCTCTGGGATATGGGCTCATCGGAGTGGGTCTGGAGGACCGATTTCCCGCTGTTCAGTGGGGGGACAATGGGGGCATGCCATTGCATTGAGTGTCAGCCCGGCGATCCAGCGGACTCAGGGACACTGCGGCGGCCACGGTCGGTCACAACCGGTCATCTGGCGATAGGCGAGCTCTGCCATCTCGGGACACATGCTCACGCTCAGTGTGTCGAGCAGTGCTTCCCCGGAGAAATACACCTGCCATTCCACGGCGCCACTGTCGGTGGAGCGCTCACAATAGAGTGTGAAATCCCCATCCTCTTCGAATTCGCGCCAGTGCGGTTCGCCGAAGAAAGCGGTGAATTGCTCCTCGGTCGTTCTCCCATGGAGTTGAAAGCTCTGACCGAGGGCATGCACGGGTCCAGTGAACGGTTGGGCGCCTCCGACCTCATTCCAGTTCAGGGTGAATTCCGCGAGGATCCCGCCCTCGTCCGAGAAACTGAGACCGTGAGGCGGATAATCAAATGATCCGATTTTCGCTGCCGCCGCGCTGGCAGCCGGCCCCAGCCCTCTGAGTGGAACGGTCGATTGACCCAGAGGAACACCACAGAGTGTGTGGTGGTCCAAATCCACTTCGATTCTCAGGTTGGGATTGCGCACCCAGTCGCTGGATGGGAAGTTCCCCCGCAGAAAGTCAAACAGCCCCACGCTCACTCCTCCCGATCGCTGGTCCCCAGCGAGGTTGCCGACGGTTTGTCACAGTCAGGGACAGCGGAGAGGTTGGAGGCGGCGGCCGGAGTCGAACCGGCGATGGAGGATTTGCAGTCCTCTGCCTTACCACTTGGCGACGCCGCCTCTCACACTCAGCAGACCCTGGTTGATAGAACGGAGGGGCGAAGCGTGTCAAGCCCCGCCATCAAACACTTCACAGAGCCGTTTCTTGACGGTGACACTCTCCTGTGAAAGGTTTCTCAGACACCCCTGGACATCGGAAACGCCTGCATGACAGACACACCGAAATCTCTGGGCGACTCCCTGCGCGACTGGGTCGCGGAGCACCGCGAGACCATCATCCAGGGACTGAGTCGCCTGATCCAGTTCCCCACCGTCAGTGGCGGGGAGACCGAGGAGGAGCGGAGAGGTTTCGAGCGCTCCATCGGGGAGGCTCAGCTGTGGCTGATGGGCGAGGCCGACCGCTGGGGGATGCGGACGCGCCGCCTGCCGCTGGGAGCGCTGATCATCGAGGGGGGTGAGGCCTCGGAGTGCATCGGCGTCCCCCTGCATCTCGACGTGGTGCCCCCCGGTGAGGGGTGGCGCCATGGGAGCCCCTTCTCGGGGACGGTGGAGGAGGGGCAGATCTGGGGTCGGGGGGCGCAGGACAACAAGGGATCGCTCATGGCGGTGCTCCATGCGGTCGCCGCCATTCTCACGACAGGGAGAACGCTCCGCCGGCAGGTGCGGCTCATCATCGGCAATGGGGAGGAGACGGGGGAGTGGGAAGATGTGGTGCAGGCGCGTGACACCGAGGGATCGCCAACACTGTGCATTGTCCCCGACTCCTCGTTTCCGCTGGTGATCGCCGAGAAGGGTTGGACCAACATCGAGGTGCGTGCCCACTGTGAGGAGTCGTCGGCGCCGGTCCGGCTCGAGAGGCTGTGGAGTGGGGACCGCCCCAACATCGTCCCCGATCTGGCGGAGGCGGAGCTGATTGTGGGTGAGGGGGGACCCTCGCGAGATGATGTGATGGGAATGCTGGCCGTCTTCGGCCCCGAGCATGAGGAGCACTCCATCGAGGTGCGCTGGAGTGGACCGGGCTCGGAGCGGTGCCACGCCGTGGCCCACGGCAAGCGGGCGCATGGCAGCTCGCCGCACAGGGGGCGCAATGCCGCCCTCGACCTCCTCAGCTTTCTCTGCTCCACCTTCGGCGATGGGATGGGAGAGGGGGTGCACGCCCTTCTGTCTCAGCTCGAGAGCGACTGCCACGATCTCAACGGCGGTGCCTGGGGCATCTGGGGCGACGACGAGCTGCTCGGCCCCTCGACGGTGAACCTCGGAACTCTGCGATGGGACGGGACCGAGCTCCGCGCGGTGCTCAACATCCGCCCGACGCGGGGCCAGACAGCGGAGGGGGCGCTGCAGGGGGTGCGGTCGCGCCTGACGGCCTGGCATCAGCCGGGGGGGCTGAGGCTCTCGGCTGACCGGATGGGCAAGGGGCACCATGATCCGCTGATCGTCGACACGGAGGACCTCGCCGAGAGCATCACCGCCTGCTCGGAGGCGTGGCGGGCGGTGACGGGCACCGAGCCGAAGCACCTGACAATGTCGGGCACGACCTACGCCAAGGTCTTCCCGCGCTCGATCGGTTTCGGCCCGTGCTGGGACGAGGAGGAGCCCGGGCTGTTCCACCAGGTCGACGAGCGCATCCCGGTCGCCTCGCACCTGCGCAATGTGCGGCTGTATGCGGAGGCGCTGGGGAGGCTGATTCTCTGACTCAAATCCCCGCCCCTGGGGTCTGTGTCACAACTTGTTTCATCACAGTGATCCACATTCGGCTTGCCCATGACGTTTGTCGGGTGTGCTTGACATGCTGTGCGAAATGATCGATACAGAGTTTGGAAAGTAAAGGTTCCGCCCCGATGACAAGAACCCATGGGGTTCTCCTCCTGTTTGGGAGGTAGTCGGGGCGGTCACTGTTTGTTGAGCTCTGCATAGAAAATGCATTTCAGTGCGGACTTCGTAGGGGCGCAGCAGTGCTGCGCCCGTGCCATGCGGTCCCTGAGAGGCGGGCGCAGCAGTGCTGCGCCCGTGCCATGCGGTCCCTGAGAGGCGGGCGCAGCAGTGCTGCGCCCCTACAGCTTGGTGCATTGACTGTGCAGAGCTGAATAAGACCATCTCCTGAAGCTGCTCTTGAAGATGTCAAACTCGCTCTTGATTGCTTCTCGCACCTGGGTGTTTTGATCTTTCCAGATCTCATGTCTCTGAATCGCACTGCATCCATGTGACTGGTCCACGGTGATGGGAAAAGCCTTGACCAGATCAAGCCGAGCTGGCTGAGCCTGAAGCCCATGCGTCCTGGTCCCGCTCTCCGCGAGATCTTCGAGCGGCTGTCGGCCGCGTGGTCGCCGATGCACTGGTGGCCAGGGGATGGCCCGGGCGACGTGATCATCGGGGCGGTTCTGACGCAGAACACGAGCTGGTCGAACGTCGAGAAAGCGCTGGCGAATCTCGAGGGCCGGGGTCTGCGCGACATGAGACGCCTGGCGCGGGCGCGCCGCGACACGCTCGCGCGGCTCCTGCACCCCGTGGGGTACTACAACATCAAGGCGGATCGGCTGCGCTCGGTGGCGCGCCACTTCGTCGAGCGGTGGGACTGCGACTGGGAGCGTCTGCGCCGGGCGCCGACGGCGCCGCTGCGCGAGGAGCTGCTCGCCGTCCACGGGATCGGCCCGGAGACGGCGGACTCGATCCTGCTCTACGCCTTCGGACATCCGGTGTTCGTGGTCGACGCCTACACCAAACGCATCCTCTCGCGGCACGGTCTCATCGGTGAGAGAGCGAGCTATGACGAGGTGCAGCGGCTCTTCGAGCGTCATCTGGAGCGGGACCAGGCGCTTTTCAACGAGTGCCACGCGCTCCTCGTCCGCGCGGGCAATCGCCTCTGTCGAAGGACGCCGAAGTGCTCTGAGTGCCCGCTGGGGGAGAGGCGGCTGTTCACGAGGGAGGCCTTCGAGCGTTTGAGGCAGCAGGGGCACATCTCCTCTTATCCCCACGGAACAAACGCATCCGCCTGAGCATCAGTCTGAGAGAGTGCGGCCCGAGGCGGCAGGGGCATGTCAACGCCCTGCGCTTTTCTGCGTCTATGAGGTCGACATTTGACGGGAGAGATCCGATACTGGGAGAGAAGAGGCGGACTGGACGGGAGAAATCCGCACTCTGGCAGGTTTTCTGACGTGCGCCTGAGCAAAGTCATCGCGCTGATTTCACTGGCCTTGGCGGTCACCACGGTCTCCGCTCAGCCGGAGGAGCTGCTCGGGGAGGTCGCCGAGGTGGCCAACCCCCGGCTCACCGCGGGGCCCGACGGTGCGATGCATCTGGTCTACGAGGGCTGGCTCGGAGCCCAGGGGGCCATCGCCCACCGCATCTACGAGGAGGGCTTCTGGAGCGAGGAGCATGTCCTGGCCACGGCGCCTGAGGGGCTCTTCGACCCCGCCGTCGCCGTGGGGACCGATGGCACCGTCCATGTCGCCTGGTCGACGCAGAGCGGCGGAGAGATCGTCCACCGTGCCCTTCGCGAGGGCCTCTGGACCGACGCCTTGGTGATCCCCGGGGGGGACCTGGGGGCGGGGGAGGTTCCCCAAATGGCCGCCCGTCCTGATGGCGGGGCGGAGATCGTGTGGCAGGCCCTCCATGGCTCGCAGTACCACGTCGTGCACGCCTCCCTGGAGGCCGATGGCTCGATCTCGGGTCCGCGGACGATCGAGTGCCAGTCACCGGGGGGCTTCAACGTCTATCCGAGCGTTTTCCTCACGCCGTCGCCGGTGGCCTGCTGGTACGAGGCGATCGATGGGGAGCTGACGCTCCGTGTGGCCGAGCTCGTGCCCGGACCCCAGTGGCGGCGCATCCCGCTCATCGATCTTCTCCAGGTCAACCTCAGCCGTCTGCCCTACATCCATCTCGGCGGGGACGGCCAATGGGTCGCTCTCTGGCATGACGCCGAGCCCCGGAGCGACCGGGTGCTCTTCGGCCGCGGCGGTCCGCCCGACTTCGGTGCCCCGGAGATCGTCGATGGCAATCCCGGGATGGACAACGTCTCCCCGTCGGCGGTCGAGCTCGCCTCGGGCCGCTGGGCGATCATCTGGCGTGGGGAGTCATCGGTCGGCATCGAGATCTATCTCGCCCTCGAGTCGCCCGATGGTTGGAGTCAGCGCCTTCTGTCCGCGGGCCAGACGGTGGCCCCGGCGCAGCCCGTTGTCTGCGAAGATGGCGATGGCCTCATCCACGCCCTCTGGGTCTCCGACGCCCATGCCGGTGGCACGGGTCGCCTGAGCCACATCGCCGTCGCCCCGTTCTGATTCTCTCTGCCCCTTGACGCTGAGGGGTCCGACTCTCATGGTGTCGCTCTGAAATGCGGTGGCTCACTGTCCTCCTCATGATGCTGTGGCCTTTGCCGTCTCTCATGGCGGCTGAGGGGGAGGTCAATCTGCCCCCTGAGGTCACCCAGGCTGTCGAGGAGCCCCCCCCTCTGCCCGTCACGGAGCCCCTTCCGCCCCTGCTCTTCGAGGGGCGTCAGCTGACCATCGCGTATCTGCGGGGCAGCGACGAGATGCCCCTGAGCCCCGCGGGCTTTCAGGCGCTGGTGCGCAGCCTCAATGAGGACGTCATGGTCCGCGCGGCGATGAGAGCGGCGGGATGGGAGGAGTCCTCGGCTCCCATCGTCCTGATGGGGATCGACTGGCATGAGGATCTCCGCCGCCGCATGGCGGGCAACGAGTTCGACATGGTCTTCGCCCCGGCGCTGATCCACGCGCTGCAGACGGGCAACTACGACATCGTCGGCCAGGTGCGCACATCGGACATGCTCGGGACGGTCGACCGCGATGGTCTCCAGCAGTTCCCTGTCATCTTCGTCAATCGCGAGAGTCCGCTCTTCGATCTCAGCGAATTCGGTCCGGACTCGCTCACGGCCGAGCAGCGGGCCGCGGTGGGTGCGCAGGTCGCCTCGAGCCGCATCGCCTTCGTCAGCGCGTCGAGCGCGGCGGGCTATCTCTCGCCTCTGCTCGCGCTGCATCAGCGCTGCGATCTGCAGGACGACCCCCCCGTGCTGTGGTGCGACACCGCCGAGGAGGTGGTGATGGCGGTTATCAACAACCTCGTCACCATCGGCGCCTGCGACGATGCCACGTTCAACCGTGTGGTGGGGGAGTGCTCGATGGAGGTCGATGAGGAGGGGCATCTGGTTCAGAGTTTCGATCCCGCCGCGCTGATCCGGGTCATCGCGCGACCCGACTGGGTTCCGGTGGCGCCGGTCGTGATGCGGAGCGACCTGCGCCGCACAGAGCTGGGTCAGGCGCTGGTGGCCGCGCTCGAGTCATTCCTCGAGGCGCAGGATCCCCCTCTCGATCTCGAGACGCCCCGCGGGGGGAGGCCCGAGCGCCCCTTCGAGCGGCTGAGGGCCCGCGTCGAGCAGTTCTATCAGGAGCGGAGCCGTTGAGGGCGGTGCACCAGCCGCGTGAGCGCCTGACGGGGATCATCATGATCCTGGCGCTGGTGGCCATGGGCATCGGCCTGGGTACGTTGCTCTGGCTCGAGGGGCGCGTCGAGGAGATGATGGAGTCCGAGATCAACCTCGCGGCTCAGAACTTCGAGCAGCTCCGCGTGCTCGGAGAGCCTCGTCGGCCCGAGGGGATCCGCTTCTCCAATCTCCGCTCGCTGGTCGAGGCCAACCGCCGGGGCTTCATCCGGGAGATCTGGGTCAGCAAGGAGATGGAGGATGGCAGCGAGCACCTTCTTTGGCCTCTGACGGCCTGGTTCACGGTCCCTGACTGGCGCGATCACGTGAGCCAGTGGGAGAGACACGACCTCGGTCCTCCCGATGATCCGCTCGGGCATCTTCACTTCGACATCGATCGCTCCTGGCTCTCGACCACGGCGCTGGCCGCGCGGAGCGTGGGCGCGCTGATCGTCCTCACGCTGCTCTCGCTCCTGCTTCACCTGCGTGGCACGAGCCACCGCCTCGAGGAGACGACCGATGCGCTGGTCGCCCGTCAGCGCGAGCTGATCCACATCGAGCGCCTGGCGCTGGCCGGTCAGCTCTCGGCCAATGTGCTGCACGACATCCGCAAGCCGGTGCTCAACATCCGCCACGGCCTCGGCGACCTGGAGCAGGCACTCGGGGAGTTCGACGGTGTGCGAAAGGCGCTGGAGGAGCTCCGCGGGCAGACCGACCTGTTTCAGTCGATCCTGCGCGAGACGAATCTGGAGCGATTCGTCCAAGCGCGCGACGGGGATCAGGAGTACCTCGACATCACCGAGGTGCTCCGCCACGCCGCCGCCCTGGTGCGCTACGAGCGCCGCGATGTCGAGGTGCTCCTCGACTTCGCGCCCGATCTCCCCGCGGTCCTCGGGTCGCGGCATCGCCTCGTCCAGGTCTTCTCGAACATCATCCTCAACGCCTACCAGGCGATGGAGGGCAAGGGGCATCTCACGCTGCGGGCCAAGCCCCTGAGCGGGGGTGTCCTCGTCGAGATCGAGGACACCGGGCCGGGCATCGCGCCGGAGATCCGCGATCGGCTGTTCGAGCCGTTCGTCACCACCAAGCCGACGGAGGCGGGGACGGGTCTGGGCCTCATGATCTGCCGTCTGATCATCGAGCAGATGGGCGGCACGATCGGCACACGCGACACCGGGGGGCGAGGGGCGCTGTTCGCCATCACACTCCCCACAGGAGAGGGTCATTGAGCTCACAGCACCGCATTCTCCTCGTCGAGGACGACGAGGCCTTCGCCAATCGCTTCGCCAAGAATCTGGAGACGGCGGGCTACGAGACCGCCCTCGCGGCCGACGGCGTCGAGGCGCTCGAGCGCGTCAGCGCGGGGCACTTCGACCTCGTCATCACCGACGTTCGGATGCCCCGGATGGACGGCATCGAGCTCCTCGGCGCGCTGCGGGGTTCAGAGGGGCGTGACCCCGACATCCCCGTCATCGTTCTGACCTCGGTCGACAGTGTGCAGACGGCGGTCGAGGCGATACGGCTCGGCGCCTCGGACTACATCACGAAGGAGAGTGAGCGCGCCGAGATCCTGGTGCGGATCGAGCGGGTGCTGGGGCAGTCGCACCTGGCGAACGAGAATCGGCTGCTTCGCCGCCAGCTGGAGCGAACCAGCGAGTTCGGCGAGATCGTCGGCGACTCGCAGGCGATGGAGACGATCAAGCGTGAGATCCGCGAGGTCGCCCCCAGCGACGCGACAGTGCTGATCTCGGGGGAGACGGGCTCGGGCAAGGAGCT
>JAFGKF010000347.1 GCA_016928695.1 Candidatus Sumerlaeota bacterium | reverse complement strand
CGAAGTTCCACCACATCACCCCGACCCATCCGAGCTCCGCGAGGAGAAAGAGATAGCCGCTCAGCTCATGCCGACGCCCCAGGTGGATCAGTGGCGCGCCCCCTGTCGAGCGGATGATCATCAGCGTGGCGAGAGTGGAGATCCCCAGGCACACAATCAGGATCAGATTCATCCGCAGCCCCACAGTCTGAATGGAGGTGGCCACGCGATCCCTCAGCCGGGGCCAGGTCAGCAGCGACTGGCCGCTCAGCAGACCTGTCAGCCAGACACCGACAAAGTACCCGGCCAGGCCGAGGGCCACCACACCGGCGATTGCGGGGCTCACATATCCACTGAGGGGAATGAGGGAGCCGACGGTGAAATAGCCGAGCAGGGTGACCGGGATCATCAGGGAGGGCGAGGTGTGATCGCGCTGCCCGATCACCCGCGTCAGAGCCGTCAGGGCCACCACCATGATCACAAGGCCCCCGGCGACGCCGGCCGCCTCCGGTCCCACAAGAAATGGGACCACCGCCAGGATCACCAGGGCGACCGACCAGCCGACAGCCCGTGTCCCCCGGGCTGATCGCAGGTCCGATGAGCCTCTCGGTGGAACTCTCACGCGGTCGATGTCGGCTGCGGAGATCATGACCCGGCCATCTCCACAGCGGTGGGGGAGTCACCAGGTGCCGATGTCATCGGCAGATGAGACCACATCCATCCAGGATCTCTGTTCTCAGCGATCCACACAGTGAGCCGTGATAGAATGGGGACCCTGTGATGTCCACTTTTCTCTCGTGGGGCTGGCGAGGCGTCAGAATCTCCCGTGCTCCATGACGAGCTCGCGGATCCGGGTGTACCGCTGGAAGCTCACATTGTCCGGGATCGAGTGGTCGGAGTGGAAGATGTAGCCTCCGCCGCGCTTGGCGAAGGTCACCTTGGAGCGGATCTCCTCCTCGATCACGGCGGGGTCCTCCGCGGCCATCGCGCGGACGTCGATCCCCCCCATGAGTGCGAGCCGATCGCCGAAGTCCCGCTTGAGCTCGATCACGTCCATCCCCGCCTTGACCTCCAGGGGCTGGAGGCAGTCGAAGCCCGCCTCGATCAGCGCCGGGATGTGCATCTTGACGTTGCCACAGCTGTGGAGAATCACCTTCCACCCGCGGCCGTGGAGAAAGTCGCACAGGCGGCGGTGCTCTGGGAAGAGGAGCTCGCGGTACATCGCCGGCGAGAAGAAGGGGCCGTTGCAGTATCCCAGGTCGTCGAAGACCCAGGCGCCGTCGAACTCGTAGCCCGCCGCCAGCATCTCCTCGGCGCATGCGATCGTGAGATCGATGTATGTCCGGAACATGTCGTGGACCCAGTCGGGGTTCATCGCCATCGCCATGAGCAGCGTCTCGGGTCCCACGGTCGACGAGAGCAGGTCGTACCCCACGACCACGGCCAGATGGACGAATTTCCCGGCGTCGCGCGCGCGGGCGTGCCTCACCCGATCCTCCGCCGCGGGGAGGCGCTCGGGGGTGAACGTCAGGCGCGGCCGGAGCTCTTCCCACCGCTCAGGCGTGGTGAGATCGAATCCCAGCAGCCCCGGCGTCGACGTCTCGCTTTTCCAGTTCTTCATCGTCACCCCGTTCTTGTCGCGGGCGATGACAAAGTCGTCGGTCTCCTCGAGCACCTCGGGCTCGAACATCAGCGAGTTGTCGGGCCAGTGACCCACGAACTCGAACTCGAATTGCTCCTCGGGGGTGACGTCGGGGGGCAGACCCTCGCGCCTCCATCTTCTCACGGTGGTCTCCCAGGGGTTGTCCGTGAAGGGGACGCGGTCGGCCTCCCGGTGATGGAGAGCGGCGAGCACACGCTCGCGGGGGGTCAGTGACATGCTCACATCCTCAGGGGGAGAGTTCCGAGGGCGAGGGGACTCTGCTCATCGGCGGTGAGGCTGTCACTCCGAATCTCTGCGCGCGGTGGGAGAGAGATGTCAGCCCCTCTCCTCCTGGTTCCAGTGGATCGCATACTTCAGCAGCTCGGCCGCGGATCGGATCCCGAGCTTCTTCTTGATGTGCTCGCGGTGGGCCTCGATCGTCCGGACGCTGAGGTGAAGCTGCTGCGCCACCTGCCGCGGGGTGAGCCCCTGGCCGATCATCTGGAACACCTCGAACTCCCGATCGCTCAGGACGGTGGTGGGTGACGTCCCCTCACCGCCACCGGGGCTGTCGCCGATGGGTCGGAGGCGTGCCCTCACCCTCTCGCTGAGATAGACCTCCCCCGCGAGAATCGTGCGGATGGCGGAGAGGACGCACTCAGCCGCCTCGCGCTTCATCACGTATCCCCGGGCGCCGACACGGAGCGCGCGCTCAGCGCAGAGCATCTCGTCGTGCATCGAGACCACCAGGATTCGGAGCTCGGGGTGGAGCGACCGGAGGCGCCGGATGAGATCGAGACCGCTCGACTCCTCGAGCGTCAGGTCGACGATGGCGAGGGTGGGCGACAGCCTCTCGGCCAGGGTCAGCGCCTGCCTGGCCGTGTCGGCCTCACCGCAGATCTCCAGATCGCTCTCCTGATTGATCAGCTGGGCCAGCCCCTGGCGGAACAGGGGGTGATCATCCACGAGGAGGATCTGAACGGTCTCCGCGGAGCCGCGGGGGATGCCCTGAGGCTGCGTCACAGCTCTTCCTCCCGGCGAGGCAGTTTGCAGAGCACGGTCACACCCTCACGCCCGTGGGACTGAATGTCGAGCTTCGCCCCGAGCGTTCGGGCGCGATACCTCATGGTCAGGAGGCCCATCCCCCTCGGGCTGGCCTCCTCCTCTGAGAAGCCGCTGCCATCGTCGCGGATGCAGAGCGTGACGGCGTCCCCCTCCCGGGCCAGTGTGATCTCGAGACTCCGGGGCGAGCCGTGCCTGACAGCGTTGTTCGCCGCCTCCTGCGCGATGCGGAAGAGCTGAGTGGCCACTGCCAGATCACTGATCTCGGCGGTGGCCTCACAGTGGACATGGCAGCGCACTCCGAAGGCATCCTCCAGGTCCCTCCCCAGATCCTGCAGGGCGATGGGAAGGCCCCGCGACTCGAGCTGAACAGGGGCGAGCCCTCGGGCCATCTGTTGGACGGTGTCGATGGCCTGCTGAACCAGCTGGGTGAGACGGGCCGCCTCCTCGCTGTGGGGGATGCTCTCGGCGGCCAGGCCACGCTCGAGCACCTTGCACCTGACGGCGATCGCCGCGAGGGTCTGCCCGAGTCCGTCGTGGAGATCGCGGCCAAATCGGTTCCCCTTGTCCTCGGTGATGTCGAGCACCTGTTTCTCCAGCTGACGGCGGACCGTGATGTCGCGCACGATGGCCATGACGGCACGCTTCCCACGCCACTCCGTCTGAGTGACGGACAGCTCGATGAAGACCACGCTCCCATCGGGACGTGTGAAGAGCGTCTCGTGGTGACGCTGTGAGAGGGCTTCGCCCGACAGGATCTGAAGATATCGCTCGAGCACCTCTCCGCGCAGGGGGACGGGGATCAGGTCGCGGAGACTGAGATCAAGAAATGTCTCAGGGGGCAGACCGGCGATCTCGGCCGCGCGCCGATTGGCGTAGACGAGCTCGCCGTCGCCGACGGCGATGAGAATCCCGTCGTTCGCATTCTCCGCCAGCGCGCGGAAGTTGCGCTCGCTGTCGCGGACGGCCCGCTCGGCCTCGCGCAGCTCGCGGTAGAGCCGCGGGTTCGTCACCACGCTCCCCAGCATGGCGGCGAGCATCGAGAAGAACTCCACGTCCTCCGCCGTGAAGCGATGGGTCCGCTCTGTGTCGTCGACCCGCAGCACGCCGATCACCCGGCCCTCGGTGATGACCGGCACCGCGGCGCACGACTTCAGGCGCAGCTGCTCGACAAAGCGCCGTGGAACCAGATCACTCTGCGAGCAGTCGTCGACCACGATGGGACGCTTCTCGGCGAAGCACTTGCCGGAGATGCTGAAGCCGATCGGCTGAGGCGCCGAGGAGGAGGTCTCCCCCGAGCGGTGGACACCGATCAGCTCGTCGCTGACCAGCGCCTGGCTCTCCTCGTCGAACAGCATCAGACTGGCCCGCGAGAACCCCAGATAGCGGGGAAACTCCCGGTAGATCTCCTCGACGACGGGGCCGAGGGCTCGGCTCTCCTCTGAGGTCATGTCGGTGAGGTGGGAGTCGGTGGGCTCAGTCATCTCTGCGCATGTCTCCGATCACTGGGGCCACTCTCATCATCCCCCCTGAGCACTGAGAGATCAATCCCGGAGAGGGGGCCTAGGTGAATCGCCTAATCGAGCTGGCCCTCTTGACAGCGACGGGGTGTTGGGATGAGACAGGTCTGAGATGATATGGGTGCCAAGTGATGAGCCGCAGTGAGAGGGAGCACGCACGGGACAGTGTGGATGTGATCGTCGTCGGCGGTGGGGCGTCGGGCGTCACCGCCGCCCTGCAGGCGGCGCGGATGGGCGCCCGCACACTGCTGATCGAGGAGACCCCCTGGATCGGCGGGATGCTGACGAGCGCTGGGGTCTCGGCGCTCGATGGAAACGACGCCATTCTCTCGGGCATTCACCGCGAGTTCGTCCACGCGCTGTGGGAGGAGTGCGGCGGTCCCGAGGCCGTGCGCACGGGCTGGGTGAGCAACACACTGTTCGAGCCGAGGGTGGGGCAGGCGATTCTGCGGCGCCTCACCGATGCCGAGCCCGCACTCACGCTCTGGATCAACACACGTGTCACAGAGGCTCTGGTCACCGACGGGCGCATCACCGGCGTGCGGACCGAGGACGGCCGTGAGGTCCGCGCACCCGCTGTGATCGATGCCACGGAGTGCGGTGATGTGATCGCCCTCTCGGGGGCTGCGCACCGCTTCGGTCGCGAGAGCCGGGCGCAGACGGGGGAGAGCACCGCGGCGGATGAGCCGGACAACGTGATCCAGGATCTCACCTGGGTGCTGACGCTCCGAGAGCATGGCCCGGGCGACTCCCATCTGATTCCGAGACCGCCGGGGTACGATCCCTCGCTCTATGCGGGCAGTGTGCGGGAGACGGTGTCCGATCCCGACCAATTCCCCTTCACCGTCCACCCATGGGAGGAGATGATCCAGTACGGGCGACTGCCGAATGGCCGGTTCATGCTCAACTGGCCCAACAGCGGGAATGACATCTTCGCCCCGGAGTACATCCTGCAGTCACCCGCGGAGCGCCCCGCCACCGTCGAGCGGATGAAGCGGCATGCGCTCGGTTTCCTTCACTACTTGCAGACCGTGTGCGGTCATCCGGAGATCGGCATCGACAGAGAGGCATTCCCAACGCCCGACGGCCACCCGCTCATCCCCTATGTCCGTGAGAGCCGGCGCATCGAGGCCACGGTGATGCTCCACCTCGGCGATGTCGTCGACCGCCACGCGGACATCGGCCGCCCCATGTTCATGACAGGGATCGCTGTCGGGGACTACTTCATCGATCACCATCACAACTCGCATCTCAACTCCCATGGCGCGGTCGACATCTGCAGCGATCAGAGGTTCCCTGAGATCCAGGCCGTCACGGTTCCCCTGGGCTGCCTGATTCCCCTCGAGATCGATGGCCTGATCGCGGCCGAGAAATCGATCGGAGTCACCCACTCCGTCAACGGCGTCACGCGCCTCCAACCGATCGTCATGAACACCGGCCAGGCGGCGGGCGCTCTGGCAGCCCTGGCGGTCCGTCGGGGATGCCAGCCGCGCGGCGTGAATCCCCGTGAGGTCCAGCAGGCGCTTCTCAACGCCGGCGCCCTGCTCATGCCCTTCGCCGACGTCGGACCCGAGCACCTGTCATTCCAACCGATTCACCGTGTGGCGGTCTCAGGGGTGATGCGCGGACGCGACCAGCCACGCCTGTGTGAGTTCCGCCCTGATGAGGAGATCTCGGGGGAGGATCTGCAGCTCGCACTCGAGACGCTCCAGCGCGCGGGGCTGGGCATGGAGGATCT
>JAFGKF010000346.1 GCA_016928695.1 Candidatus Sumerlaeota bacterium | reverse complement strand
TGGCCGCCCCGTGCCCCGCGATGACTCGGTGATTTACTGAATTGACACACTCGCTCCATCAATCGGCTCTGTGCGTCTCACTTGATGCGCTGCTGAGCACATCGCTGTGATGGGCGATCTCCTGAGGCATGCAGATTTAGAACTTGACAGTTTTTTGGTTTCTGTGCGATTTTGACCTTCTGGAGACGATGTGATGTCACTCGGAATTGTGATTAAAGCTCCTGAGGGGATAGTGCTCGCTGCCGAAAGCCGAGTCACCCTCACGGCACAGGCGCCAGGGCAACCTCCTCTGCATGTCAACTTCGACAATGCGACAAAAGTTCTTTCCTTCAGCGAACCTGACATCTTTGTCGGGGGAGTCACATATGGCCTTGGTGCCATTGGCCTCCGCACTGCTCAGTCATTTCTCCCGGAGTTCGAATCAGGGCGTTCAAGACGAAGATTGCTGGTCAGATCCTTCGCACAACGATTGAGCGCGTTTTACATGCAGCAATGGGGTCAGGAAATGCCCTCAGCATACCAGGGGCCCTCGATGACCTTCGTTGTTGCAGGCTACGATCCTGATGAGCCGTATGGAAGTGTGTATCAATTTGAAATTCCCACCGAACCCCGCCCAACAGAGCAAAATCGGGGCAATTTTGGAATCATCTGGGGTGGTCAACGCGAGTATGTGGATCGAATCATCAATGGCTTTGACCACCGAGTTCCTCAGGCAGCGGGTCAACACCTTGGGCTTGACGGATCTGCGGTCAATGGGCTTGAAAACCACCTGGGTCAATTTCGGATGCACCTCCCTCTCTTGGCGATGCCATTACAGGATTGCGTTGACTTGGCCATCTTCTTTGTGAGAACAACAATTGAGGCACAGCGCCTATCGGTCGGCATCAGGGGCTGTGGAGGACACATCGATGTTGCGACCATCACGCGTCGGGAGGGTCTCAAGTTTGTCCAACGCAAGGCGATAAGGGGGGAGCACAGACTATGAAAAAAGAACTCACATTTGTCACCTCCTCAGCCTCTTCGTCAAAGCGCAGAGGCACCACTGGCATATTGACCGCACGCCCTTCAAAACATGTCGTATCAGTTTTCAATGTGAGAATGTACCCCGAAGATGCGGTGTTCAGTGGCCAGATCATCAGTGTCCCGGGTCGAGCGAAGCGGAGATCGAAGTGACCAGTGATGGGGCTTGAGCTCATCTGACCCACAACAACCAAACTGTCCATGTCCTGGACAGACCGACTGAAATCTGAAGACCTTGTCACTGTTTTTCCGCATGTGGAGGTGACGCTCAGGTCGCAGGGGGATCATCTCCACTGATCCCCTTGACCCCCGGCCTGCGACAGGGAAACCTCGGAGCCCAGACCATGGCCGGTTTCCAGACCACCCACGACCAGCAGCAGATCCGGCGGTTCCTCCGCTGGATCCCGGTGCGCGTGTTCATCTACGCCTGCGGTGCGCTGGGCTGGCAGATCGCACCCCCAGCCGTGCTGAGCGAGACCCCGAGATGGCTGCCCGCCGCCGCTCAGTTGCTCCTGCTCGTTCACATCGCCGTCATCGAGTTCGGCATGGCGCTGCAGACCGAGGCGCTCTGGCGCGGGCCGACATGGGCACGCAGGCGCCATCCCCGCCGCCTGTGGCTCGGCCCAGTCTGCCTGGCGGCTCTCGCGTTCGGTGTCGGACTGGGGCTTCACTGGAGCTTCTCGCTCGACAATCCCACACCCCTTCTCGGCGTGCTGCTGGTGGCGGCTGTTCTGGCCTTTGGCACCATTCGCCAGACGCTGAGGCAGCCGGTGGAGCGCAACCTCATGGGGCCACAGCTCGCCTCCGATCAGGTCCAGCTCATGACCGCGCTCTCCTCGCGCGGGCGCCCGCCCGAGAACGAGGGGGAGCTGCGCTCGGTGGTCCTCGCGGCGCTGATCGATCACCCGGACAATCGGGCGGGCCGCATCCTGGCGTGGCAGCTGGCGATCAAAGCCGACGACCTGAGCGATGCCGCCCATCACATCGAGCACCTGCGCCGGGTGGAGTTTCCAGAGGCCGAGCTCGCGGAGATGGATGGCCTCCTGGCCCTCGTCTCCGATGAGCCCGGGCGCGCGGCCGAGGCACTCACTCGCCGCGTGGAATTCGTTCACAGGAATCCGCGGACCACCCCGGCGGGCCAGCGCGCCGATTTCGTCGCCGTCCTGCATCTGGCCCACGCGCTGGTCTGCTCCACCGACTGGGAGCGCGCGGCCCAGTGCCTCGATGCGCTGGCTCTGGACTACGAGAGCGCGCCCTTCGTCGGCCAGATCGACCGTCTCATCGTCAACCACATGCGCTGGCGAGCCGCCCACGCCCTCAGGGCTGATGAGACCGTGCGTGAGATTGGCGAGCGGTGCCGCCGCTTCGCCAACCGCTCAGTCCGCTCGGCCGAGCGGCGGCTGGTGCCGCGGGCCGACCGCAGCGGTGTGCCCGAGGCTCTTCGATGGTGGCCGCAGGCCGCCCGGGCGGCCCTTCAGTGGTGGGAGGAGATGCGGACGGGCTGATTCAGAGCGGCTGCTGCTGGGTGACGCAGTGGACCGCGCCTCCACCCCAGATCAGATCGAGGGCCTCGATGGCGACAATCTCGCGATCGGGGAAGCAGGCGGTCAGGATCTCCAGCGCCTCGCCATCGCGCGCGGCATGGCCATAGACCGGGACAAGGACCGCCGCGTTGGCGATGTAGAAGTTCGCATAGCTCGCGGGCAATCGCGCGCCCAGCTCGGCGTGGTCCACACGCGGCGGCATCGGGAGCTCGATCACTCGCAGCGGTCGTCCATCGAGCCCTGTCATGGAGTCCAGACGCTCGCGATTTTCCCGCAGCGGGGCGTGATTTGTATCACGGGGATTGCTCTCGATGGCGGAGACGACCGTGTCCACGGCGACGAACCGCGTCAGGACGTCGATGTGGCCGTCGGTCTCGTCGCCCTCGAGTCCCTCCCCGAGCCAGAGGATCCTCTCCGCGCCGAGGTGTCGGTGCAGGCGGGTCTTGACCTCCTCGCGCGACAGCGTGGGATTGCGATTGGGATTGAGCAGGCACTGCTCCGTCGTCAGGAGCAGTCCCGCGCCGTTGACGTCAATCGAGCCCCCCTCGAGGATCATCCCCGGCCGGATCGCGGAGAGACCCGTGATCTCCGCGATGCGGTCGGGCACTGCGATGTCGAGGTCATACGGGGGGTACTTCCCGCCCCACGCGTTGTATTCCCAGCCGGTGATGACGGTCCTTTCCCCCTCCTTGACGAAGATGGGGCCGTTGTCGCGCAGCCAGCACTCGTCGGTCGGAACGCAGTGAAGATGCACACTGGGGGCATCGGCGGCGTGCTCGCGCAGCGCCTCCCGGGCCCGCGCCTCCATCGCCTCGTCCTGGACAAGGAGGTGAACCTCCTCCCCCGGCGCGATGGCGCGGATCATCTTCGCCCACAGCGCGGGCATCTGGGCCAGGCGCTTCCCCGGCCAGCTGAGCGCGCTGTGCGGCCAGGTGAGCCAGGTCGCCGCGTGCGGTTCCCACTCGGCGGGCATGCGGAGGCCGTCTGTGATCATCGGAGAAAGCGCTGGGTCAGATCGCCGTAGGCATCGATCCGGCGGTCGCGCAGGAAGGTCCACTGGCGGCGTGTCGATTCGATCCTCGCCAGATCGAGCTCGGCGACGACGATCTCCTCCTCGCTCGGCGAAGCGCGGTGGAGAACGCGGCCGTCGGGGGCCGCGGCGAAGCTCTGCCCGAAGTGCTCGACCCTCCCCTCGCGCCCCACGCGGTTGATCGCGCACAGATAGACGCTGTTGGCGATGGCGTGGCTGCGCTGCACGGTCTCCCACGCGTCGCTCATGGCGAGCTGCACGTCGCGCGGATCGTCGTCGTGCCAGCCAATCGCCGTCGGGCAGACGATCACCTGTGCCCCCGCCATCGCCGTCAGCCGCGCGGCCTCGGGGTACCACTGATCCCAGCAGATCAGGACGCCGATCACCCCGTGGCGTGTGCGCCAGGCGCAGAAGCCGGTGTCGCCGGGGGTGAAATAGAATTTCTCGAAGTACTGGTCGTCGTCGGGGATGTGCATCTTGCGGTAGATGCCGAGCAAGGTGCCATCGGCATCGATGACGGCGGCCGAGTTGTGATACAGCCCCTCGGCCCGGCGCTCGAAGAGCGAGCCGACGATCACCACGCCCAGCTCCTCGGCCAGCGACTGGAGAGCCGCGGTCGTCGGCCCCGGAATCGGCTCGGCGAGATCGAAGAGTGCCATGTCCTGACGCTGGCAGAAGTACGGCGTGCGAAAGAGCTCCTGGGTCACGATCACGTTGGCGCCGCGCCGCGCCGCCTCGCGGATGCGGTCGAGCGCCTTCGCCATGTTGGCGTCCGGGTCGTCGCCGCAGCGCATCTGGATCAGTCCCACAGTGCAGGGGATGGGGGTCATGGGATGGTCTCGCTCTCAAGGGGAAGGTGCTCGTCGAGGATGTCGCGCATCGGGGCGAAGGGGAGCGTCCGCAGCAGCGTCCGCAGCTTCGGGATGACCGATGCCAGCCGGCTGTAGTGGCGGAAGTGCCGGAGGCGCCCGACCCTCAGGTTGGGCTGGCCCGCGTCGTGCTCCCAGGGGTGGAGGAAGAAGTTGCCCGGGAAGCCCCGCCGCTCGGCCGCGCGCAGCAGCCGGACCGTGGTCCAGAGCGGGAAAAGGCGGAAGAATCCCCCCCCGGCCACGTGGATGCGCCGTCCGAGGAGGCGGTGACAGGTGACGGGGAATTCGCGGATCCGCCGGCCGCTGGGCGTGGTGATCCAGTGCGGCGCGTGCAAACCCCGGTGGCTCGAGTCGTACGTCAGGCCCAGATCGAGCATGGCATCGAACGCCCACGGGGTCTCGGAGGTCACCGAGAAGCTGGGAGCCCGGTGACCCAGGACTCTCTGGCCCGTGATGTCCTCGCAGATCTTCACCGCGCGCCTCAGCTCCTCAGCGAAAACCTCGGGCGTCATGTGATCCACGCGCGTGTGCGAGTGACCGTGGGTTGCAATCTCATGGCCGCGCCCGACGATCTCTCGGACGAGATCGGGCTGCTTCTCGGCGACCCAGCCCAAGATGAAGAAGGTCGCCCGCGTCCCGGCCTCGTCGAAGAGATCGAGCAGCTCGTGGGTCGTCTGGACGACCCTCGACTCCCACTCCTCGGGGGGGCGCTGGCTCACGGCCTCGCGCAGGGCGTGGGCGTGAAACCACTCCTCCACGTCGACGCTGAGGGCATGTCGCACTGTGTTCGCCATTGCTTCGCGGTCTCCGTCCGCGGCGGACCCCCGCTGTGAAGCACGAGATCGCGCCTCAAGTCAAGCAACCCGAATGAAATTGTGTTTACGAGAGGGGATCTGAGGCATAGAATGAACTCTCGACCTCGCTCAATCTTTCGGAGGGCATTGCCACTCGTTCATGCCAAATCGAAATATCCACTCCATTTTTCGTCCCATCCTCATGCTCACACTTTGGGCCGGACTGATTCCGGTCTCCCCGGCGGCCTTCATCGGGCTGGTGAGTGGGCGGATCGACACCTCGCTCGAGCCCGGCCTTGCCGAGGGCGAGATGACGCGCCTGACCTCGGGGGATGAGGAGTTGATGCTCCTCGTTCAGTTCGAGGGGCCGATCCAACCCGAGTGGCTCGAGGCCTGCCGCGATGCGGGTGCAGAGATTCACACGTATCTGCCGGAGTTCGCCTATCTGATGACGCTGCCCGCGGGGCGGATCGCAGCCCTCCGAGGAGTCAATGGCGTGTCATGGGTGGGGGAGATGACCCCGGCGCGAGCTGTTCATCCCCAGGTCAACGCGATGGCGGCTGCGCAGGGGGAGCTCGACCTGACGGTCCTCAGCATCGATGACCGCGCCGCGAAGCGTTTCACCACCGAGGGATTTCAGGTCACGCGCACGCGGGCGACCCAGATGGGATGGCATGACACCCGGATCACCGTGCCCACCTCCCAGGTCGATGCCGTGTCGCGGATACCGGGCGTTTTCCATGTCGAGATGCAGCCGGTCTACGAGCGCCACGGTGAGCGTGGGGCCCAGACCGCAGCGGGCAATTACGCCCCCGGCGCCACCGAGCCGGTGGGCCCCGGATACACCTCGTGGCTCGCGAGCCATGGGCTGACGGGGGGAGCCGGAGTCGTTGTCCAGGTCCAGGACGATGGGCTCGACCAGGGCATCGACACGAATGCGCCGGGCACGGCCCACCCCGACATCCTCGGCCGCATCGCGGGCATCTTCAATGCCACCACCGATCCCCTGGGCGATGGCCAGGACGGTCATGGCCAGATCAACGCGGGCATCATCATGGGCAACGCCACGGTCGGGACGACCGACGGCGACGGCTATCGCCTGGGCCAGGGCGTGGCGCCGCAGGCCTGGATCTATGCGACCAAGATCTTCGAAAACGAAATGGGCCCCTTCGAAATCGGCTCAAACACGCTCACCGACCTGGCCATCCTCGCCCAGAACGCGGGGGCGATCTTCTCGAGCAATTCCTGGGGCGCGGCGGTGGCGGGGGGATACAGCGCGGACTCGGCGGAGTTCGATGCCCTCACCCGCGACTCCGATCCCACCGAGCCGGGCAACCAGCCGATGACCTACTTCTTCTCGGCGGGCAACAGCGGCCCCACCGGTGGCACCATGGGCTCCCCCGCGACAGCCAAGAACGTCATCGCCGTCGGCGCGGGGGAGAACTCCGACGCCGATGGAACAGATGGCTGCAACACGTCTCCCTCTGATGCCGACAGCATCCGCGATGTGGTGGATTTCTCCAGCCGTGGACCGGATGCGGACGGTCGCCTCGGTCCGACAATCCTCGCGGTGGGCACCCACGTGCAGGGGCCGGTGTCCACCTCGCCGAGCTACAATGGCCAGGGGGTCTGCGATCAGTACTGGCCCATCACGCAGACGGACTATGCCCGCTCATCGGGCACGAGTCACTCCTGCCCCATGGCCTGCGGCGCGGGCATTCTCGTCCACGAGTATTTCAACCTGCACGCGCGGCTCGCCGACAATCCCAGCCCCGCCATGATCCGGGCCGTCTTGGCCAACACCGCCACCGACATGGCGGGGGGAAACGACGGGGCAGGGGGAACGCTCGATCCGATTCCCAATCCGATCCAGGGCTGGGGGAGCATCAACCTCTCGACCCTCTTCGACATGGAGATCAATGCACTCACCGCGTTCGACCAGCAGCATCTGTTCATCGCCTCCGGGCAGGTCTGGGAGCAGCTGATCACGGTCGTCGATCCCGGAGATCCTCTGAAGATCACCCTGGCCTGGACCGATGCCCCCGCCTCGCCCGGGGCCAATCCCACGCTCGTCAACGACCTCAATCTTGTTGTGACCAACGGCACCGACACCTGGTGGGGCAATCACTTCAGTGGTGGATTCTCCCAGATTGGCGGCACGGCTGACACCCGCGAGACGCTCGAGTCGGTGCACATCGAGAATCCCTCGGGCACCTACACGGTGCGCGTCGAGGCGTTCAACATCGCGGTCGACGGTGTCCCCAACGTCGGGGGATCACCGGATCAGGATTTCGCCCTCTTTGTCTGGAATGGCTCGGATCAGCAGTCCCGGGGTGTGGTTGCCCTGGATCAGGATCTCTACGGGTGCCCCGACACAGTCGGACTGACGGTGAGCGACGCGGATTTCCACGGGGCGGGCATGGTGCCGGTGACCCTCTTCAGCTCCTCTGGAGACAGCGAGTCGATCAGCCTGTACGAGTCGTTCGCCGAGCCCGGCGTGTTTGCGGGCGCCGTCCTGCTGAGCCTGGGAACCCCCACAGGCGAGGGGGTGCTTCAGGTGGCCAACGGCGATGTGCTGACGGCCCGATACTCAGACGCCGACGACGGCACGGGCCATCCCGCCACAGCCACGGACACGGCGATGGTCGACTGCGCTCCGCCGGTGATCTCGAACATCCAGGTGGTCAATGTCGGCGTCTCCCAGTTCACGGTCACTCTGAACACCGATGAGATCGCCACCGCGGTCATCCACGCGGGAGTGGCGGCGGATCAGCTGACCACCACCGTCACCGGCGAGTGGGGCACATCCCACACGCTGACCGTCGATGGACTGAGCCCATGCCAGACCTATCTCTTCGAGGTGCTCGCGACAGACCGGGCGGACAACACGGCTCGCGACGACGCGGACGGCCTCCTGCACCGTGCTCGGACACTCGCCGTCAATCCCTCATCCTTCAGTGACGACTTCGAGCCCATGGCGCTGCCCGGCTGGACGCATGCGGCGGTGGCAGGGCCGGACAACTGGGATTTGAGAGCTGATGCCTCAGCCCACAGCCCCACCCATGTCTTCAGCTTCACCCCCGGCAACGACAACATCGGTGACGCGCGCCTCATCTCACCACCCCTCCAGCCCGGCGGAGATCTGACGTTCTGGCATGCCTACGCCATCGAGCCCAGTTTCGATGGGGCCGTTCTCGAGGTCTCGACCGATGGAGGATCGACGTGGACCGACCTCGGACCCAACATCACTGCGGGCGGATACGATGGGCCGATCAGCACCTCCTTTGGGAGTCCCATCGGCGGACAGATGGCCTGGACCGGGACGAGGAACACCATGAGCCAGGTCACCGTGGACATGAGCGCATTCAGTGGGCAGGTGAGGATCGCCTTCCGCTTCGCCAGCGACTCCTCTGTCACATCGGACTATTGGAAGATCGATGACGTCTCCCTGATCCTGGCGCAGACGTGCACGAATCTCGACCCCGTGGCGGTGGACGACACCGCCTCCACCTCGGTCGACGCCTCCGTGATCATCACCCCTCTCAGCAACGATCACGATGATGACGGGGGGACACTGACCCTCGCTGGCGCCACTCACGGGAGCCACGGGGCCTCGACGGTGAACGCCGGGGGAACGGTCACCTACACGCCCGAGGCGGGCTACTCGGGAGTCGATCGGCTGCGGTACACCGTCCACGACGGCCAGGGCGGTGCCGATGTGGCGTGGATCGACATCACCGTGGGCACGCTGCGGCCCCTGTCCGACCTGGTGAAACACCTGCTGGGGATCGACCCCAACGGAGTGGGTCTCGACTTCAACCTGGACAGCGAGACGAACGCCGCGGATGCAGTGCGCCGCCAGGAGCTGCCCTGACGGCTCACGGAAAGATGCCGAGCTCGAGATAGACCTTCGCGATCTTCTCGATCGCGCAGATGAACGACGCGGTGCGCAGATCCATCGCGCTGTCCCGCTGGCGCTGGATCTTCAGGATCTCGTGGTAGGCGTTGATCATTGTCTCCTCCAGGCCGGAGTCGACGAGGTCCGCCTCGTCCGCCCCGTGCGACATCCGCGCGAAGGCGTCGTCAGCGATGGTTTTCCCCGTCAGCTCCTCGATCTCCTTCAGGATGCCCGAGAACGTCGCCTGCTCGAACCGCTTGTCCAGCCGACCGAAGCGCACGTGGCTCAGATTCTTCAGCCACTCGAAGTAGGAGACGGTCACGCCCCCGGCGTTGATGAACGCGTCGGGCAGAACCATGACCCCACGCCGGTGAAGTGACTCACTGGCCTCCGATGTCACAGGGCCGTTGGCCGCCTCGGCGACGATCTTGGCGCGGATGCGATCCACGTTCTCGGCGGTGATCTGGTTCTCCAGCGCCGCCGGGATCAGAATGTCGCACTCCAGCTCCAGCGCCGACGCCCGATCGGGCAACGCCTCGGCGCCGGGGAAGCCGACGATCGACTCGGTCTCCTGGCGGTGCACCATCAGCCTCTCGATGTCAATCCCCTTGGGAGAGTGGATCGAGCCCTCGTACTCCGCGACGCCGATGATCCGCGCCCCTCCCTGCTCGAAGAAGCGCGCGGCGCTCAGGCCCACATTGCCCAGACCCTGGATGACGACCGTCTTGCCCTCGATGCCGGTGCTCAGGCCCAGCCTCTTCATCTCGTCGGCCTGGTCGCAGGCCTCGCGCGTGCCGAAGAACACGCCCCGCCCCGTCGCGCCCGAGCGTCCCCGCACGCCGCCGTGGTTGATCGGCTTGCCCGTCACGCAGGCGGCGGCGTTGAGCCTGTCGGGCATCAGCGCCCGGCAGGTGTCCACGATCCAGCCCATCTCGCGTGGGCCGGTGCCGTAATCGGGCGCCGGGACGTCCGTCCCTGGGCCGATCATGTTGCGGCTGTAGAGCTGGTAGGTGTAGTGGCGCGTGATGCGCTCCAGCTCGGCGTCGGAGTACTGCCACTTGGCGATCTTGATGCCGCCCTTCCCCCCACCGAAGGGGACGTCGACCAGGGCGCACTTGTAGGTCATCAGCGAGGCCAGCGCCATGACCTCGTCGGCGTCGACGTTCGCCGCGTAGCGGATGCCGCCCTTGGTCGGCAGCTTGTGATGGCTGTGCTCGGCGCGCCAGGCCCGGATCACCTCGATCGACCCGTCATCGCGCACCAGCGGGAAATTGAACTCGCAGAGGGTGTTGCACGCCTTGATCTGATCGAGCATGCCCGGGGGGAGATCCAGGTGCTTGGCCGCACGGTCGACGTTCCGATTCACCTGATCGCTGAAGGAGATTGTCTGCGACACGGGGGGATTCCTCTCTAGGAGCCGGAGGGGCGAGATGAGCAGGGCGACGGCGAGCCCTGGGGAACTCATCGTCTGTGCAGGCGCTTTCGTCAAGCCGTGCGGCGATCAGCCGCTCAGCCTGAACCGCTCCAGAGGCGTGTAGATCGCCCCCTGGGGGCGAAGCGTGCTCTGATAGAGGACCATCTCATCGATGGGCCACGGGCCCACGTCCCACGCGCGATGGCCCGACACGATGTCCATGAAGGCATGGACACGCCTCAGGCCCTTGAGCCGGGCGAGCGTCAGGTGAGGCGTGAACTCACGCTCCTCCGAGGCCCAGCCGACCGACTCCAGCGCCCCCTCGAGGTCCTCCTGCAGCGCGCAGAGCCGCGTCGCTTTCGAAACACCAACCCACAGCACGCGCGGACGCCGCGGGGTGGGGAAGACGCCGAGCCCCTTGATGTGGACGGTGTGCCGCGCGTGGCGTCTCGCCACACCTCGCAGAGTCTCCGCAATGGCGGCACGCTGGGTCTCGTCTGTCTGACCGAAGAATTTGAGCGTCAGATGAATCCCCGCGGGATCGACCCACTTGGGATGAGCCCCCGTGAACTGGACTCCCTTTTTCAGTCGCCCCAGGAGGTCGGCGATCTTGGCCCGCAGGTCCTCGGTCAGGTCCACGGCCAGGAAGGTGCGAATTTTGGGGGCAGGCTCGTCGCTCATCATCACAGGAACCCATGAAGAGGTGTGTTGCATCCTCGGGCCTCGGGAGGCGGACTGTACAGATCTGAAGCGTGCGGATTGGCCAGAAAGTGGCGAATCGGGGCAGGAGTGGGGGATCAGATATTCGCCACAATTGAGGGGGCTGATTTATCAAGTGCTGATTTCACGTGTGTTGCGAGAGTGCCAGAACGGGTATGGGCATTGCCCTGGGGGAGAGATGACATCCCTCTGAGAGGAGCAGACCAATGAACCTCAGACCCCTGATCACCACCCTGGCGGCCCTCGCAGCGGCCACCCCCATCGCCGCGGCCGATGCCCCCTTCATCGAGCCGGGTCATGTGGTCTCCGGTGAGCTGAGCGCCACCGACGACCAGTTCAACGGCGGCTTTTTCGCCGATGCCTACCTCTTCGAGGGTCAGGCGGGCGAGACGATCCACGTGACACTGGAGTCGCGCGAGATCGACTGCCACGTTTACCTCGTCGCCCCCAGCGGGCAGACGTTCGACAACGATGACGATCCCCACGGCGGGACCCTCAACTCCCTGCTCCAGGTGACGCTGCCCGAGACGGGGATCTACTCGATCTGGGCCTCCTCCTACGCGGGGGGTGAGACGGGCGTCTACGCGCTGGAGTGGAACCGCGGCACGTGGCCGTCGCTCACAGGGCGCGAGTACCACGGCATTTTCGTGGGCATCACGGACTACTCCCTCTCGGGCTCGAACAGCCTGCCCCACTGCGCCGAGGATGCCATTCGCCTCGCCGGCGTCTTTGTCGATCGCGGCATCATGGTCCCCGACAACGTCACCGTGCTGACCGACTCCCAGGCCACCGTGGCCAACGTGCGCAGCGCCTTCGCACGCGTCGCCGCGCGGGCCGACGATGACGATGTGTTCCTCTTCTTCCACTCAGGTCACGGCTCCATGACAGCCTCCGAGGGCGACGTGGAGGCGATGGACGAGATGATCTGCCTCGTCGACGGGGACATGACCGATGACGAGATGCGGGCGCTCTTCGACTCCATCCCCACCGAGATCCAGGTCCTCGCCCTCGACTCATGCATGTCCGGCGGCTTCGCCAACGATGTGATCGCCGGCGCCCGCGGCCGCGTGGGCCTCTTCGCCTGCGAGGCGGACCGGACCAGCTCCGTGGCCTCAGAGCTCGGGGCGGGCGGCTATCTCTCCCATCACCTGATCCAGGCCATCGCCGGCCTGGCCGACCGTGACGGCGACAAGCGGATCACCGTCGATGAGCTCTGCCACTTTCTGCATGTCCAGTCCGCGGCCCAGGTGCTTCAGTGGGACCTCCAGGGCCTGATGGGCGACGACCTCCAGCACCTCGTGGTGGCCCGCGAGGACGTCTCCGGCGGCGATATTCTCTTCGCCCCACGCCAGAGCTGACATTCCTCACCAGTCCTCTCCCAGCCGAGCCGGGCCCTGTCTCACCAGGGCCCGGTGCTTTTGTATCCGGCTGAGACACCGGCCTCAACGCCCTCCGACCTCCTGGGGGGGCATCGCCCCGATCCTCCTTCCCTGAGCTCGAGAGAGCTTCACTGTGAGGACTCATCTGACGATGAGATGATGGGCCCCAGGAGGCCCCTCAGTGATGGCACGCAAAGAGAGGCGCGATCAGCCCCGAATACCCGTCGAGATCGAGATTTTCCTCAATCCCTCGGAGGATGGGGCGTCGGGGGCTCTTCAGCTCGAGCTGCGCACCCGCAATGTGAACACGCGCGGAGCCTACCTCGAGCTGCCTCCCCCCGGGGATCCCCCCGAGCCCTGGGTCTCGCGTGATTGGTGGCAGGGACGGCGGGTCCGCATCCACGCCACAGGGCCTCCGCTGGCGGAGAACTGCGACGCCCTCTGCTGCGAGGCGGAGGTCCGCTGGGTCGAGCGGCGTGGGCCCAAGCGCCAGGCTGTGGGAATCGGCGTCCTCTTCCATGAGGCCACCGACGAGTGGCTCGACGCCCTCCAGGTTTTTCTCGATTCTCTGGTGACCTGAGACGCGGTGGAGAGGGGCAGATTCCCTGTCTCAGTCCTTGAAAGTGCCCTACACTGTGTGATGTAAAGGCTCCTCACATCCTGGGAGACATGGCCTTTGAACCCTGAGGATCTTTTCATCCAGCGACGTCTCAACGGAATCACCCGTCAGCTCTCGGGGATCGTCAAGAACTTCGAGGAGTTCCGGGAGGAGTACCCCCATGTCATCGCCCCCAACATCCTCGAGGCGATGATCGGCAATCTCAAGGACGACATCAACATCCTGCTGCGCGAGGTCAACATGATTGGCTCGCCCAACCGTGAGAAGCTGCAGCAGCGCCGCTGGATCTGCCGCTCGTGCAACGCCGTTTTCATGGCACCTCTGGTCGCAGGTGTCTGTGACGAGTGCCGCGCCCGCGGGATCACCACCCAGGATCTGCCCCCCGCGCCGAGCACCGACGACGAGAAAATCATCGACCGCGTGAAGAGCCCCTCCGCCCCGGAGGCGACAGACTCCAGCGCCGATCCTCTCCCCGAAGCAGGAGAGCCTGACTCCGCCGATCCCTTCACTCGGTGATCCGATGGCATTTCGGGGGAGAGGCCCTCTCCCCCCCCGATCAGCTCCCCGGCGCTCGGCTGAATCTCTGGATCAGCCAGAATCCCCATCCGGCCATGAGCACCAGGCAGACCATGAGAATCAGGCCGCCTATGCCATTGGACTCGGCCTGTGCGGGCAGACCTGGTCCGCCTCTCCGTGATCCCTCCGAGACCTGCCCCTGTGGTCGAGCATTGGCCACCAGCTGGGCCCGATCCGCGGGAAGGGCC
Organism: Candidatus Sumerlaeota bacterium; assembly: GCA_016928695.1. GTDB lineage: Bacteria > Sumerlaeota > Sumerlaeia > JABWBI01 > JABWBI01 > JAFGKF01. The sequence continues at coordinate 7,076 of JAFGKF010000346.1, read as the reverse complement.
TCCCGCGGTGAGCGGGCCTGATGCGCCGCCAGGGATCGCTCGGCGCTCTCTCTGGCCACGGTGGCTCGGGTCTCCTCATTCTCGCGGTGCCACTCCTCGAGAAGCCGCATCTGCTCGGCCGCCGGGAGCTCATCGAAGTTCTCCGGCAATCCCATGTCCTGGGGGGACATCGGCGCGGGCACGCTCAGAGGCAGGGCGAGCAGGATCGCCAGTGCCATCAGGGTGATCGGGATGCTGCGGTGGGTTCTCATCAGGCGTTTCACTCCGCGCTGTGGGGATTGTCAGCCGCCGGTCTCGGGGTTGACCGGAGGAAGGGGCTCATCCTCGGCCCAGGCCACGACCTCGGTTCGGTGAACGGCCTGGTCGATCACCACGATGGGCAGGAGGTTGGCGAGATCGATGATGTCGACGACGTTGTTCGCCGGGTCGCGGAAATCCGAGTGGATCCGCTCGTCGTAGCTCAGATAGAGCCGGTCGCTGTAGATGATCGCCTCGTCCTTTGTGATGACTGCCCCACTGATGTGGTTGGGGCCGGAGATCGAGCGCCCGGAGAACGCCCGATTGGTGTAGAAGATGCCGTTGATCTGCGTGATGCCGTTGCTCGCGACCGAGGAGTACGGGACCGGATTCCCGAACTCGTCGGTGGGGTAGTTGTCAAAGGAGGAGAGATCCTGGATCGGGCCGCGCACTTCGCTCCACGTGTAGTTGCCATCGACCTGATCATCACCGTCGGTGTCGTACCACGGGCTGTGCTCGTACAGGCCGTCACCGTCCCAGTCGTGATAGAACGGTGTGCCGTCATCCCCCGTGTCCGGGATGCCGTCGGGTCCGACCTGGCTCTCGTCCCCCCAGTCATCGAGGAAGCTCATCGGGTAGGCCCAGGCGGTGTCTGTCACGTCGCCGAAGAAGATGCTCTCGCGGGCCGCGTAGGCGATCAGGTCGGCATTGAGATTGGCCTCGACCCAGGCCTGTCGGTCGCTGAACGACGGCGGATTGCTCGGGTCGGAGTTGGTGGGGCGCGGCAGCCCGTCGGCATTGAGCGAGGGGCCGTTCGCGTACTGGAGATCGTCGGCGATGTAGATGTTGTTGCCGGCGTAGAAGGAGCCCTGCCCGGTGAAATACCCCTCGATGATGAGATTGCCGGTGATCACCACGGGCCCGTCAACGATGACCGGGTTCTCAGGGGTGCCATGGAGATAGAGGTCCCCGCTGTGGACGGCGTTGACCAGGGTCTCTCCACCCATGGTGACTGTGCTCCCATTCGCCGTGGCCAGCGCCTCGTAGTGGGAGAAATCACTGTGGAGGTTGGGCATCACCAGGGAGTCGACGCCTGGGTGGCGATAGGTCGGGTCGCTGGCGTAGCCCTCGGCCGAGCCACGGATATCCCCGTGGGCATAGAGCTGGCCGTAGACGTCCGGATATGAGCGCAGGTCGAAGTCGCCGTTGGACCGGGAATCCCCATCGGCTGTGATGCCGTCACCCCAGAACCAGGCCCAGTTGTTCAGGAAGTAGATGTAGTCGAAGATCTTGGGGATGTCGTACTCGTCGTGGGTGACCGTCTCCACGGTCCTTCGGATCCGGACTCGCAGGGTCTTGTCCATCCCTGTCCGGCTGTCTGTGGCATGGGAGGAGACGTCCCAGTGGTTCTCGATCCCCGAGCCGGTGATGATGACAGTCAGGTCGATCCCGTCGACGAGGAGGTGGGGGAAGGCCGCCGAGGTGAATGTCCCCTCGGGGGTCTCATTCGCGCAGACCTCGTACATGCCATACTGGAGGCCGCTCTCGCCCGTGTAGTAGAGCAGGCGGTTCGAGTCGCGGCGGCTCTCCAGGCGCGATCCGGAGATCACCACACCCATGGTGGAGATGATGCCGATGCTGACGATTGTCACGATGACAAGCACGATCAGAAGCGCGATGCCGCGCCGATTCCATCCGCCGGTGCACTCTGTCATGGCACACTCTCCCTCGATCTCACCGCGCGCGCCTACCCCGGCGCACGCAGGGTCAGATAGGTCTGGAGGGTGAACTCGCTCACCCTTCTCGTGTCGCTGGTCCAGGTCCGCATCTCGCCCTCGTCGGAGACGGTCAGCTGAATGGTCAGAGTGGTGTTGTCTGGCGCCCCCGTCCCGATGGGATTTCCCGACGTGTCGAATCCCCCCGGGAAGACCTGGTTCTGAATGAAGCGCAGGTTCGTGAAGTGCGGCATGGGATCACCCAGATTGGCCAGGATCTGCTCATCGTCCTCGACGCTGACGTCCGGATCGTAGACCACGATCGGACTCTCACCGGCGATCGGCTGGAATCGGAACTCGGAGATGTGGCCGTCCTCCTCGAACCTCACCGAGTCGTACACACCGGTCTCAATCTCGGTGGCGAAGGCGAAGCTGAGAGCGCAGTCGGCGGAGGCCGAGCGCAGGTGCTGGGCCATGAAGTCGAGGACATGGCTCGCCTGCCTCCGGGCGAGCTCGTTGGACAGGTTCGCCCGGGTCTGCTTGGCGACGATGATCGTCATCGCCAGAGTGCCAAGCGCCACCAGCGTGCTCAGGGCGATGGCGATGAGCAGCTCGACAAAGGTCATCCCGCGGCAGCGGCTCCGATGTGTGTGTGTCATTCGCATCTGCCGATCTCACTCCGATGTGATGGGGCGGTAGGGATAGGTCACGATCGTGTCATCGTAGCGGTAGACGTTGAAATCCTTTGTCCGCACACGGCCCGTGAGGCGGTCGGTCCAGCGAAGGGTCATCTGCACCAGGCTCCGTGCCCCGTGGTGATTCCCCGGGAGATCGCCGATGATGAAGCGGATCTCGGGGCTGTCGAGCAGGGGATCATTCGCCATGTGGGCCAGGCCCCGCACACTGCTGACCAAGTGAAAATCGGTGTCCGCCGGGATCTGGAGACCGCTGGGCAGGTAGTGGCCATGGGCCACGTTCTCCCATGGAGAGGAGATGACCTGCTCGAGGATCTCCTCGCCGAGGTCCACGGCCCGCGCGTGCTGGGCAGTGGAGGCGCCCCCGCGGCCTGAGACAATCACCACACCAAGAGCGGTGATGCCCATCAGCGCCATGAGGACAACCGAGATGAGAACCTCGATGAGAGTGAATGCCTGATATCGCCTGAGTTGCATGCGCTGCCCTTTGTCATGCCTCGTGGTTGGGGAGATGCTGAGTCGCCCCCAGCGGGGGAAAATGGGTTCACATTTTCCACCCACAGGAAAGAGCGTCGCCCTCAGGCTGAGCGATGCCTGGACCGGGGAGGAGCCACATGGTGCTCCAATCGGAGCTTCGACAGCTTCGAAAGGGGACTCAAGTCTTCAGAACAAAAACCTCTGTGAAATCGCATGCGCTTGCATGCGCCTGCGCCATATCTTCGCCAGACTCGGGGTCGCCAAGTGTCTGTTTAATGGAGCTCTTCAGGCCGTTTGACGGGGAGGTGAATTTCCCACTTTTCCGTTATGCCTGCATTGGGGGATGCCGATCAGAGGGGTGAGCGGGGCCCCTGATGGGGACGGAGTCGTCCGAGTTCATCGCCAGAGTGAAGAGTGGAGGCTTGAGAGATGCGCGGGTGCGTGTCTCGCCTTGGACAAATGATGACGATGTGGAAGGATACACTCAGACCACCCCGGCCGCAGCGCGGTCTGTCCCTGGTCTCCCTGATGATCGCGATCGCGCTGCTGGCGATCCTGATGCTCACGAACGTGGCGACGCTGATCTACTCGGCCCGCACGGCCCGGATCAACAGCTACCGCCTGGCGGCGCGCAATGTGGTCCAGGGGGTGCTCGAGCAGATGTACGCCGTGCACTATGAGGATGTCACCGAGGCCAATTTCCCCAGCATCCCACTGAGCAATCCCGGCGCGGAGATCCTCGACTCGGTCAATGACCTCCGCTGTGACCTCTCCGTGGAGATCGAGGACGAGAGGCAGGCCACATCGGCCAACTCCAACAACATCCACTGCTCGACAGCGAATTGGGAGACCAATCGCTGGGCGGGCGACACGGTTTTCATCACCGGGGGTCGCGGGTTCGGCCAGAGAGCACGGATCACATCGAACAACGCGACCACACTGCAGATCAGCCTGCTCGGCTTCCCTGGCCAGACGGAGTGGATCACGGTTCCCAACGCCACAAGCACGTTTCTGATCAACGGGGGGAAGACGGTGCGCATCTTCGCCTCATTCACTTTCCGCGGTCAGATCTACACTGAGATGGTCGAAGGACTGGTGGTCAACGATGGCTGAGAGACTTCGCCGCCGCGCATTCACAATCGTCGAGGTGGTCATCGCCGCCGGGGTGAGCGTCGTCGCCATGACCGCGGTCATCTACATGCTGATGTTCTCGTCAAAGACTGCCCAGTCCAACCTCAGCCAGCTCCACGCGGGCACCGCCAGCCGCCGATTCTATGAGCATGTCGGCTTCAACACCCGCCAGGCCAAGAGGCTCGTGGTCGCCCCCGATGGCCTCGGAGTCGAGATCACACGCACAGACGACAGCGTCTGCTCCTACACCTATGTCGACCTCGACGGTGAGCCCGACACCATCATGAACAACCGGATCATCTTCGACCCCGACATCTCGGCCAGCGGCGACCAGGAGGCGATTGTCAGTGGAATCACACCGGGGTCAGAGGGGTGGATCTTCTTTCCGGACGTCCCCCGCCCTGTTCTGATTCTGAACTTCCGGATCGGGGATCCGAGCGCCAGCCCTGAACATGTCTCCAATGCCTTCACCGGGCCCGGGGCCCAGGGGGTGGATGTGCTGACCCGCATCACCCCGCGCAATCTCCACCTCTGGGGGGGGAGCTGAGACCATGCCTCTCCGAACACGGCCGCGCCGCGCACTGGCGCTGATCTTCGCTCTGGTCCTGGTGGCGATCACGGGCATCGTGATCGCCTCGCTCCTCGGTGTGGCGAGCAACCAGGCCCGCAACATGCACCGCCATGACATGCGGCTGCGAGAATTCGCCGCCGCCGACATGGCTCTCAACAAGATCTACGCGGAGCTGAAATTCTTCCTCGAGTACGGGGTGGGCGACATCGAGACCGCCGTCAGCTCCATCGGCGCGCCGACCCTCGACGGCATCACCTACACGATCAACGACCTGCGGCGCGACACCGCGGCGGGATATCCGCAGTACGAGGTGGCGACATCGGGACCCTTTGTGGGGCTCACACTCTACACCGACAGCTATGTCGTCGAGGTCAATGCCAAGTACACTGGGCCCGAGTCCACCCTCCTCACCAGCCCCGGGATCACCCTTCGCCAGGACATCCGTGTTCGCTATGTCCCGCTCTACATCTACGGCATCTTCTATGACACCGATCTCGAGTTCATCCCCGGGCCACCCGCCACAGAGTCGGGGCGCGTCCACTGCAACAGCAACATGTACCTCGCGGGTGACGGCGGACCACTGAGCATTCTCAACTATGTGACGGCCCACGGGGAGATCCACCGGGGCATTCATCCCCTCGACACCCACCACGGGTCGAGCACCATGGGGTCGGTCAACCTCTACGACGGAACCAATCCGGTGACGACGCAGCTCCCGGACGGATCGCAGCTGGACCACGACCACGCGGAGTGGGCCTCGCTGAGCCTCGACCGCTGGGACGGCTATGTCCTCGACAGCGCCCACGGCATGCCCGAGCTCCCGCTGCCGATCCCCGAGGTGACCGATCCGCATGTCCTGATCGAGCCCGCCGATGCCGGTGATCCCCCGAGCGTGGCCGATTCCAAGTTCCACAACCAGGCCGACGTGGTGATCCAGTACGACAGCCTCCTCGGCGACCTCGTGGCCGTGGATGGTGAGGGCAATCTCATTCCCCCCCAGGCGGGCGATGCTGATGGCAATGCCCTGACCTATGACCACGACAGCAACCCGGGGACGGCGGAGATCCCCGTCGCCGAGTTCGACACCTTCCGCGACAACCGCGAGGGGCACGATGTCACCGTCATCGACGTCCATATCGATCGCCTCTCGGACGCGGGACTCGATCCCCCCAATGGGATTCTCTATGTCAACTACGATGGGGGCGCTCGTCTGAGCGATGGGGCCGAGCTCCCCAGCAATCTCACCGGTGGATTCACGGTGGCCACCCCGGGGCCCGTCTATGTGGAGGGGAATTACAACACAATCGTCAATGGCAACCCCGTCAGTCCGACCAATCCGAGCAAGCTCTCGCTGGTCGCCTGCGACGCCTTCAACGTCCTCTCCAATGCCTGGAACGACGGAAACTCCTGGTCCGGCCTGAGCAGCCGCATCGCGAGCAACACCCAGATGCGCACCGTCATCATGGCCGGCAATGTCCCCACCGACGCGGACACCCCCTACTCGGGCGGCGTCGAGAACTACTTCCGCTTCCACGAGAGCTGGAGCGGTCGGACGTTCCAGTTCCGCGGCTCCATCATCAACCTCTGGGACAGCGAGGTGGCCACTGGCAACTGGAGCTACGGCGATCCCGTCTACACGGCGCCGAACCGTGACTGGGATTGGGACCTCATCTACGGAGGACTCGCCGGCCCCCCAGGGATGCCGCGCGTCTTCTTCATCGACCGCCTCGAGTGGCAGGAGGTCGCTCCAGACAGCTGAGCCGCTGACCAAGACCATGGCGATGAGGGGGGCTGCAAAGCCCCCCTCTCGTGTTTGGCCCTTCTCTAGATGATCGCGCTGTCGCCGGTGGGGTGACGTTTTCTCTTGAGGCTTTGACCATGGGTGGGTATCTAGTGATATAACTAGATAGCGGAGGTCCGCCCCCATGGGTTATCCGACCAAGGTCCAGCTCATCGCCCGCAAAGACAGCGAGCAGTGGTACGTCAATTTCCCCGCCGCACTCGCCCGCGCCATGGACTTCGTGCGAGGCGAGGTCATCGAGTGGTCCGTCGAGGACCGGGCCACCCTCGTCGCACGGCGCGTGAGCCCGCCCCCATCTCCACTGAAAAAAAAACGGCGCCGGGGCTGATGGAGGCCTTCGACAATCTCTGGCGCCAGGCACGATCGGCATTCACCCAGCGCCGGTGCGCCCAGAGGGCACGCACCCTGGCCCTGAGCGCCCTCGCCTGCCTGGGGCGCCACACCCTGAC
>JAFGKF010000345.1 GCA_016928695.1 Candidatus Sumerlaeota bacterium | reverse complement strand
CGGCGATCGTGATCCGAGCCCGCGTGTCGAGAAAGCAGCGAGGATGACCCCGTGATCGATGTCCCCCCATCTGAGAGAGCACCCGCCGGGCGCGTCGGTGTGTCCAGCGATCGCCCCGCGGACCACGTGCGGGCCGAATCGTTCTCGGTCTTCTATGGCGGCAATGAGGCGGTGAGACGGGTCTCCCTGGGCTTTGCCACGGGCCGTGTCAGCGCGATCATCGGACCGAGCGGCTGCGGCAAGAGCACGCTGCTGCGGGCCATCAACCGCATGAACGACCTCATCCCGGGGTGCCGGACCGAGGGGCGCCTGGTCTTTGACGAGGTGGATGTCAACTCACCGAAGGTCGATGTCGTCACGCTGCGCCGCCGCATCGGCATGGTCTTTCAGAAGCCCAACCCCTTCCCCAAGTCGATCTTCGACAACGTCGCCTATGGGCCGCGCCTGCTGGGCATCCGCCGCCGGGCGAGGCTGGCGGAGATCGTCGAGACCAGCCTGTGCCGCGCCGCGCTGTGGGGCGAGGTCAAGGACCGGCTGCGCGACAACGCGCTGGGCCTCTCTGGAGGTCAGCAGCAGCGGCTGTGCATTGCGCGGGTCCTCGCCGTGGACCCGGAGATCCTGCTCATGGATGAGCCGACAAGCGCACTCGACCCGCGGGCCACGACCCGGATCGAGGATCTGATCGCGGAGCTGCGCGGGGACTACACGATCATCATCGTGACCCACAACATGCAGCAGGCGGCTCGGGTCTCGGACGAGACGGCGTTTCTCTACGAGGGAAACCTTGTGGAGTTCGGCGACACCCGTCAGATTTTCACCAATCCCTCGGTGAAGCAGACCGAGGACTACATCACCGGCCGGTTCGGCTGACGGAGAGGCGATCCCATGACACAGGTCTTTTTCCGCGACATCGCCCGGCTGAAGGGGCGCGTGCTGGCGCTCGGCGAGATCGTGGAGCGCGCGGTCGAGGACGGCGTGCGCTCCGTGGAGACACGCGACGAGGCCCTGGCAGGGCGTGTGATCGAGGGCGATCGCCGCATCGACGAGATGGAGATCGAGATCGAGGAGGAGTGCCTCAAGATCCTGGCGCTCCACCAGCCGGTGGCTCAGGACCTGCGCTTTCTGGTGGCGGTGCTCAAGATGAACAACGATCTCGAGCGGATCGGGGACAAGGCCGCGGGGCTCGCGCGAAAGGCATGCCGTCTCGGTGCGCTGCCCCGGCCTGAGATCGCGGTGGACCACGGCACCATGGCCGAGAAGACCCTGGCCATGCTCCTCGACAGCCTGCGCTCGCTGCTCGACCGCGACCGGGATCTGGCGGTGCGGGTGTGCACCTCGGACGACGAGATCAATGCCCTGGAGGACGAACACACCCGGGCCCTGAGAACCTTCGTCTCCGCTCACCCCGCCCACGCCGAGGCATGCGGCCTTCTGATCGAGGTCTCCAGCGCCCTCGAGCGGATCGCCGATCTCGCGACCAACATCGCCGAGGACGTGATCTACATGATCGACGGCACGATTGTCAGGCACCATCACCTGGAGGGGGAGAACGAAGAGTGAGTGATCCCCTCCGCGGTGGGGCTCACTCCCGGATGAGCATTTTCAGCTTGCCGGAGGGTGTCATCTCGAGGTGGTCGACGACCTCGACCTCGATCTGGAACTCGTGGTCTGTTTTCTCGGCGAAGACACGGGCGATGAGCTCGCGCCCATCCTCGGGAAACTCGCTGTCCACCTGGCAGCGATAGACGAGTGTGTTGGGGGGGCGCTGGATGATCTGATGAAGGCGGATGCCGGGGATCTCGCGGGCGACCCGGCTGTAGACCACGCGGGAGTAGACGCGTCCCGAGGGAGACTCGATGGCGTCGCGGACGCGCCCCAGGACTCTGACGAGCCGGGGCAGCGTCCGGCCGCAGGGGCAGGCATGTCTTGTCCCCTCGGGCCAGAGCTGGCCGATGTCGCCGCACTCGTAGCGGATGAAGGGCGTGGCGAGGTTGTCGAGGTCGGTGATCACCATCATGCCCTGATCTCCGTCGAGCCCCTCGACGGGGACGGTCTCGACGTTGACGCGGTGGGAGTTGATGTGCAGTCCCTCGTGTGCGGTGCACTCGTGCGCGATGTCTCCGAGCTCGATCGATCCGTAGCGGTCATAGACCTCTGCCCCGAAGGCCTCGGCGAAGTCGGTGCGCTGGTGGTCATGCAGGGTCTCCCCCGTCGAGAGCAGGCGGGGGATCTGGGGGACGCTCAGCCCATGGCGCCGGCAGAACCTCAGGAAATAGGCCATCCGCGTGGGAAAGGAGACGAGGAGCTCGGGTCGAAAGCGGGTCAGTCGGCGATGGAAATAGGCCATGGGCTCGTCGTCGAGCGTCGGAGAGATCAGGAAAATGCGGTTGAGCAGGCGCATCTGAAAGCGCCTCAGGCGGGTGCCTCGGCCCCGGGGGCCCCTCTGATCGGGCCACAGCCACGCCTGCCGCTCGCCCACCTCGCTTCCGATCCAACGCATGTTCAGGTGGTAATTGGCGAAGATGAGCGAAGCCCTCTCACGATCGATCCAGAATGTGGCGGGAACCCCCGTCGAGCCGCTGCTGTGATGGAACTGGCGGTCCCTCGCGGCGACATTGCCCGCCAAGATGTGCTCTCTGTCGCCGTGAAGATCATCGCGCGTCAGGCGGGGCAGACGCGAGAAATCCTCCCAGGTTCGGATGTCACCCGGCTCGACGCCGGCGGCGCGGTACTTCTCACGATAGAGGGGGACATTCTCGAAAGCGTGTCTGACGAGGCCCTGGATTCGCCTCAGCGACTCCTCGGCGTGTCGCTCGGGGGGCCAGCGCGACTGCTCCTCCCAGCGCTCCACCAGACGCATGATGCGGCGCCCCGGGGCCCGCTTCAGGAGGGGAAACACCCAGGGGTAGACCACGTGGCGGACGGTCCAGGGATTGATCAAGGCATGCTCTCCCGTGCCAGAGCGCGAGAGTCCATGGATCGCGGTGAAATGTCCATCATGAGATGATCTCCTGGCCACCCGCTGAAGCGGGTGGCCAGCGGTGGAGCCCTGTGAACAGGGCTGAGCCTCGGATTCGCCCGACTTCGGCGGAGATGCACCACTTGCCCCTTGATTCGCCCTGGCCTGAGCGGCAGAGTCCGCGGGCGCGGATGTCGCCCGCGCACAGTCCACCGATGAGGATCTGATCATGCTTCGACATCGATCTGCTCTGACTCTGATCTGCACATCATTTGCCCTGCTGCTGACCATGGGCACCGCCTGGTCGCAGACCGAAACGGCG
>JAFGKF010000344.1 GCA_016928695.1 Candidatus Sumerlaeota bacterium | reverse complement strand
CCGCGGTGGAACTGGGGAATCCTGGGTAGATCAGCGCGCATGGCCACTGGACCGAATGCGCCACCGGCTCGAGGATGTCGCCGATGCCACGCCCGATCGCGCAGGGGGCCTCCGAGGTGAAAAAGGGCACGTCGGCGCCCAGCTGACGCCCCAGGTCGCTCAGTTTGCCAGGGGAGAGATTCAGGGCCCAGAGGGAGTTGAGTCCGCGGAGGACCGCCGCGGCGTCGGAGGAGCCTCCCCCGAGCCCTGCACCGGGAGGGATGCGTTTGGTCAGCTCAATGCAAAGAGACGGGTGGTCGCCCCCGATCTCCTGGCGCATCAGCCGCAGAGCCCGGAGGGCGAGGTTCTCCTCATCAGGTCCGATGGGCCAGGGCGAGTCGACGACAACCAGCTCATCTCGATTGGAGGGGATGAGACGCAGCTCATCACACAGGTCGATCCTCTGGAAGACCGTCTCGATGTCATGCAGCCCATCGGCTCTCCGTCCGACGATCCGGAGGTAGAGATTGATCTTGGCGGGGGCCTGGATCTCCAGCTCGGTCATGACCCCAGTCTGGAGCCATCTCCCCGCTCCTTCAAGTTCGCATCGCACAGTTCCACACTTGGCCTGGACCGTGCTTGGGCCAGGATTGAAACGGGTTGACCCACGGCCCCGGGCGAATAAACTCGCCACATGCATTTTCGAGCCCATTTTAGAGGGGGAGTCACTCGATGGCCCAGCTCCACCAGAGCATCTGCGAACTGATCGGACGCACTCCGCTGGTGCGCTTCAACCGCATCGCTGAGAACGACATGGCCGAGGTCTATGGAAAGCATGAGGGTTGGAATCCCGGGGGGAGCGTCAAAGACCGCATCTGCCTCGCCATGATCGAGGACGCCGAGCGGCGCGGTGTGCTCAAGCCGGGCGGGGTGGTTGTGGAGCCGACCTCGGGCAACACGGGGATCGGGCTGGCCATGGTCTGCGCAGTCAAGGGGTATCCCCTGAAGATCACCATGCCTGAGTCGATGAGCGTCGAGCGGCGTGAGATCCTCCGCGCCTACGGGGCCGAGGTGATACTCACCCCCGCGGGGCAGGGCATGAAGGGGGCCATCGAGAAGGCCGAGGAGATCCTCTCCCGCGATCCCAACGCCTTCATGCCTCAGCAGTTCAACAATCCCGCCAATCCCGAGATTCACCGGAAGACCACTGCACTCGAGATCTGGAATGACACCGATGGCAAAGTGGATGCGTTCGTCTCCGGCGTCGGCACCGGTGGCACCGTCACCGGGGTGGGGGAGATCCTGAAGGAGCGCAATCCCGACATCCGCGTCATCGCCGTCGAGCCTGCGGCCTCGCCTGTTCTCTCCGGCGGCTCGCCCGGACCCCACCGCATTCAGGGCATCGGGGCGGGCTTCGTCCCGCAGGTGCTCAACACCGAGGTTTTGGACCAGGTGATTCAGGTCAAGGATGAGGATGCCCGCGCGATGATGAAGCGTCTCGCGAAGGAGGAGGGGATTCTCTCCGGGATCTCGACGGGGGCCATCTGCATCGCGGCGCTCGAGATCGCCCGCAAGCTCGGCCCCGGCAAGCGCGTCGTCTTCATCATCTGCGACACGGGCGAGCGCTACCTCTCGATCGGCGAGAAGTTCGGCGAGGGCTGATGATCGGGCGTCAGCTCGCCACGAAGTTGATCATCTTGTCCGGCACGAAGACCACCTTGCGCACCGTCTTGCCCTCGAGGTGCTTGGCGACGTTCCCCTCGGCGCGGGCCACCGCCTCGACCGCGGCCTGATCGGAGCCCGCCGGGACGGTGACGCGGCCACGCAGCTTGCCGAGCACCTGGACCACCACGGTCACCTCGTCGACGGCGAGAGCCGAGGGGTCGGCCTCGGGCCACGGGGTGGTGAAGATCGACTCGGCGTGGCCCAGCCGCTCCCAGAGCTCATCACACAGGTGCGGCATGATGGGCGCCATGAGGACGAGGAAGATCCTCGCCCCGTGGGCGGTCAGCGCAGCGCTCGCACCCCGCTCTGCGTGCATCTCCAGGGCGCGGAAGAGCTGCCTCCCCTTCGCAATGGCCGTGTTGAAGCCGAAGCGACCATAGTCCTGGGTGACGCCCTGGATCGCGGCGTGCACCTCGCGGTGAAAGTTCAGGTCGTCTCCGGTGAGGTTCTCGAAGCCCGCGCCGGAGCGCCCGCTGAGGCGATCCGCCCTCTGGGTGAAGAAGCGCCACACGCGGTGGACGAATCGCGAGGCGCCATCCATCCCCTCATCGCTCCAGTCGAGCTGACTGTCGGGCGGCGAGTCGCTCAGCATGAAGAGCCGCAGCGCGTCCGCGCCCGTCTTCCCCTCAGTCGATCCACCCAGGTGGCGATTGCCGATGTGGATGCGGGGGTCGACGGTGTTGCCCAGCGACTTGCTCATCTTCACCGAGCGCGTTGTCCCATCGGCGAAGGTGTGCTCCATGCACACCATGCCCTGGGTGAAGAGTCTTTTGAACGGCTCTCGGTGCGTGGCGAGCCCAAGATCGCAGATCACCTTCGTGAAGAAGCGCGCGTAGAGCAGGTGCATGATCGCGTGCTCCACGCCGCCGATGTACTGGTCGACCGGGAGCCACCTCTCCTCGAGCGCGGGGTCGAAGGGTCGCCCCGCGTTGCCCGGATCCAGGTAGCGGTGGAAGTACCACGAGGAGTCGATGAACGTGTCCATCGTGTCCGTCTCGCGCCTCGCGGCCCTGCCGCACCTCGGGCAGGCGGCGCCCTCCTGGAACGACCGCGAGGACTCGAGCGGGTTGCCGTCGTGGGCGAAGTCGACATCTTCGGGCAGCCGGACGGGGAGCTGATGCTCGGGCACACCGACGGGGCCACAGTCGTCGCAGTGGATCACAGGGATCGGCGTGCCCCAGTAACGCTGTCGTGAGATGAGCCAGTCGCGCAGCTTGAACTGAACCGTTTTCTTGCCCAGGCCCTGCTCCACCACGTGGTCGGCGATTCTCTCGATTCCCTCAGTCGAGGGCATCCCGTCGAAGGCGCCGGAGTTCACCTGCACGCCCGGATCGACGTGCGCGCATGTCATCGCCGCGGGGTCGAGCGTCTCGCCCTCGGGCTGGATCACGACCCTGATGGGGACGTCATACTTCTTCGCGAACTCGAAGTCGCGCTGGTCGTGGGCGGGCACCGCCATGATGCAGCCCGTGCCATACTCCATCAGCACGAAGTTGGCGGCGAAGATCGGAACGCGGTCGCCGTTGAGCGGATTGATCGCCTCGCGGCCCAGCGCGATGCCCTCCTTCTCGCGGTCCTCCGCCGTGCGGACCGAGCGGTCCTGCGCCGCCACGCGGTTGAGGAAGGAGCGGACCTCCGCCTCGCGCTCGGTTCCCCTCGCGAGCCGATGGGCCAGCGGGTGCTCGGGGGCGATGACCATGAAGGTCACCCCGAAGAGTGTGTCGGGGCGTGTGGTGAAGATCTCGATGTGCTCGGGCTCGCCCGGGCGGCGGTCCGCCAGCGGGAAGCGGACCAGCGTGCCGTGGCTCTTGCCGATCCAGTTGCGCTGCATCAGCTTCACGTGCTCGGGCCAGCCGTCGAGGCTGTCGAGCTCCGAGAGCAGCTCCTCGGCGTAGTCGGTGATCTTGAGGAACCACTGGTCGAGCTGACGCAGCTCCACGTCCGTCTCCGTGTGCCGCCAGCACTTGCCATCGTGCACCTGCTCGTTCGCCAGCACCGTCTGGCACTCGGGGCACCAGTTGACCGCGGCCGAGCGCCTCTCCGCCAACCCCCGCTCGAGCATCCGGAGGAAAATCACCTGATTCCAGCGGTAGTACTCGGGGCGGCAGGTCGCGAGCTCGCGCGTCCAGTCGTGGCTGAATCCCATGCGCTTCAGATCGGCGGTGATCGACGCGATGCAGCCCTCGGTGAAGGGGGCGGGATTGAGCGATTTGCCCTCCTCCTTGGCCGCCTTGATCGCGGCGTTCTCCGCGGGGAGCCCGAAGGCATCGAAGCCCATCGGGTAGAGCACGTCGTGGCCGCGCATGCGGAGGAACCGCGCCAGGGCGTCGCCGATCGAGTAGTTGCGCACATGCCCCATGTGCATGTGGCCCGAGGGGTAGGGGAACATCTCCAGCAGGTAGAACTTCGGGCGGTCGGGGTGAGCCCCGGCGCGGTGCAGACCCTCGTCTTCCCAGCGGCGCTGCCACTTGGGCTCGATCTCGGCGTGCGGAAAAAACTGCTCTGGCGGCATGGTCTGTCGGATCCTTCGGCTGGCTGCAAACCGCGGGATTCTGAGGACTTGGGAGGGGAGGAGTCAAGGGGGGAGGAGATTGGGCAATCGTGTCTCGAGCCAGATCGTCTCGCATCCCACCTCGGTCTGTGGATCTGGTCAGGTGTCAAGCAACCAGTCCGCAGCCCAGCGGACGGTCACTCCGTCAGGCAGGTTTCTCAACGGTTCAGGGGTCAGACTGATCACGAGGGGCCGCGCCCGCCGATTCGTGCCGGACACCTCCATCAGCGAGCGGAGCTCCCGCTCACGCACAGAGGGATCATCGAGGTCTGCACAGACCTGGATCAGGTCCTGCTCTCTGCCTTGCCAGCGTGCGAGAAAATCGACCTCGAGGCCCGCCGGTGTTCGCACATAGGTGATCTCTGCTCCTCGGCGTTCCAATTCGAGTATGACGGCTGTCTCCAGTGCATGACCGAGGTTCGCCTTGCCCGAGCGATCGAAGACAGGGATGAGTCCGGGGTCGATGGGATAGGCCTTTCTCGGATTGGTCATGCGGCGGCGCTCGGACTCCGTTGCGATCGACACGGTTCGCACCAGAAAGGCGTCCTCCAGATGAGCCAGGTAATCGTGCAGTGTGTCTCTGGCCACGCGCACGCCCTGGGAGCGCAGGTCTTTCTCGAGCCGGTTCACACTGAACGAGCCCCCGGCGTTGCCGAGCAGATGGCGCACCATCCAGCGAAGAGCCAGCGGATGGGAGACCGCATGACGCTCCACCACATCCCGCAGCATGGCGGTGTCCACATACCCACGCAGCAGATCGAAGAGATCCCTCCCGGTCACACCCTGCGCCTCGGGATAGCCTCCACCCATCAGATACTCATGCAGATCCTTGGCCAAGGCTGACCGCGCCGCTTTGGGCAGCCGCTCGACGGGGCGATTTGGCTCCCTCCCGCAGTGACGCAGGAACTCGCGAAAGCTGAAGGGGTACACCAGCGCCTCCTTCGCCCGGCCGCGCATGCTGGTGGCCACCTCCCGGCTCAGCAGACGCGCTGAGGAGCCTGACAGGAAGAGCTCCACCTTCTCCGTGTCGAGCAGGCGACGCGCGAAGGTCTCCCAGCCCGGCACCGCCTGGACCTCATCGAGAAAGAGTGCCACCCGCCTCCTGTCGCGCCACTCCGGGTGGAGTCGGTAGTACTCCTCGATCACGAGATGCAGGTCCGACGCGGTCATGCCCGCCAGGCGCTCGTCCTCAAAATTGAAATAGAGCAGACCCTCACGCTCCGTCCCGGAGGCCAAGCGATCTGAGAGGATCTGCCAGAGGAAGGTGGTCTTTCCGGCGCGCCTCGGTCCGATGACTGCCACCGCCTTGCCTCTCACTCTCGGCAATCGAACATCGCGTCGGGTGAGAACAGGCACAGGCGCCGCCAGGGCGTCCGAGATCTTCTGTCTGATGACGGCTCGCATCTTTCCTTCACTCGTGGCAAGTATCGACTGAAACTGTCCTTTTGTAAAGGACAGATTCGAGAATTCACTCCCCGGAGGTAGTGACATGATTCGTCCATTCAAGCCGTGCAGCAGTATGTGATTTGATCCTTTGCCACTGTATATATTGGACTTAGTGGCTCGTTCCTCTGCTTCGAGCGCAGAGAAACACTTGCCAGTCTTGGCGTTCTCTGCGTTCT
>JAFGKF010000343.1 GCA_016928695.1 Candidatus Sumerlaeota bacterium | reverse complement strand
GGGCGCAGCACTGCTGCGCCCACCTCTCAGGGGCCGCATGGCACGGGCGCAGCATGCTGCGCCCCTACGAAGTCCGCACCAGTGTGAAATGCTTTTTCTATGCAGAGCTCAATCAAGCGGTGTCCTCTAGGCGTGAATGGCAGTCGGATTCTGCACCTCCCCGCTCCTCAGGACCTCCACGGACTCGGGGGGAAGAATGCGGCGCAGACGGAACACGAGGGCGGGGCTGCAGAGAACGCGGGTCTGCTCCAGCCGATGGCAGAGGCGGCGGCTGACGCCCTCAGGCGGGGCGGCGATCTCGATGCGCGCCTGACCCGGATGGCGCTGGCACAGGGCGATCAGCATTTTCACTGTGCGGCGATTCTCACCGGTCAGATCGAGGGCGACGGCGCTGACCGTCTTCGCGGCTCTCTCGACCCGGTCGAGCGGGATCACCGCCTGGGCGCGGATGAACCGCTCGTGTCCACTGCGGCCCACGGTGCCGATGACGAGGAACGGCTCGCCCTCGGACAACTCCGCGCTCATCGCGGCCGGCGAGATCACCACCTGCCCCTCGAGGTCGAGGACGTTCACCGGCTCGCTCTCCCCGGCCAGGAGGCAGCGCTCCTCGTGGTCGATGAATCCGACGACGCAGGCCTCCTCGCCCTCGTCCGCCGACTGGATGCTCTCGGGCGAGCCCGCGTGCAGGCGGTGGATCAGATCCGCGTGCGGGCTCAGGGGGTCGCGCGTCAGCAGCGTGCCCAGCACGCGCTCCTCATGGCGGGCGAGCGTCTCGGGGGAGATCTGCTCGTAGGCGGGTGAGGTCCCGGGGACGTCGAAGAGGTCGAGCGGCTGCTCGGAGGCGCGTCCGCCGCCGCGGGCGATCTGCGCGATGCGCGCCAGCATGCGCGAGCGGTCGGTGTCGAGGCTGTCGAGCACGCCGCCCTTTGCCAGATTCTCGATCAGGGTGATCGGGACGACGCTCTGCGAGACCTGCTCCCAGAGGTGGTGGATGTCCTGGAAGACGCCGCTGCGCCGCGCGTGGTCGATCGACTCGTGCGCGGCGGTTGTCATCCCCCGCACGCACATCAGCCCCGCGCGGATGGCGGTGCCCTCCTGGGCGAACTCATATTGGCTCGTGTTGATGTCGGGGGCGTAGATCCGGATGCCCAGACTCGTCGCCTCACGCAGCAGCACGCGGAAGTGGCGGCGGCGCGAGAAGCTCTGGGTCAGCATCGCCGCCATGAACGAGACCGGGTGATGCGTCTTCAGGTGAGCGCATCGCATCGCCAGAACCGCCTGCCCGATGGGGGGAAGGGCGGCCGCCCCACCCGGGGCCGGTGGCGTGGTCGCCTCGGGGGCGATCACCTCCAGGAGCTCGATCAGACTCCGGGGCTTCGCGGCGCGCAGCGCCGTCTTGGTCGAGATCCGCTCCAGGCCCGGGATGCCCGTCGTCTGCCCCTTTCCGATCAGCGCCCAGGTGTCGTGGTCGTCGAAGGGGATCAGGTCGGGGTGGAAGTCCCCCTTCTCCTCCGTGCGAACCCAGTGGGAGGCGAGGTCGATGATCGTCATCGCCGGATTGGGACGGATCTCGATCCGCAGGAGGCCCATCTGATCCACCGCCTCCGCATCGAGGGTCGTCAGCGGCAGGCTGCTCTCCACCGTGTGCCTCAGGGGAATCAGCTGGGTCAGATCCTCTCCGGCGACGATGATCTGTCCCCCCATCGCCCGGGGTGAGCGGCGCTGCCCGACGAGGGCCTGGGCGAGATGCGCGAGCACGGGCCGCGGGATGTGATGCGGCGCCGCCTCGCCCTCGGGGGTCTGTCGCTCCCAGGCCCGCTGGGCCTCCTCTGCCGAGACGGTGCGCTTCGTCCAGGACTCCACGGCCTTCGTCACCGCTGCGGGGGCGAGCCCTGCCCACTCGCAGAGCATTCTCCTCAGCTTCTTCGGTGAGGGGGCGGACGCCGTGCTCACGCGCGCGACCTTGTTCTCTCCGCAGATGCGCCGCAGGTGATCCTCGACCTCGGGCAGTGCCTGGTCGCTGACCTCGAAGCCCAGGCAGGGCAGGCGCTGCCCCTCGTCACAGAGCCCTGTGAAGGGGAGGTGATACACCAGCGGGTTGACGCCGGACAGTCCGAGGACGTGCGCGACGAGGGAGGTCGTGATTCTCCCCTCACCGATTCCGCGCAGGATGCCCTCGCGGTCGAGCGTCTCAGCCAGCTCGGTCAGGATCAGGAGGTAGTTGGCCAGGTTCTCCTGGGCGATGTGGTCCAGCTCGAGGTTCAGACGCTCCTTGTGGGCGTCGGTCAGATTGCCGAGCCGCTCGGGCGCCATGCGGAAAACCCAATCCCACAGATGGGAGTTGGGATCGAGTCCGCGCGAGAAGTCCTGCTGGGGGAATCGCCTGCGCCTCAGGTCGAGCGAGGCCGTGCAGCGCCCTGCGATCACGAGGGTGTTTTCCAGCAGCTCCGGGTGATGGAACGTGCGCTCGCGCATCTCGCGTGGTGTGGCGAAATGGGCCGTCGGAGGACGGCGGCGGAGTGACGCGGTCCAGCGCGCCGGATCGCAGGGACGCCCGATGAGGAAATCATGGGCCATCGCCTGGCTCGCCTCCACATGCCAGACGTCGTTGGTGGCGATGGCGGGGATGCCCAGGAAGTCGGCGATCGCCAGCATGCGCGAGCGCGGTTCGCGATCGGCGACATCGCCACGGTCGACCACCTCGAAGCAAACGCGGTCGCGCCCCAGGGCCCCGACTGTGCTGCTCAGCCAGTGGTCGACCTGCTCGGCCTCACCCGCCCGGAGCAGATCGCTGAGCTCGGAGCCCGGTCCCCCCATCAGAGCGATCAGCCCCTCGCGCCGCTCGGCCAGCTCGCGCCGGGTGATGTGCGCGGGGCAACGTGTGGTCGCCGCGTTGTGGAGCGAGAGGAGGTTGCGAAGGCCCAAGTCGGTCTCCGCCAGAAGGGTGATGACCGGTGCCCGAAAGGCGTTTGAGTCTTGACCCTCCGCGGCGGCCGTGGGCAACTCGGGAGCCCCGACCAGTCTCTCCAGCGGCAGATCGAGCCCGAAGATCGGCTTGACGCCGTAGCGCTTGCCCGCCTCGGCGAGTGCCACGAGGCCCCCGAGGCTCATGTGGTCGGTCAGGGCCAGCGCGGGCATCTCGAGCTCCGCGGCCCGCCGCATGAGAGACTCAACGGAGGCCATCCCCCCGGGGCGGGAGTGGTGCGAGTGAACGCGGAGATGGGCGAACGGAGCAGCGGTCATGAGCCAGCTCTGGGACGCAGCGGTCGCGGGGAACGGATATGCTGCGTGCTGAGGAGGAGCGGTTCGTCCCGGCGGCACAGCCGTGGCTGACTGTTTGACATTCGCATCGCCCCACTGTCAACCGAGACCGTGAAACGACCGATCATTCATCTCGCCGGAGCCGCCGTCCTCATCGCTCTGATCTGGGGATTGCCCGCATGCGCGCGTGCACCGATGCCGCTGCCCACCCTGGCCTCGATGATGCTGGCGCTCGTTCAGCTCAGCTTCACGATCGGCCTCGGCCTCGCCGTGCTCCACCGGACGCGCTGCCCGGTGCCCTCACCGCTCGGCGAGGGAGGGCTCGCCTGCTTCCTGGGGGTCGGAACTCTGGGGTTCGCCACACTGCTCCTGGGTCTGGCCGGACACTGCTCCGCCCTCGAGCTGCGGGTGCTCATGACGATCCTGGCCGTGGTGACCTGGCCGCTCACCGCCCAGTGGCTCCGGCGGTTCGGTCCGGCCGCTCGCCCCTGGCGCGGCGAGATCCCCGCCCTCGTCGTGGGGGGAGTGCTCTTCGCCCTCCTTCTTCTGCATGCCGCGCTGCCACCGCTCGCCTACGATGTCCTGGAGTATCACCTGGCCGTGCCGCGGATCTGGATGCGCGCGGGGGAGATCACCCCGGTCGCGGGCAACCTCTTCAGCCACCAGCCCTTCACCGCCGAGCTGAACTTCATGCTCAGCCTCGCGCTGGGCAACGACGCCCTCCCCAGCGTGCCCAAGCTCTTCAACGTCGCCGGGCTCGCCGCGGCGCTCAGCCTCGTGCTCGCCTTCGCCATTGCGAAGGGGCTTGGCCGGGGGGTCCGCGGCCCCGCCGCGCTGCTGGTGCTGGCGACGCCACTCATCTTCCGGATCAGCACGGATGCACTTGTGGACATCTGGGTCGTCCTCGGCGTGCTCGCCGCCATCCACACGTGGCACCGCTGGGTTCAGCGCCGGCACTTCGGCGCGCTCTTCGTCGCGGCGCTGTGCCTCGGCTTCCTTGTCACGATCAAGCACACCGCCCTCGCGTTCTGGGTCGTGCCGATCCTCGGCCTCTTCCTCTGGACGATTCTCGCGCACCGGCTCTGTCCGCCCGAGTGGATCATGAGCGCACTGGCCCTGCTCACCGTGGCGCTGCTGCCGGTGATCCCCTGGTGGGTGAAGGAGTGGGCCTGGACAGGCAATCCGATCTACCCCCTCGGCTATGGGCTGTTCGGGGGCGAGGGCTGGAGCGAGGCGCAGGCCCGGCTTCTGGTGGGGGGGCACGGGCTCCGCTCGCCGCTGGGCGGAGACTTCTGGATCAGTCTCTGGCATCGGCTCGACGTCTTCGGGCCGTGCGTGCTCTCGGCGACGGTGGGCGTGATCGTCCTCGCCCGGCGGAGGCACATCCGTGGCCTCGTCGGGCCGACGCTCGTCACCGGCATCGCCGCCATGCTGCTGTGGAATCTCCTCGGCGGCGGGGCGGACCGCTTCATGGCCCCGGCGGTCGCGCTGATGATCCCCCTCGGAATGGGGGGGCTCTGGACGGCGGTCGTCTGGTGCCGGGGGTGGTTTGGCCGTGCGCAGGCGAGGTGGGGGACGCTCGCGGCACTTGCGCCGGTCATCGAGATGGCGCTGCGCATCGGAGGCGGTCACTTCGAGTTCACGATGTATCTCTCCGCGGTGGCGATCACTCTGCTCCTGCCTCTCATGGGGCGGCGTGCGATGCCCTCGCGGCTCGTGGGCTGGGCGGCGCTGGTGCCCGCGGCTCTGCTGGCGCTGCTCGTCGCCCGCGGAGAGTTCATCCTCGGCGACGAGACGCCCGTCGATCGCCTCGCCTGGGTCATGGGTCAGAGCTCGCGCGGTGAAGTGACGAGGGGATTCTGGCACATCCAGGCATTCAAGTATCTCAACGAGATCGAGCACCCCGAGGGTGAGGTCCTGCTCGTGTATGAGGCGCGCACCTTCAACCTCGATGCCCCCGCCGTCTGCGGAACGGTGTTCGACGGGCAGCCGCTGCGGGAGTTCGTGAGAGGGGCGGAGAGTCTGGACCAGGTGTTCGAGCGCCTGCGCGCGGCGGGCATCTCGCACGTCATGGTCAACCGCGCCGAGGCCCATCGCCTGATGCGATTCTACTTCGGATTGCCACCCGATGCGCCGCTCACGCCGGACACCGTCCGGCCGCTCTGGGACTTTCCCGCACCTCTCACAGAGGCGGAATATCATCTCATGGTGGAATTCGACCTGTGGGCCGCGGAGAGCGCCCAGTTCTCCCGCGGCGGCCTCGTGTCTGTCGCCCGCCTGCCCGAGTGATCAGCGCCTGACCATTCTCACCGCACAGAAGCCATCGCAGCCGTGGAGGTGCGGCCATGTGCGCACTGAGCCGTCCGGCCCGACGAGACCGTGGATGCTCTCCGGCAATGCCTCCCGTGCGTCCTGAATGGCATAGCGGGGGTCCGACTCCAGAAATGTCCCGATCACCTGCGTCGTCTCCTCGGGGAGGAATGAGCAGACACTGTAGACCAGCGCCCCTCCGGGCTCCAGGTGCGGGGCCGCGGTCTCCAGCAGCCGCAGCTGACGTGCCCCCTGCTCTCTCAGATCATGCGTGCGCCATTTGAGGTCCGGCCTGTGACGCACTGTGCCCCACCCGCTGCACGGCGCATCGACGAGGATCGCATCGGGCTCGGGGCTGGCCATCAGCATCTCGGCCATGCCCCACTCCACCGCCTCCACGCATCGGGCCCCGAGGCGCTCGATGTTGAGGCGGAGGTCGCGCAGCCGATCACGATCCCGGTCCGTCGCCAGGATCGAGGCATCGCCGCCCACCAGCGCGGCCAAGTGCGCTGCCTTGCCCCCGGGGGCCGCGCAGAGATCGACGATGCGCTGCCCGGGCTGCGGATGGACCAGCAGACCGACGAGCTGGGAGGCGGGGTCCTGCACGGCGATCATCCCCCGGTCGAGAAAGGGCTCCAGTGCGGTCAGATGAGATCGCTCGCATGTCCAGGCATCGGGGATGAGCGGATGCGCTTTGAGCGGTTGGCCGATGGCCTCCTCGACACCCTGCCGCGTCTCCTCAGGCGGCGCGATGAGGGGGTTCAGGCGGAGCCCCAGGGGCCCGGGATCGTTCATCGACTCGGCGGCCGCCTCGATCTCATCTGCGGGGAGGAGCGACTCCATCGCGGACAGGATCTCATCGGGGAGCGAGTGGCGAATGGCCAGCGGCAGACTGTCGAGGTCCACTCCCCGGGTCAGCGCGCGGAGCCCGGCGTTGACAAATCCCGCGGCCCGGGGGGTGTGGCGCTTGGCGAGCCCGACGGTCTCGTTGACCGACGCGTGGTCGGGCACGCGGTCGAGATGGAGAATCTGATAGGCCCCCACGCGGAGCAGGTTCCAGACGGTGAGATCGGCCTCTTTTCTCTCGCGCCTCATGGCGCGCTCGATGGCCGCGTCGATGTGGCGGCGGTGGCGAAGCGTGCCCGTCAGGATCTCCGCCGCCAGCCCACGGTCTGGTCCCTGGAGCCCCTTGAGCGTGCGGTGCAGCAGGGGATCCCAGGGCGGATGGCGGCGCTCATAGTCGCAGAGCGCGCGCCATGCCGCCTCACGGGGATCAGAGGATGCCTGGGTCCGTTTCATGGATTCCCCTGTGGTCGACGAACCCAATCACCCCCTCATGTCACCACGGCCTCGGTGCCGGCTCGGCCAGGGGCCCCTCGGCGAGAGCGTCCGCAAGGGGCCTTCGCACGTGGCCGCCCTCGCGGTCGAAGAGGCTCGCGTAGGCGAATCCGGCCCAGCCGTCTCCGCCGAGCTCGCGGGCGATCTCGATCTCCGTGATCGCGGGCCCGGGGCCGTTGCCCAGGCTCAGGCCGGGGATGACGTACCCCTGGCTCGGCCGCTGCCCCATGAGGTTCGCCGTGCGGGTGCGGAAGAGCTCCGAGCTCGCCGTGTAGCCCATGGTCACCGCCCCGTCGAGCAGGCCCTCCTCCATCCAGGTGAGGTAGTCCTGATTGTTGTTGTCGTGCGCGTCCTGAGGGTTGGGCATCAGAGCGGCGGTGAGCATCAGGCCCGGGTGCACGGCATCGACCCGCTCGCGGATCTTCCGCACCGTGGCCGTGATCTGATCGCACCGCCACTGGATCCACGCCTCGGGGCTCGCGTCGGGCGCGAGCAGACCCGTCTCATGCTGAAACCGCGCGAGACTCACCGGGTCGTACGACCAGTTGCCCAGCTCCCGGACACGCTCGCCGTAGCCCTGAGTGACCTCGCGGATCTCCGCCGGGTAGCGGATGTAGTCGAAGTGGATGCCGTCGATCTCGTAGTTCGCCGCGACCTCCTCGAAGACCGAGGCGAGATAGTCCTGCACCTCAGGCACACCGGGGCTGATGAACGCGTACCAGTCGCCGGGGGGCGCCTCACGCGACACGTTGTCCAGAGGGCCGCCGTAGACCGGAGAGGAGTAGGGCACGGCTGTGTCTCGGGGGATCATCCGCCGCCCTGAGGAGTCGCACATGAACCAGTCGGGGTGCTCCCACCACAGCTGCCCTGAGTCGCGCGGGGGGTAGTTCTGGGTGCGCCAGGCGGGGAAGAAGTTCATGTAGGCATGGAGCTCGAGGCCGCGGGCATGGGCCTCCTCGATCGCCAGGGCCAGCGGGTCCCAGCCGGGGTCCTGGCCAGTCGTCTCCGGGCCATCACTCGTCAGCTCCCATGCCCAGGGCTCGATCTCCGAGGGATAGAAGACGGTCCCGTTGCCCCGCACCTGAAAGAGCAGGATGTTGAAATTCAGCGAGGCCGCATTCTCGACAATCGCCCGCACATGATCGGGCTCGGTGTAGTCGAAACGCGTGATCCACAGAGCCCGCGCCTCGGGGTCTGCGGTGCCCTGCGCCGGGATCACGGTTGCCAACAGCAGCGCGGCGAGCGCCGCCGCGGAGATCAGTTTTGCCATGGTTTGCACTCCCTCTGTGTCTCTGTGGGCTCTGTTCGAGGTCGGCCCTTTTCACAGACCGGTCTCGACCAGATCACGCACGATGTCCCGATACAGCGCCAAGTGATCGAATCGGTCAAGGCGGTTCAGTCCCAATTTCCACCCCAGCTGGGCAAAGTGATCCGCCGGGACCACCCCCGCGAGCAGCTCGGGCCGCAGTGTGGCCGAGGCCACCGACACCACCCCGTCGTGGGGCCCCTCGCATCGCATCACCAGGCACAGCCACTGGAGCAGCGGCGTCATGCCCCACCGCGGGGCCTCGCCCGCCCAGCAGCGGTAGCGGACGCGCGGGACCTCGGGGTTGCGGTTGTCGAACCGCGCGGCCCAGCCGTGGGTGAACGTCTCCATCTGCGAGAACAGTCCCCTCCGCCGGCCGATCCAGCGCAGAAGGCCCAGGCGCGCGAGCACGCGGTTGCGCCAGTCGGCGGCCTCCGTGCCGTGGTGGGGGGTGGCGATGGTCGTCAGCGAGGCCACCAGGTCCGCCCCGCCAAGCGAGGAGATCAGACACCGCGCGTCCAGACCCCCCATCGAATGGGCGATGAGGTGGAACGGCCCCTCGCTTTCATGGCGGCGCAGGTGTCCGAGCAGAGCCTCCGCGCGGCTCTCCACCGTCGCGAGGTTGGGGGTCTTCCAGGCGAAGACACGGTTGCCCTCTCGCTCGAGCATGCGCCTCACGCCGCGGAAATACTCGACGCGCGGGGCGAGCTGCACGAAGCCCATCGCCCCGTGCACAAGCACGATGGGATGGCGCGTGCGGAGGGGTGAAGAGGACTCAGACAAAGGTGGCCGGCCTCCCTCAGGAGACCGGCCACGGTGCCACCTCAGGGGTGGAGATGTCCAGGGCTTCAGCGGCCACTGATCCAGCGGAAACCGACCGAGAATCCGTCGCCGACCTCAGCGCTCACCCAGCCGTGGTCACGGTCGACGTCGTTCCGGGCCCAGGGCTGTCTGTCGATGCCGCGGCTCATGCGGGCCTGCAGATAGGTGGTCCGGCCCGCCTGGATGTGCACCCGCTGGACCTGTGTCCGGTAACCGGGGCGGTAGAGCTCCACATCGTGGTAGCCCGGGGCGACGCCGCGGAAGGTGCCCGGCGCATAGCCGACGAACTGACCGTCGATGTACACCGTCACGTGGTCGACCGACGAGCGGATGACCAGGTCACCGCCGTATCCCACGGGCGGATAATACGGGTCGAGGATGTCGATGAACGCCGTGTCCTGCGCGTGGCCGTAGACCGGCTGTGGCTGCGGGGTGACGATGATCCGGTTGGTGCTGGGGCCGGGCACCGGGGCCACCTGGATCGAGTTGAGAGTCCGCCGCCCCTGATCGCTGAGAAGGGGGTACGGTGTGCTCGAGTCCCAGCGGGTGAAGACGTCGCCGAAGTTCGCGTTGGAGGTCACGGCGTAGATCTCGATCGTCTCCCGCCCCGCGGGCCCCGCGGCTGTGAACTCGTAGCCGCGCCGCGGCAGGCGGTAGGTGCGATCGCCCCGCACGTAGTTGTCCTGGTCGAAGTAGTTGGGGAAGATCTGCGTCGTCACGCCTCGGGCATCGGTGTTGAAGATGTAGACGTATGCATCCTGGCTGACACGGAACTGCACATCGACCGAGTCGCCGATGTAGTACGTGTGGCTGTCGGTCCAGACGTCCACCCCGAGAGCGCCCCAACCCGGATCATAGGGTGGATTGGGCTGAGGGTAGACGGGGGTCGGAGTGACCACGATCGCCTGGGTCTGCGGACTCTGCGCGGGCACCAGTGGCAGAGCGACAAGCACCAGCGCGGTCAGGATGGGGTACAGATGGTTTCGCATTGTCTCGTCTCCTTCTCTCCTCGGTTTTTTGGACCTCTTCAACTCATCGGGTGTTCCACGAGCAGTCTTTCGAGTTCCAGCATCTCATCCCGCAATTGAGCGGCCCGCTCGAAATCCAAATCCGCCGCCGCGGCGCGCATTTCTCTCTTCAATTTGCCGATTTTGATCCGGATCTGCTCGGGGGAGAGATCGCAAGTCATCTCATATGAGTCATCTGTGATTGATGGCACCTCCGTGTGATCCGCCTCGTACACCGTGTCGAGGATCTCGTGAATGGCCTTTTTGACGCTCCGCGGTGTGATCCCGTGTGCGTCATTGTAGCGCATCTGCCGCTCCCTGCGTCGTGCTGTCTCATCGATGGTGCGACGCATCGACTCGGTGATCCGATCCGCATACATGACCACGCGCCCTTCGATGTTGCGCGAAGCGCGGCCGCAGGTCTGGATCAGCGCCGTCTCGCTGCGCAGAAAACCCTCCTTGTCCGCATCGAGGATCGCCACCAGACCCACCTCGGGCAGGTCCAGTCCCTCGCGCAGCAGGTTGATCCCCACCAGGACG
Source organism: Candidatus Sumerlaeota bacterium (assembly GCA_016928695.1). Lineage (GTDB taxonomy): Bacteria > Sumerlaeota > Sumerlaeia > JABWBI01 > JABWBI01 > JAFGKF01. The sequence continues at coordinate 1,717 of JAFGKF010000343.1, read as the reverse complement.
TCGAACTCCCCCCGGCGCAGGTCGCGGATCAGGACGGTCCGCTCGATCGCCGTGATGTCCGAGTGCATGTACTTCACGCGCACCCCGAGGTCGGCGAAGTGCTCGGTCAGATCCTCGGCCATCCGCTTGGTCAGCGTCGTGACCAGCGTGCGCCAGCCCTCGGCCGTCACGCGGCGGAGCTCCTCCAGCAGATCGTCGACCTGTGTTGAGGCGGGCCGCACCTCGATCGGGGGGTCGATCAGGCCCGTGGGGCGGACGATCTGCTCGACGACGACGCCCCCCGCGCGCTCGAGTTCGGTCTCGGCGGGGGTCGCCGAGACGTGGATCACCTGGCACAGCCGCTCGTCGAACTCCTCGAAGCGCAGCGGGCGGTTGTCGAGCGCCGAGGGGAGGCGGAAGCCGTATTCGACGAGGTTCTCCTTTCGCGAGCGGTCACCGCGGTACATCGCCCGCACCTGCGGAAGCGTCACGTGGCTCTCGTCGATGAACATCAGGAAGTCGTCGGGGAAGTAGTCGAGCAGCGTCGGCGGCGGCTCGCCCTCCGCGCGGCCCGTCAGGTGGCGCGAGTAGTTCTCGATCCCCGAGCAGGTGCCCGTCTCGATCATCATCTCCACGTCGTACCGTGTCCGCTGCTCCAGGCGCTGGGCCTCGACGAGCCGGTTCGCCGCCTGCAGCTCCACCACCCGCTCGTCCATCTCCGCCAGGATCGCCTGGACGGCCGCCTCGCGCTGCGCGCTGTCGGAGACGTAGTGCGTCGCGGGGTAGATCGCCGCGCGCTTCATCCGCCGCAGACGCGTGCCGCGGAGCGCATCGATCTCGCTGATCGACTCCACCTCGTCGCCGAAGAGCTCGATGCGCAGCGCAGACCGGTCCGCGTAGGCGGGATAGATGTCGACCACATCGCCGCGCACGCGGAACGTCCCCCGGTGGAAGTCATAGTCCCCGCGGCGGTACTGGATCTCCACGAGCCGCCGCAGGATATCGTCGCGGTCGATCCGCATCCCCTCCTCGAGGAAGACGAGCATCCCCATGTATGCCGCGGGGTCGCCGATGCCGTAGATGCACGAGACACTGGCGACCACGATCACGTCGCGCCGGTCGAGCACGCTGTTGGTCGCGGCCAGCCGCAGCTTGTCCAGCTCCTCGTTGATCGACGTGTCCTTCTCGATGTACGTGTCCGACGCGGCGATGTACGCCTCGGGCTGATAGTAGTCGTAGTAGGAGACGAAGTACTCCACGGCGTTGTCCGGGAAGAGGTCGCGGAACTCCCGATAGAGCTGCGCCGCCAGGATCTTGTTGTGCGCCAGCACCAGCGTCGGGCGCCCCTGCTGGGCGATCACGTTCGCCATCGTGAAGGTCTTGCCCGAGCCGGTGACACCGAGCAGGACCTGGTCCTTCAGGCCGTGCTCCAGGCCCCGCACGAGCCGCTCGATCGCCTCGGGCTGATCGCCCGCGGGTTCGAACTCGCTGACGAGCCGGAACGGCCGCGCCTCGCGCTGGCGATCCACGCGGTGCGGGCTCTGGGAGCGGGGGACGACGCGGTCGGGGCACATGGCGGAACAGTCTCGCGCAGAGGCGTGGAGAGGCAAAGGAAAAGAGAGGGATTGATGAGACAGTCTCGCGCAGAGAGCGCAGAGATCGCTGAGACGATGGCAAGGGGTCCGAGGTTCTCAGCGGCCTCTGCGAACTCTGCGGTTCCTCTTCGCTTTTCAGCGGC
>JAFGKF010000342.1 GCA_016928695.1 Candidatus Sumerlaeota bacterium | reverse complement strand
GACCTCGAGACCGAGGTGCTGCCCTTCCTCGCCGAGCAGCAGCCCCCCTTCCCCATCTTCCTCCAGGATGAGCATGAGGACATCTTCGTCCCCGCCGTCGACCCGGAGTGGACGGGGGATTATCCCCACACAGTCGTCTACGACGCCGAGGGGAACCATGTGACCGCCTTTGGGGAGTTCCACGGCACCGAGCGGCTCCACCAGGCGGTGGCAGAGGCTCGTCTCTCCCCCTCAGAATAATCCCCTCTGAGGGGATTTTCTCCCCTCTCGACGGGGGAGGAATTCCCCCGTGAGGTGATTTCTGGGGGGGTCTGGGAGCTCATTTCCACCCCTCTGGCGGAAAACTTTTCACCCTGAACGGGATCCCTGCGACCATTTCGAATCGCTGATCTCATTTGAGTTGGGCCTCTCGGCGCTCTGCCGTGCGGGTGGCAGTATGGCGATGGGGTCGGTGAGTTTCCCGTTTGCCCCATTTCTTGCGGAAGAGAGGTTCGGTCTCTTTCCAGAGACTTGGGGCTTTGAAAACACGTCACTTCATGTGCCGAATTTGTCCGGGTTCCAGTCAGCGTCAGTGCGCTGGCTCTGTGGGCCTCCTCATTTGGCTCGCTCTCCCCGCCCTTCCTGAAAAATCAGCTCAAAACCGGGGAAATCAGACCTGTGCAGCTGGTCTGTATCCTGCAACTGCATGTTGGCTGTGAAGGAGTCCCTGATGAGGTACACGATTCCCCAGCTCTTTGCCGAATTTGCGGCCAAGCATGGCAACCGCCCCGCTCTGCACCTTCAGACACGCCATGGACTGGACACCCAGAGCTACGAGGTGATGGCCAGCCGCGTCGATCACCTCGCGCGCTGGATCGTCGCGCAGGGGGGCAAGCCGGGGGAGCGCATCGCTCTCCTCGCCTCCAATGGGCCCGATTGGGTCGTGGCCGGGCTGGCGATCATCAGTGCGGGCCGCGTCCTCGTTCCGCTCGACATGCAGCTCACCCCTGACGAGTGCCTGGGTCTGATTGAGCACTCGGAGGCGACCGCTCTGATCGCCAGCCGGCAATACGCCCAGATCGATCAATTGCGCGATCACCCCGGCCTCAGCCAGTGGCCGCTGGAGGACCTGATCGCGGACGTCCATCTCCTGACGGGCACGCGCGGCCCGCTGCCGGAGCGTGATCCCGATGACATGGCGATCCTGCTCTACACCTCGGGGACCTCGGGTGCGCCGAAGGGCGTGCCGATGTCGCATCACAACATCACGTCCAATGTGATCGCGGTCACGAAGCGCCTGCACCCCGACACGAGCGATGTCTGGCTCTCGCTGCTTCCGCTGAGCCATGGCCTGGAGCTGTGCATGGGGCTCTTGGCCCCGCTCAGCTGCGGCGCCTCGATCTGCTACCCCCGCTCACGCCGCCCGGAGATCATCATGGAGGCGATGCGGAAGTCGGGCACGACGGTGATGATCACCGTGCCCGCGATTCTGGACTTCTTCGCGAAGGCGATCCGCTCGCGCGCCCCGAAGGGCTGGCGCGGCAGGCTGATGCGCGGTGGGCTGCGCCTGCTGCCCCCGGCGATTCGCCGGCGTGTGATCGCCAAGCTCAGCGGCATGCCCATCGGCACGATCCGTGGGATTGTCTGCGGCGGCGCCTTCCTGCTGCCCGAGCTCGAGATGACTTGGCGTGCCCTGGGGCTTCCCATCATCCAGGGCTATGGCCTCACCGAGGCGGGACCGGTCGTCGCGGTCAACCGCCGCTATGGCCCGACGGCCCACAGCGCGGGGAAGCTGCTCGAGATCGTCGAGGTCAAGATCGCGGAGAAGGACGCGCATGGCATCGGCGAGATCCTGGTCAAATCCCCCGGCGTGATGGCCGGCTATTTCAAGAATCCCGAGGCGACCGCGCAGACGTTCACCGAGGACGGCTGGCTGAAGACGGGCGATCTGGGCTACATGGACGACCGCGGCGAGCTCCATGTCGCCGGGCGGTCGAAGGACGTGATCATCACGGGCAACGGCCTCAACGTCTACCCCGAGGAGATCGAGGCCAAGCTCGAGGAGCATCACCTGGTGACGAAGGCCTGCGTCGTGCAGCGGCCGATCACCAGCGGCGGCCGCCGCGCCGAGCGCGACGGCGACCAGGTGTGGGCTGTGGTTGTCCTCAACGAGGACGCGGTGCGCGAGGAGTGCCCCACGGCCCTGAGCGATCCCGCGGCGATGCATCGCCTGCTCACCCAGGTGCTCTCCGATACGAACGCCCGCCTGGCACCCTACAAGCGCCCCGCCGGGATGGACATCTGGGCGGAGCTGCCCATCACGCGCTCGGGCAAGGTCCAACGCCAGCGCGTCCGCCAGCACCTCCAGCATGAGGCGACCAAGAGCGCCGCGGCCTGACAGCGACCTCCCAGCTCAATTCTCTGCGCCCCGCGGCCCTGAGCACGGTGAATTGATCTGTATCCGAATGGACCGAATTCTCCGAATCTGATCCCAGGTGGTTTCGCAACCTCACTCAGCCTCGGAGATCGAGAGTCGAAGATCGAAGATCGAGGGTCGACAGGGCAAAGCCTCACTCCATCACGAGGGTCATTCTGCAGGTGGTTTCACAATCTCATCAAGCGCCGGAGGCGCGAAAGAACATAGCCCGGGGCAGAGCGAGCGAAGCGAGCGCCGCCCCGGGTTGGCGCGGTGAATATGAGCGGGCCGGCGCGAGTTCTTGCGTCGCAAGAACCGTGACGGCCCCTGGAGCAGGGCTGTGAGATCAGTGCTGGGGATGTGATTGGACGAAGTTCTCGACCACCGCCACGCCGCGCTGAAACCGCTCCTCCCAATCCCCCGTGAGCGATTCCGCCCTGAGCCCCCGTGAGGTGAGCGCCGCGCGGAACAGCGCCTGCATCTCCGCACGGCGCTCCCCGCGGTCGCGCATGCCGTCGGCAGTCCAAGGGCAGTCGATCTCGCAGAGCAGATAGAGGTCGCCGAGTCGTGCCTCCGCCTCGCGCTCGATCCACGCGGGGCAGCGGCTGTAGTAGTGGTGGGCGTAGACGACCGTGCTCAGCAGGCTGGCATCGATGAAGACGAGGCGATCCGCGCGGCTCTCGGCCTCCTCCTCGTTCGCGATCTGGCCGCGGGCGATGGGGTCGAGGTCGGCGAACTCGGGGTCGTAGCCCTTTCGCTCGTAGAACTCCCGCACGTACTCCTCGGCCCACGGGGCCCCGAAGCGCTCGGCCAAGCGACGCGCGAGCGTGGTCTTGCCCGTGCACTCGGAGCCGAAGAGGACGATGCGCTTCAGAGGCATTTCATTCATTTGAACCGCGGAGTTCGCCGAGTTCGCAGAGATGGCGCGGAGAGGCCCGAATCTCTCTGGGATGCCTCTGATTTGGAGTCCTGGGGCTTGCCCCAGACTCACGGGCAAGCCCGTGAAATCCACACAGGATCGAAGAGGGGACAGAGATCTCTGCGTTCACTCTGCGTTCTCCGCGTTCT
>JAFGKF010000005.1 GCA_016928695.1 Candidatus Sumerlaeota bacterium | reverse complement strand
CGTCCTCGAGGTCGGCGACGATGATCTCCACCCGCGCCGTCATGTTCGGCCTGAGACCCCACTCGCTCAGGGCCGAGTTGGCAGGGTTCGCGTCCTCGGCCACTCGCCGCCCGATCTCCTCGAGAATCTGGGGATCGAGCCTCTCGCGGTCGATCTCCACCCGGACATCGAAGGAGGTGATGTTCGACTCCTCCGTGCCCTGGGGGGCGATCCACTCGACGAATCCCGGAAGCGTCTGCTCGGGGAATGCGTCGGCGATGATCTCGCACTCCTGGCTCACGGCGACGCGGCCGACGTCGGTCTCGTCGACCTGGACCTCGATGAACATCCGCGACAGGTCGGAGATGACCATGAGCGCGGTGCCGCCCCCCACGTTGGAGATGCCCGAGGCGATGATCGTCCCCACTTCGACCTGGAGATCGGTGATGACACCCGTCGCGGGAGCCACGATGCGCGTGTCCGCCATGCGCTCGAGGGCCTCCTCGTACTCGATGGAGGCATTGCGCACCGTCACCTCGGCCAGGACCAGATCCTGGCGCCGGAGGTCGATGTTCAGGGGGAAGTTCTGGGCGTCTTCGTAGGCGGCCTGGGCATTGAGATATGACACATCAGCCACCTCGAAGTCCGTGTATGCCGCCTGCAGCTCCTCCTCGCTGAGCACCCCCTCCTCGAAGAGCCCCTGGCGGCGCTCATAGACCGCCTGGGCATTCTCGAAGCGGGCGCGGGCCTGCCGAAGATTCGCCTCCGAGGTGGTCAACGTCAGCGCCGCGTCTGATTCCATCAGGGAGAGCTGGGCCCGTGACTGGTTGAGCCGGGCCTGGGCGCTGCGCAGACTCATCTGGGCGCGCTCCACGTTGCGGCGCTCGTCGTCGGGGTCGAGCTCGACCAGAAGCCAGCCGCGCTCGACCCAGTCTCCCTCCTCGTAGGGGAGATTGAGGATCTCGCCGCTCGCCTTCGACTTCACCTCGACGCTGGTGTTGGCCACCACCTGGCCCGTGGCCTCCACGACCACCCGCATATCCCCCCGCTCGGCGCTCACGATCTGAGGCTCGAGGATCTCGCTGCCATTGGCCTCACCACCCCCCCGCAGGAAAAACCACCAGAGACCGCCGCCGACCACCACAATGATCAACAGCCACTTGATCAGTCGCTTCACGCTTTGGACCGCCCTTCTCTTCTTTTCATCCTCCTCAGCAGCCTTTCTTTTCTAAGAGTGGGAGGATGCGCTGTCACGAAATAAAGCGCTCCCACGTCACAATTTGCCCGAGCTGCGCCACCGCTCGGAGGAGGTCATCCAAAGGGCAAGGTGATTCCCTCGGCTGAGAGCACTCACATCCACAGCAAGTGCTGCTTTGACAGTCCATCACACAATACACAGGGGGGAGGCATGCCCTGTGCTTTTCTCCTTGGACGGGTCGAATGCCCCCGGGATGACTCCGCACCAGAGCGACCACAGGAGACTGGAACCATGATCAAGCTCACCCAGACCGCCGCCGCCGCCGTGAAGAGGCTCCTCGAGAAAGAGGAGAAACAGGGATGGGGTCTTCGCGTCGGTGTCACCGGAGGCGGGTGCGCGGGCCTGAACTACTCCCTCGCACTCGAGGAGTCCGCCAAAGAGGGGGACTGTGTCACGGAGTCCGAGGGCGTCACCCTCTTCGTCGACCCGAAGAGCCTGCTCTACCTCACCGGGGTGGAGGTGGATCACGTCGAGTCGATGATGGGCAGCGGTTTCAAGTTCTCCAACCCGAACGCCTCCAAATCGTGCGGGTGTGGCACCTCGTTCAGCGTCTGATCAGCCCGTTCTCGTCCAGTGGAGCCGAGGCAGCCGCTCAGGGGGAGCGGCTGTTCTCATTTGACGGGCTCCCGGGCACCGCGCTGAATGAGAGAGCCTGAGCGCTCAGATCATGTGCCCCGTCGATCGCCCCATCTATCTCGACAATCATGCGACGACTCCGGTGGATCCCCGCGTCCTGGAGGCGATGCTCCCCACATTCACGGTGATGTTCGGCAATGCCGCGAGCCGCCAGCACGCGCACGGCTGGGAGGCAGAGGAGCTCGTCACGATCGCCCGCGAGCAGGTGGCGGCGCTGATCGGCGCCGAGACCGAGGAGATCGTCTTCACCAGCGGCGCCACCGAGAGCAACAACCTGGCGATCCGCGGTGTCGCGATCGCCCACGCCCTGCGAGGCCGCCACATCATCACTGCGGCGACCGAGCACCCCGCGGTTCTCGACCCGTGTGAGCGCCTCAAGCGGGAGGGATGGGATGTCACGGTTCTCCCCGTCGATGGTGAGGGGATGATCGACCTGGGGGCTCTCGAGCGGGCCATCACCCCCGAGACGACCCTGATCTCGCTGATGGCCGCGAACAGTGAGATCGGGATTTTGCACCCTCTGCGCGAGATCGGGGCACTGGCGCGGGAGAGGGGTGTGCTGTTTCACACAGACGCCGCCCAGGCGGCGGGCAAGATCGCCCTCGATGTGAACGCGGATCACATCGACCTGCTCTCGATCTCAGCCCACAAGATGTGCGGCCCGAAGGGCGTGGGGGCGCTCTATGTGAGGAGGCGAAATCCCCGTGTGAGGCTCGAGCCCCTGCTCGAGGGGGGAGGCCATGAGAACGGGGTCCGGTCGGGAACCCTCAATGTCCCCGGCATCGTCGGTCTCGGAAAGGCCGCGGCCATCGCGCGCGAGGAGATGCGCGAGGAGGCACAGACCCTGGCGGCTCTGCGAGATCGCCTCCTGGAGAGGATCCGGGCAGGTCTGAGCGGTGTGGAAGTCAACGGAGCGCTGGAGCGCCGTCTCCCGGGCAATCTCAACCTCTCGTTCGAGGGCGTCGACGGCGACAGTCTGATCACGGCGATGCCTGGACTGGCGGTCTCGACGGGCTCCGCATGCGTGTCCGCCAAGCAGGAGCCCTCGCATGTTCTCCGGGCTCTGGGAATCGGCGATGAGCGTGTCCGATCCTCTCTGAGGTTTGGGATCGGGCGCTTCAACACGCTGGAGGAGATCGACCTGGCCGCGGAGATGGTGATCGAGGCCGTGACTCGGCTCCGCGAGATGTCCCCACGCCTTGAGTGACACGAATCCAATGTCGTCTTGGACATCGAGCGGGATCGCTTTCCAGCCCGGTGGCCTTCATACAAGTGGTTTCACAACCTCATCAAGCGCCGGAGGCGCGAAAGAACATAGCCCGGGGCAAAGCGAGCGGCATGTCCGCCAAAGCCT
>JAFGKF010000341.1 GCA_016928695.1 Candidatus Sumerlaeota bacterium | reverse complement strand
GTCCTGTCCGACCTCAAGGGGCGGCCCATCTTCACCTTCGAGCCTCGCGAGCTCGACATCTACCTCCGCTGCGCCCGGCGCGCTTTCCCCGACATCCGCGACCGCCTCGCGCACCTGGGCCGCAAGAACATCGGCCAGCCCTACGACATCTATCTGCTCGGCGAGTTCCCGTATGAGATCTATGATGAGGAGCCGACGTTCAACCTGGCCGAGTCCGACTGCGTCGTCTTCAGTGAGCACACCTACGCCATGACGCTCGCGCACGACTGGGCGTCGTTCCACCGCATCCTCCAGCGGCTCAGGTACATGGACGGCGAGGTGGGCATCCTCACCCGCAACCACTGGACGCTGGCCAACTGGGACGTGAACAACGACTGGCTCGTCGAGGACGTCACGACCCAGCTGGGCGACGGTGAGCAGTGGGCGGAGCTCCACCAGACCCGCCGCCCCAGCATCTTTTTCATGCGGCGCTTCGGCCTCGGCGCCGACATGCCCGACGTGGAGCACACCTTCACCTACATCCCGCTCGAGAACATCGAGAATGTGATCGACGATCTCGACACCGGCGACTTCGTCAACATCATCCGCGGCACACCCGAGGCCGGCTGGGCGGGGCACACCGGGCTGATCGTCCGCGACCCCGACGGCTCCGTCTATTTCCTCCACTCCACGCCGCCGCGCGTCCGCCAGCAGTCGCTTCGCGATTACGTCGAGGCAGCCCGCGAACGCAACGCGCGCTACGCCGCGGATCCCCCGACCGACTGGACCTATCACCCGACCATCGGCCTCAAGTTCCTCCGTTTCCGCGCGGACGAGCTCGCCGAGGAGTTCGCCGTCGACGAGGCCGATCTCATCCTCCCTGTCCCCGACCGCGACTTCGGCAAGGAGGAGGACAGCGACGAGCGGATGGAGTGGGTCGGCGAGGGGAGCTCCACCACCGCGAGCGAGTCGAGCGCGGAGGAGGCCGCCTCGCAGCCGACGGCGCCCTGAATCCCCCCCATCCGTTCGGCTGACTTCGGACTTCGACGAGCTCAGTCGAGTCGCGAGCTCAGTCGAGTCGAGCTCACGACGAAGCCCCCAGCCCCTTCTCCCACCAGGGGAGAAGGGGAGCCGGAGAGTTCAGCCCCCCCTCTCCCCCTCGCGGGAGAGGGGGTCGGGGGGTGAGGGGGGAAAGCGGGAGAGGGGGAGACAGGGTGTGAGGGGGCGCGGAGGGAGAAGGGAGCAAAGGGAGGTGCCGCCGGGCTCAGGCCCCGGCGGAGACGCTCACGAACTCCTTGACGGCGGCGACCACCTCGGCCTGCTGCCCCTCGGTGATCTCAGGGAACATCGGCAGTGAGATGATGTGGGCCTGAAGCCGCTCGGCGACGGGGAAGGTGCCCTCCCCGAGACCGAGGTGGGCATAGGCCTCCGTCAGGTGGATCGGCGCGCGGTAGTGCAGGCCGCATCCGATCCCCTTGGATCTCAGGTGCTCGAGCAGACCATCGCGGTCGGGCACCTGGACCACATACAGATGATAGACGCCCTGCACGCCCTGGGCCTGGCTGACGGGGATGACCGTCTCGACCTCCTCGAACATCGCATCGTAGCGCCGGGCCGCCTTGCGCCGCGCCTCGTTCCAGTCGTTGAGATGGGGAAGCTTCACGCGCAGCACGGCCGCCTGAATCGCGTCGAGCCGCGAGTTCATCCCCACCAGCGCGTGCTCGGTGTGGCTCGCGCGCCCGTGGTTGGCCAGGCACCGGATCCGCTCGGCCAGGTCCGGGTCATCGCTCGTCACGGCGCCGCCGTCACCGAATGCGCCGAGGTTCTTGCCCGGGTAGAAGGAGAAGCACGATGCGTTGGCCAGTGTTCCCACGCGGCGCTCGCCCAGATGCGCCCCGTGCGCCTGGGCCGCGTCGGCGATCATGTGGAGACCGTGGGAGTCCGCGATCTTCCGGATCGCGGTCATGTCTGCCGGCTGGCCGAAGAGGTGAACGGGGATCACCGCGCGTGTGCGGTCGGTGATCGCCGCTCTCAGCGCCTCGGGGTCCATCAGGTGCGTGTCCGCGCGCACATCGCAGAGCCTCAGCGTGGCCCCGGAGCGGGTGATCGCCTCCGCCGTCGCGATGAACGTGTTCGGCGTCGTGATCACCTGATCGCCGGCGCCCACACCCAGCGCCTCGAGCGTCAGCTGAAGAGCATCGGTGCCGTTGGCCACTCCCACGCAGGCGCGTGCCCCGCAGTGAGCGGCGAACTCCCGCTCAAAGGCCGTGACCACCTCACCGCCGATGAACGCCGTCCTGTCGATCAGGGGGCTGATCGCCGCGTCGAACTCCGCCCGCAGGGCCTTGACCGAAGCGCCCAGGTCCAGAAAAGGGACTGCCATGATTGTCTCCGTCGGTGCCCCTCACCGCGGGGGATCACCTTGCCTCCATCAGAGTGAGCTCCCCCGCGCTGTCGCGGGTGAGCGTTCGCCCACAGACGCAGGGGCGATCGATCTCGATGCGCTGACCGCAGGCGCACATGTGCCCCCGCTCGCGCGCGGGGACCCCGGCCACCAGCGAGCAGACACCGACGTCGCGGATCACCGTGGCCCCAGCGGCCACGAAGGCGTGGCGGTGAAGCGTCACGCCGCAGACGATGGTCGCGTTGGCCCCGACTGTGGCACCGTCTTCGATCCGTGTGCCAATGAGATTGCCCGGTCCCTTTTTGACCGCGGCGCGGGGATTGAGATCGTTGGTCAGAACACAGTTGGGCCCCAGGAAGACATTGTCGCCGATCATCACCCCCTCCCAGATGCTCACGTGGTTCTTCACCGTCACATTGTTTCCCAGGACCGCCCCCGCCTCGATGAAGACCCCGTCGCAGAGATTGCATCTCTCGCCGACCTTGGCGCCCCTGAGAATGTGGGCGAAGGCCCAGACACGCGTGCCGCGTCCGATCTCGTCGGTCTCCACCAGGGCCTGGGGGTGGAGGAAAACACCCTTCTCCTCCAGGCGCCTGCGCAGTTCGGGGTCGGTCATGTTTATCCGCTGCCTCCTGCATGCCACTCCGGCGCAGACCCTACGGGGCCTGAGGCGAGATCGACAAGTGCAAAATCCCGAGAGCTCCGCGAGTCCCTCTTTTCTCGGTCCCGAAAAAAACTCAACAGTGGGGGAAACTCTCCGATAGAGTGATCAGCCATGAGGGGAGCGCTCTGACCCATGGGTGACCATCCACTGTTTGCGGGCATCCTGGCCATCGCCTGTGGTCTGGCAGGCGTGGCGGGAATTGTCTTCTTCACCCAGATCGAGCAGAACTACCCCCTGGCGGCCGTCGGAGCGGGGGGCATCCTCATCGGCGTCGGTCTCTGGCGCCACTGGCGCTGGGCCTGGTGGATCGGCTTCGCCCTGCTCAGCGGCCTGCTCGTCTGGAACTGGATGCACCGTCCGGAGATCAACACCCACCAGTGGTTCATCTCCGCCATTCTCTGGGTCTATTTCGTGGCCGTCTTCCGCGAGTACAACTGATCCCACCGGCGAGATCTCACTCCTCGGGCTCGATCCACTCCATCGACTCGACGCGGATCTGGATCTCGTTGCGCTGCTCGTAGAGCGTCACGGTCCCGCGCACGCGCAGGTGATCACCCTGCTGTGGGGTCTGGGGCAGTGCGTTCCAGTCGTCGCTCCACATCACCAGCGGGATCGTCGATGTGCCATCGGTGAACGTGATGATGTTGGGAGCCGTCTCGCTCCACGCCTCCCGGATCGAGGCGATGGTCCCCTCGAGCAGAGCGGTCTGCCCGACGGTCGAGCCGTCGATGTCGCTCACCGCCATCTCCACGGGCTCGGTCATGGCCGCTGCCACAGCGGGGGCCGCCGCCTGGACCACATTGACTGCGGAGGGGGCCTGCGAGATCGATTCGCCGTCCTCACTCAGGATGACCAGCTGCTGGGCGTCGCGGCAGCGCACCTGCGCCGTTCCGCGGTAGACGCTCACGCTGCCCTGCGCGCGGATGCGATTCCCCATGCCGGGGCGGGGGTTGAGCAGGTCGAAGACCTCGGGCCACACCACGAGGGGAGCCGAGCCCGAGTCGTCCTCGAGGGTGAGGGTGTTGGGCGCCCTCGGATTGCCCGAGGGGCGGAGATTGACCACCAGACCCTCGACGGTCACCGTCTGGTCCTGCAGAGCCTCGGTGATCTGTCCCAGGGGGGTGATGTCGCCCGCGGGCACCTCGGGGGCCGCGGCGGGGAGTGCGGGGGCTTCTGCACCGAGCACCTCCACCTGGCTGGCCTCGCTGACCCGCACCTGCAGCTCGCCGCGGTACTCGCTCACCTGGCCGGTGATCGTGACCTGGGAGCCCGTGGCGGGGGCAGGGCTCAGGAGACTGAAGACGTCGGGCCAGATCACCACCATCACGGAGCCTGTGGAGTCCGCCACGGTCAGGCGGTTGGGCTGGCGGTCGTAGGTCGAGGGCTGCAAGTTGGCGACCGTGCCTGTGATGGTCACATTTTGGTCCATGATGGCCGAGGACAGCGTGCCGATGTCCGTCGTGGCGGCGAGCGCGGGCAGCGCCATCAGGGCCATGAGGCTGAAGCAGATGAGTGATCGGTGAGCGCGCATGGGGGGAGACCTCCCTCTCATTGGGTCGTGGACAAGGGAGAATCACACTCCCGCCCACCCCCCCCTGTCAACGTTCAACCGCCCCCTCCCTTGACGGGAGGGCAGGGAGGGCGGAAGATGCTCCCATGAGACCCACAGATTTACCCCGAGTTCTTCACCTGTCGGATTTCGATCCGCCGGAGGACGAGTTCAGCACCACGCTCGAGAGCTTCTTCTCGAGTCAGCGCCCGATGTTCAGCATCGGCGAGAGGCTGTGGTCCCCCCCCACCGACGTCTATGAGACCTCGAAGGCCATATTCATCCGCGTGGAGATCGCTGGCGTTCGCGATGAGGATCTCGAGATCGCGGTGGATCGCAAGCGCCTGCGCATCCGCGGCCGGCGCAGCGAGCCCAACCTGCCGAAGGGCCAGGAGGCCGTCTTCCACCTCATGGAGGTCCGCCATGGCTCCTTCGAGCGCGTCTTCGGCCTCCCCCAACAGATCGACGTCGACAGGGTCAGCGCCACCTATCGCGACGGCTTTCTCCTGATCGAGATCCCCAAGGCCAAGCGTGGCCGGGGGGGCGTCGCCATCGAGATCGAGTGAGACCCATGGCCCGAGACCCCCTGCCCAAGCTCGACCCCGACGCGTTGTCCGATCTCGACAACCAGCGCCTCGAGATCCCCCCCGAGCTGCCGGTGATGGCGATCGAGAACATCGTCATCTACCCCTACATGATCGCTCCGATCATCGTCGCCGACGATCGGTCGAAGCGGCTCGTCGACGACGTGCTCGGCGGCAACCGCATCATCGGCCTCTTCACACGGCGCGAGGAGCAGGAGGGCTACACCGGATTCGAACAGCTCTTCAGCTCCGGCACCGCGGGCGTCATTCTCAAGATGCTCCGCATGCCCGACGGCACGATGCGCGTCCTCGTCCATGGCATGAGCCGCATCCAGATCACCGAGCCGCTGGCCGAGACCCCCTATCTGCGGGCGCGCGTCGAGGAGATCCACGAGCGCGTGTTCGGCGACACCGAGACCCAGGCGATGATCAAGAGTGCGCAGCATCTGGTGAGGAGCATCGTCGAGCTCTCGAGCCTGCCCGAGGATTTCGCCGTGGCCGCGATGAGCCTGTCCGATCCCGGCAAGCTCGCCGACCTCGTCGCCTCCAACCTCTCGCTGAAGATCCCGGAGCAGCAGGAGATCCTCGAGCTCGCCGACACCAAGCGCCGCCTCGCCCGCGTGCTCGATCACCTCGGCCATGAGATCGAGCTCCTCAGGCTCGGCGACAAGATCCAGGACCGTGTCCGCACGGCGATCGACAAGAGTCAGCGCGAGTACATGCTGCGCGAGCAGCTCAAGGCGATCCGCCATGAGCTGGGCGAAACCGAGGAGGGTGACAGCGAGATCTCCCAGATGCGGCGGGACTTCGCCGACGAGTCCGCCTACCCCGAGCACGTCCGGAGGGCCGCCGAGCGCGAGCTCAGCCGCCTCGAGGGCATGAGCTCCAACTCCGCCGAGTACACCGTGAGCCGCACCTACCTCGACTGGCTGCACACTCTGCCCTGGGAGCGCTCGACCGACGACCACCTCGACATCCGCCGCGCCAAGCGCATTCTCGACGAGGACCACTGCGGCCTCGAGAGGATCAAGGAGCGGATCCTCGAGTACCTCGCCGTCCTCAAGCTCAAGGCCAACATGCGAGGGCCCATCCTCTGCTTCGTCGGCCCCCCCGGCGTCGGCAAGACCTCGCTCGGCCGCTCCATCGCCCGCGCCCTCGGGCGGCAGTTCCACCGCTTCAGCCTCGGGGGGCTCCACGACGAGGCCGAGATCCGCGGCCATCGCCGCACCTACATCGGCGCGATGCCCGGCCGCATCATCAAGGCGCTGAGGACATGCGACTCGAACAACCCCGTCGTCATGCTCGACGAGATCGACAAGGTCTCCAGCGACTTCCGCGGCGATCCCGCATCCGCCCTGCTCGAGGTCCTCGACCCCGAGCAGAACCACACGTTCACCGACAACTACCTCGATCTCCCCTTCGATCTCTCCCGCGTCATGTTCATCACCACGGCGAACATGCTCGACACCGTCGCGCCGCCCCTGCGCGATCGCATGGAGGTCCTCTCCCTCTCGGGATACACACCGCAGGAGAAGCGCGAGATCGCCCGCCTCCACCTCGTGCCCAAGCAGATCGAGGCCAACGGGCTCCGCCGCTCCCAGATCGCCTTCACCAGCGCCACGCTCGACCGCATCATCGAGGAGTGGACCCGGGAGTCGGGGGTCCGCAACCTCGAGCGCCAGATCGGCACCGTCTGCCGGAAAGTCGCCCGCACCGTCGCCACCCGCGGAGGGGCAAAGCGGAGGGTCCGCGTCGAACCCACCCAGATCGCGCGCCTCCTCGGCAAGCCGCAGTTTGATCGCACGGAGAGCTTCGAGGCGCGGCACCCCGGCGTCGCCGTCGGGCTCGCCTGGACACCCCACGGGGGCGAGCTCCTCGCCGTCGAGGTCTCGAAGATGCCCGGCACCGGCAAGCTCTCGCTCACCGGCCAGCTGGGCGACGTGATGAAGGAGTCCGCTCAGGCGGCGATGACCCACCTCCGCGCGAACGCCAAGCGGCTGGGCATCGCCGATGACGCCTTCAAGGACAGTGACATTCACATCCACGTCCCCGAGGGGGCGATCCCGAAGGATGGCCCCTCGGCAGGCATCACCATCGCCACCGCGCTCGCCTCCCTGATGCGCGGGCAGCGTCTTCGCCCGAAGCTCGCCATGACCGGGGAGATCACCCTCAAGGGGAGCGTTCTGCCCGTCGGCGGCATCAAGGCCAAGGTTCTCGCCGCCCACCGCGCCGGGATCCACACGGTGCTGCTCCCCTCGCGCAATCGCCGCGATCTCACCGACATCCCCAAGGACGTGCGCGACCAGATCGAGTTCCGCTTCGTCTCGCGGATGTCGGATGTGCTGCGACACGCACTGCCGGGAGAGTGAGCTCTTGGGGCCGTCACGGTTCTTGCGGCGCAAGAACGCGCGTCCAGCCGCCGCAGCCCCTTGGGGGACTGCTTTGGCGGAGGCGGCCCGGCCCAGGGTTTTCAGGGCGCCGTAACCCCGGGTTTCGCTCGCTTCACCCGGGGCTATGCCCTTTCGCCCCTCTGGGGCTCAGTGAGGATGTGAAACCACCTGCAGAATGGCCTCCGTGATGGAGTGATGCCGTGACCTGCCGACTCTCGACCCTCGACTCTCGATCTCCGGGGCTCAGTGAGGATGTGGAACCACCCGGAATCAGATTCGGAGAATTCGGTCAATTCGGATACAGATCGCTCCGCTCGGGGCGTGGCACCGTACTTGCTCCCCGCTGAGCGAAAGCGCATGAGAGAATTGCATCAGCCCCCCGGGCGTCCCGCTGTTTTTGAGTTGGAGTGTGCGAATCTGAGGCATTGGCCAAGGAGCCCCCGGACCTGAGACCGGTCCAAATCCGCCGGTGCCAGACCGGCGTGGTG
Organism: Candidatus Sumerlaeota bacterium; assembly: GCA_016928695.1. Lineage (GTDB taxonomy): Bacteria > Sumerlaeota > Sumerlaeia > JABWBI01 > JABWBI01 > JAFGKF01. The sequence continues at coordinate 11,516 of JAFGKF010000341.1, read as the reverse complement.
CGCGGCGGTCTCTGCGCTTGACCCGGGTTTCCGCTTCATCGAGGGTGGGAAATCCGAACCCAGTGCCCCCGGAAAGGGGCCAGACACCCAGCAGGACCTTTGAGTATGACGAGCAGCGACAGTGGCGTAACCCCCCGGTATCCCGGCATCCCCGTGACGATCGATGGCTCGGGATCCGTCGTCTGGGTCGAGACCCACATCACCCAGGGCAGCTGTGCCTACCCCATCACCAGCTCGACCAACATGGGTGGCGGATACCAGCTGGCCGTGGCCAATGGGCAGCGCAACCTCTGGGATCAGGATCTCAAGTTCATCGAGCCGGAGTCTGAGCACTCGGCCGCCTCGACCTGCGAGGGCTTCACCCTCGCCGGGGGCAGGGTGACCAACTTCACCAGTGGCCAGGGGCTGGTCCTGATGAAGGAGGTGCTCTACACGATCAGCGGCAAGCGCCTCCCGATCGTCTTTCACATCGGCGCCCGCGCCCTGACGAGCCACAGCCTGAACGTCCACGCCGGGCACGACGACGTGATGGCTGTCGCCGACTGCGGCTGGGGGATCCTCTTCGCTCGCAACGCCCAGGAGTCGGGGGACCTCGCGCTGATCGCCCGCCGCGCGGCCGAGGCCTGCCAGTCGCCGTTCCTCAACTGCCAGGATGGCTTCCTGACGACTCACACGGTCGAGAACGTTCTGCTGCCCGAGAAGGAGCTCATGCGTGAGTTCGTGGGCAAACCCGAGGACAGGATCGTCAACCTCTTCGATCCCGCTCACCCCATCCTGACCGGGCCCGTGCAGGATCAGGACTCGTACATGAAGGGCAAGATCGCCCAGCGCCACTACTACGAGCACATGCGCCCGGCCACGATCGAGGCGATGGAGACCTTCTCCGATCTGACCGGCCGCCGGTACGGCCTGATCGACACGTACGCTCTGGACGACGCCGAGTTCGCCATCGTCGGCATGGGCTGCTACATGGAGACGTTCGAGGCCGCCGTCGACTGGATACGGAAGAATCTCGGCATCCGCGTCGGCCTTGTCAACGTGACCAGCTATCGCCCCTGGCCTGGCCCTGAGATCGTCCGCGCGCTCCGCGGCGCCCGTGCGGTGACCGTCATCGAGCGGATGGACGACCCGATCGCCCCCTCCAATCCCCTGATGCGCGACGTGAAGACCTCCTTCGTCGATGCGCTGCAGGGCCTGCCCCTCTACCGCGAGAGCGACGCGGCGGTCGACCGCATTCCGATCCTGCTCGCGTGCTCGGCGGGTCTCGGCAGCCGCGACGTCCGCGCCGGGCACCTGGTCGCTCTCCTGAAGAACATGGGGGCCGCCGTGGAGGGGAGAGAGCACCGAGACCATTGCACCGTCGGCATCAAGCACGAGACGGCCCTGCCCGAGGAGGATGACCCCGATGTCCGCCCCGAGGGCGCCTTCTCGATGCGCGGCCACTCGATCGGCGGCTTCGGCTCGGTGACGACCAACAAGGTGATCGCCGATCTGATGAACGATCTCTTCGGGCTCTTCGTGCAGGCCTATCCCAAGTACGGCTCGAGCAAGAAGGGCCTGCCCACCACCTATTACCTGACACTGGCCGATGAGCCGATCCGCACTCACTGCGAGCTCGATCACGTCGAGTTCATCCCCCTCAACGACGTCAACGCCCTCAACGTCGGCGACCCCCTCCGCGGCCTGACCCCTGGCGGAACCGTCTTCATGCACACTCCGAAGACCACGCCCGCTGAGGTCTGGCACGATGTCCCCCTGTGGGCACGCCGGCGCCTGCGTGAGAGAGGGGCTCGCGTCCTGGCGGTCGACACCTTCCGCATCGCCGATGAGGTGGCCCGCAGCGGCGACCTGCGCATCCGGATGATGGGCGTCGTCCTCGTCGGCGTCTTCCTCAGAGCCACGCCGTTCGCCGAGCGCAAGGGCCTGACCTTCGGGGACGTGATGGACGGCGTCGAGCGCGCCGTGCGCGCGCGCTGGGGCAAGCGTGGCGAGGAGGTCGTTCAGGACAACCTCACGTGCATCCGCCGCGGCCATGAGGAGGTCTTCGAGATCCCCCGCGAGATGATCCACGACGAGTCGCTCGACGCCGACCTCGCCCTCACCCTGCCCGTGGTCCAGAGCACCTGATCCGCGCCCCTTTCCAAGGAGAGAAACTGATGGGAGTCACGCCCGCCAAGCTTCCGAAGTCGACCGAGGAGATCGTCGACGCCCAGGCCTTCTTCGACCGCGTCGTCGGCGCCTATGAGCGCGGTGTCGGCGACATCGAGCTCGAGGCCGATCTCGACACCGCCCGCTCGGCCATCCCGGGCGGCACCGGAGGGATCCGCGACTTCTCCTTCATCGCCCCCGAGATCCCGGAGTTCATCAGCGAGAACTGCATCGGGTGCATGGAGTGCGTCGTCGAGTGCCCCGACACAGCGATCCTCGCCCGCGTCAAGCCCGAGCCGGAGCTGACGAAGATCCTCGATGCCCTCCCCGAGGGCGACGCGCATCTGCGCGGCGACTGGGCCAAGACGCGCAAGTATCACACGACGCGCGAGAAGCGGGGCGAGGAGCCCGGGCTCTTCGGCATCTTCATCGACCCGACCAAGTGCAAGGGCTGTGCGGAGTGCGTGCAGGTCTGCGACGACAATGCCCTGCGGATGATCAAGAAGACGGATGAGAACATGCCCGTCATCCGGCGGAAGTTCGAGCACTTCCGCGAGGTCGGCCCCACGCCCGAGGAGTTCATCAGCGAGAAGCTCCTCACCGACATGATGCTCGCCGACCGCTCGCTCCAGTACGTCGGCGGCGCGGGCTCGTGCGCCGGGTGCGGCGAGGCGACCGCCCTCCGGATGATGACCGCCGCGACCACGTTCGTGCACGGCGCCGACGGCATGGGCATCTGCGCGGCCACGGGCTGCAACACCGTCTACAGCTCGACCTACCCCTACAACCCGTTCAACGTCCCTTGGTCGAACTCGCTTTTCGAGAACGTGGCCACCTTCGCGATGGGCGTCCGCGCCCGCTGGGATCAGATGGGGTGGCAGGACAAGCGGCTGTGGTGCATCGGCGGCGACGGGGCGATGCTCGACATCGGCTTCCAGGCGCTCTCGCGGATGCTCATGAGCGGCATGGACATCAAGGTCCTGGTCCTCGACACCCAGGTCTACAGCAACACGGGCGGGCAGGCCTCGACCAGCACCTACACCGGCCAGCGCGCCAAGATGAGCGAGCACGGCAAGGTGCTCGGCGGCAAGCAGGAGCGGCGCAAGGAGCTCGCCCAGATCGTCATGGCTCACCCCGACGTCTATGTGGCGCAGACCACCGCCGCGCACATCAATCATTTCTACCGCGCCATCATGCGGGCCAACGAGCACCGTGGGCCCGCCGTGGTCATCGTCTACACCACCTGCCAGCCCGAGCACGGTGTCGCCGACCACCTGGCGGGGCACCAGGCCCGCCTCGCCGTCGACTCACGCGCCTTCCCCCTGCTGGAATATGATCCGGATCGCGGCGAGCTGATCCGCGAGCGCCTCAGCCTCCAGGGCAATCCGGCGAAGGACAGGGACTGGTACGAGAACCCCAAGACGAAGGAGAGGATCGACTTCCTGACCTTCGCCCGCACGGAGGGGCGCTTCGAGAAGCACTTCGACGCCGAGGGCCATCCCTCCGAGACGCTGCTGCGGGCCATGGAGGATCGCCGGCGCAACTGGCGGAATCTGCAGGAGCTGGCGGGGATCACGCCCGAGCAGCCGAGCGCAGAGGGGAGCTGAGACGAATCGCACCTGTCACTGACGGTCGATTGGTTGGCCCCTCGGAGACAGTGGCCTTGACAAATCAAGTCCCCACAGATTCCTGGGTGGGGCCTTCATTCATGAAGGCCAGTGCAACAACACGTGTGATCTGTATGAAGCTCAGGGCTCGGCGGGCCGCTCGTCTGCCGGGGTCTCGGGGCTTTTCTCCTTCGACGACCTGTGCATCAGCCGATTGACGCAGTCGAGGAGCGACTGCATGCTCACCGGTTTGGGAAGGAACGCGTCCACCTCTCCCTGGACAGCCTGATCCTCGGCGACCTCGTTGCCCCATCCGCTGGTCAGCACGACCTTGGCCGAGGGCTGCAGGCGCCGGGCCTGGCGGGCCACCTCCCAGCCCGACATCCCGGGCATTCCCAGGTCGGTCAGAACGATGTCGAAGGCGGTCGTCTGGAGAATCTCCACTCCCAATTCCCCGTTGGCGGCTGTGGTCACGCTGTGGCCGCATTCGGAGAGAATCTCGGACAGCACGTTGCGGATGTGGGGCTCGTCGTCGACGACGAGGATGGAGGCCATCCCGTCGTCGGTCCGTCTCTCGATGATGGCCGGTGCCTGTGGGGTTGAGTCTCCCATGGGCAGTGGCTCGGCCATGGGGAGGTTCACGCGGAACGTGCTGCCCTCGCCGACGCGGCTCAGGCATTCGATGCGCCCCCCCAGGCGATTGATGATCCCGTAGGCCACGCTCAGCCCGAGCCCCGCTCCCGAGTTCGGCTTCGTCGTGAAGAAGGGGTCGAAGATCTTGCGCTGGATGCTCGAGGGGATTCCCACCCCCGTGTCGTTCACCTCCACCAGGACCGAGCTGTCCCCTCCCCGCTGCGCCCGGACGCTGAGCTTCCCCCCCTGGGGCATCGCATCCAGTGCGTTGAGGATCAGCGCGGTGAAGACCTCGCGCAGATCGTAGGGGTTCGCCCTCACGGAGAGACCCTCGGAGCACTCGCACACGATCCCAAAGACCACGCCCTGCTTCTCGGCCTCGTCCCGCCAGCGGACACGGGTGATCTGCAGGCACTCCTTGAGGAGGTCGCCCAGGTCGATCAGGGCGATCGCGGAGCGGCCCCGGCGCGGCTGAGCGAAGCACAGCAGGCGTCGGATCGTCTCGGCCCCCTGATCCACGATGGACTCGATGCTCTCGAGACCTCGGCGGAAGTCGGGGTCCTCGGCGCGCCTCTTGAGCGACTGCGCATGGGCCAGAATCGCGCTCAGCACATTGTTGAAGTCGTGCGCCACCCCCGCGGCCATCTGGCCGATGGCCTTGAGGCGCTCCGCGCGCATGGCGGTCCGCTGCGCCTGCTTCAGCTTCGCATTGGCTGTCTGGAGGCGGTCGTGCAGGGATTTCACGCGCAGCTGCGCCTGGATCTTGGCGATCAGATGCTCGCGCACCACCGGCTTGGTCAGATAGTCATCCGCCCCCGACTCGTACCCCTGCAGCTGGCTGTTCAGGCCCTTGTCGGAGGTCACGAAGATCACGGGGATGTGCGTCTGACGGAACATCGCCCGCAGCTGACGGCAGAACTGGTAGCCGTCGAGGCCCGGCATGTTCACGTCGAGCAGGATCAGGTCGGGCGTCGTCTCCTTGACGATCTCCAGCCCCTCCAGGCCGTCGCTCGCCGAGATGACCTCCAGTCCCATCGACCTCACGATGGCGCTGAGCATCTCCACCATCAGGGGGCTGTCGTCGAGCACCAGGACCTTGACCGTCTGGTCGCTCTGGGAGGCCCCATGGCTCGGGGTTCCCAGCTCGGCCCGCACCGCGGGGCCAAGTCCACCGGTCTCACCGACGGCGGCGACCACGCGGTTTCGCCCCGCCTCCTTGGCCTCGAACAGCGCCTTGTCGGCCAGCTGGAGCAGCCCCTCCGGCGTGGCGGCCCCGACGTGATCGGACGTCGCCAGACCAAACGAGGCGGTCATGTGGACCTCGAAGACCTGGTCGCTGAACACGTGCTTCTCGATCACGCGGCGCAGCTTGTCGGCGAGGCGGCGGCCGCCCACGGCATTGGTCTTCGGCGCCAGGATCAGGAACTCCTCCCCGCCGTAGCGCCCGACGATGTCGCTGTCGCGCACACTGCGTCGCAGCAGCTGCGCGATCTCCGACAGAACGAAGTCTCCAAAGGCGTGCCCATACGTGTCGTTGACGAACTTGAAGTGGTCCAGATCGATCATGACGCCGCACAGGGGCTCGAGGTCGCGGCGGGCTCTCTTGTGCTCGATCCCCAGCCACTCCATGATGTGGCCGCGGTTGTACAGGCCTGTCAGCGAATCGGTCTTCGAGGACTTCGACAGCTGATGGTTCGTGGTCCGCAGCTCGTTGACCAGGCGCATGGTCCGCACGATGGCCGTCACCTGGGGCACCACCTTCGCCGCGTCGGCGGCCAGCGGCACGACGTGGTCGATCAGGTGGGTCACCAGGCATTCGGTGAGGAACTCGGGATCGGTCCGATCGGTGAAGAGGAGTGTCTGGCGATAGGGGTGCGCCGTCTTGAAGCGGTGGAGGAGACTCAGGCCCGCCTCGATCTCCTCGGGGGTGTCAGCCAAGGCGATCAGCGGTGGGTTGATCTCCAGCAGGCGCTGGGGGGCCTCCTCGAGCGAGTTGACCGGCCAGGGGACCAGCCCGCTCATCTCCAGAATCGGGGTCAGATGGGAGCTCGCCTCTCCCCCGGGATCGATCAGCAGGATGGACGGTCCCAGTTTGGGGGACACGTGGCGCTCGGGGGCGGATTTCACAGGTCGGCTCATGGATTGCAGGGGAACATGATCGAGAGCACAGGTGTCACTCTCGAGCAGACCATTCCCAGATTTCCTATCGGTGCTGGACCCGCTCCCCTTGAGGCCATCTCGGGGGAACCGATCGCCTTCAAGATCACTGTCTCCTCTGCCGATAAATGAACGCGACGCCGAGTCTGCGCATCGTGTTTGCCACACCGATCGTCCGAGGCCCCATGACGATGACAACCCACACGGCGACAGGCGCCTGTGTGCCCGATCCACACTGTGAGCCCCACAGGGACAGGGGGCGCCGTCGCCTCTGCCCTGGGGCTGACCTGTCAGTGGAGGACCGCTGACAGTGTACGGCCGATTCCATGCCATTCGCCACGGCGATCTCGCCGTCGTCTATCTGGGGGGTGTGATCACCGCGACGGCCACCGCCGGCCTGACGCGCGACGTCGAGTCGCTGATCGACGAGGGCATTCGGCGTTTCATCTTCAACATGCGCGACGTTCGGCGTCTCGACAGCACGTCCGTCGGGGCGATCGTCGGGATCCAGCACCGGATCGAGTCGGTGGGGGGACGCCTGATCATCACGCGCGTGCCCGAGGAGCTGCTCGACGTCTTCAGCATCAGCAATCTGCACCGCATCCTCCACATCACCGCGGCCGAGAGCATCACCTCCGACGCCGAGGTGGTCATCGCCCCTCCCCCCGAGACCCTGCGCGAGGAGCTCGAGGAGACGTGGAAGCGGCTGAGCGAATCCTCCGACGCCGGCGTGGAGCCTCTGCCTGAGGGCTTCTCCGACTATCTGCGGGGAGTCGACACGCGCGTCCGAGGGCTTCTCGATGCGAATCAGGAGCTCCAGGATCTCCTCCATCACGGCGACCTCGAGATCCGGCACTCGGAGGAGAGACATCGCCATCTCTTCGAGAACGCGGCGGAGGCCATCCTCGTCATCGAGACCCACGAGGGGGAGATCATCCGGGCCAATCAGCAGGCGCTGAGCCTGACGGGACACGGGGAGAAGGCGCTGCTCGGGAAGACGATCAATGACCTCCTCCCCGATCTCGCGGGGCTGAGCCTGGTCAATCTCATGACGGCTCTGCGGCGGCGGGCGAGTCAGTCCGCCGTGACCGCGCTTCACCTGAGGCGCGCCGATGGCTCCACCATCCCCGTCCACATCGTCTCGGGCGAGCTGCAGTCGCAGGGAGAGCCGCTCATCGTCATCCACATGCGCGACGTCAGCGTGTTCCAGGAGGCGGAGGTCGCCCTCCAGGAGCAGGTGGAGCTCGTCACCAATCTCAACGCCCTGGAGCGCCGTCTGGCCGGGAGCCGCAATCCCGCCACACTCTTCCGCGAGCTGGCGAGCCAGGTGAACCGCCTGCTCCACACAGAGGAGAGCGCTGTGCTCGCGCTCGAGCCCACACTCGATCGGCTCGGGAGCGTGGTGATCGGTGAGCGATCAGGCGAGGGCGAGGGTGTGGAGTGCACCGACCACGAGGTCTCGAAGCCCCTCGAATCTCTCCGCCCTCTGATGGCCGGCACGATCACCGCGCCGCTCGACCCCCAGCTGCTCCGCCCTCTCATCGACGAGGGGATCATCCCCCGCGAGTGGCTCGGCCAATCCCGACAGTGGCTCTCTCTGACCATCGGTCTCGGCGACGATGTCGGCGCCGTGCTCATCCTCGGCCGCGACGGGGAGTGGAGTGATCGCGAGATCTCCATCCTGCAGAATCTGCGCACCATGGGGAGCCTCTGCCTGGCCAACGCCACCCACATCCATGAGGTCGAGCGCGCCCACAGCGAGTATCTCCAGATCTTCCAGCAGTCGCGCGACGCCATCGGCGTCATCGACCTCACGACCGGCCACGTGATCACCGCCAATCCCCAGTGGGAGGGTCTGACAGGCCAGCACCCTGACGAGGCGGTGGGGACACCGCTGATCAACTTCGTGGCCGAGGACGACTGGTCCCTCGTCCGCCAGGAGCTCCGCCGGCTCCAGACGCAGGGCGAGGGGCGCTGGGAGTGCCGCATCGCCAACGACAGCGGCGGCAGCACCTGGGTTCAGGTGCGCGGCAGCCTGATCCAGCCGGAGCCGGCGCCGCTGGCGCTTCTCATTCTCATCGACATCACCGAGCGCCGCCAGCGCGACCAGGAGATCCGCAGCCTCTCACGCATCACGACATCGAATCCCAATCTCGTGCTGCGCGTGGATCACCGGGGTCAGGTCGTCTACGCCAATCCCGCGGTCGGGGCCTTCCTGAAGCGGGCGGGGCTTGCCCCGGAGGATCTGAGGGCGCTGCTGCCCGGGGATCTCGTCGCCACCATCAATCGACTCACGCACGGTCCCAACCGCGTGGAGACACTCGAGCACACCGTGGGGGATCGGACTCTTCTGTGCACTCTGTGCGTCCCCGTGGACGATGACTCCGCGATTCTCCACGGCGTGGAGATCACGGCGCAGAAGAACCTCGAGCAGGCCATCGCCGAGAGCGAGGCCAACTACCGCGCCCTGGTCGAGGGGGCCATCGAGGGGATCGCCGCCCTGCGCGATGGGCATCTCCACACGGTCAATCGCCGCCTGTGCGACATCACGGGGCGGAGCGCCGACGATCTCTTCGGCCTCGCCCTGCGCGAGCTGGTTCACCCCGACGACTGGCGCACTCTCGCCGAGGAGCTCCTCCGAGTCACCCACGGGGAGATCTCAGACACGTGCATCTCCTTCCGGTTCGTCCACGCGGGCGGCGACAGCCGCGACATCGAGGCCGCCTTCGTCCCGACGAGCGTGGGGCCGCTGCGTCAGATCGTCGGCTACTTCACCGACGTCACCGAGCAGCGCCGCCTCGAGGCCGAGCTTCAGCAGCTCCAGCGCATCGAGACCATCGGCAAGCTGGCGGGGGGAATCGCCCACGACTTCAATGACGTTCTGACGGGCGTCCTGGGCCACGCCCATCTGCTCCAGGAGAGCCTGGACGAGGGCTCCGAGGCCCACCGCCATGCACAGAAAATCGATGAGGTGGCCGAGCGCGGACGTGTGCTGACAAGCAATCTGATGACCTTCGCCCGGGGCGATCGCATCCAGGCCGAGGTGATCGACATGGCGGAGATCGTCGAGGACTCGCTGGAGATGCTGCGGCGAACGCTCGGCCGCGACATCACGGTCGACTGCGAGGCCCCCGATGAGCCCGCGGTCGTCGAGATCGCCCCCAGCCACATCCGCCACATCCTCATGTGCCTCGGCGCGAATGCACGCGAGGCCATGGAGAGGGGCGGTCGCCTTGGGATCCGACTGTCGTCCGTCGTCCTCGGGGCACCGGAGCTGAAAACCCTCCCCGGGGCACGCCCCGGTCCCCACGTTTGCCTGGAGGTCAGCGACACGGGGCGGGGCATCCCCGAGCGCGACCTGCCCAAGATCTTCGATCCCCTCTTCACCACCAAGTCGGGCACCAAGAGCGCCGGGCTGGGGCTCGCCCTCGTCTTCGGCGTCGTCACCCACGCCGGCGGCTCTGTCCATGTCGAGAGCGAGATCGACAGGGGCACACGCGTCCGAATCTTCCTGCCCCGGTCGGAGAGGGCACCGCGCCGCCACATCGCCACCGGCCACAGGCGCGCGCGGACGGGCGAGACCCTGCTGGTCATCGACGACGAGGAGATCGTGCGCGAGCTCACGCAGGAGATCCTCGCCGACGCCGGCTATGAGGTGATCACCGCGAGCAACGGCGCCGAGGGTCTGGATCGGTACCATGAGGCGCAGGAGCAGATCCGGGCGATCCTCCTCGACATCATGATGCCTGTGATGGATGGCCCGACCCTGTTCCGCACTCTGAGGCAGGAGGGAGCCGACCTCCCGATTCTGCTGATCAGCGGCTACTCATCGGAGGGGGAGATTCAGGAGCTCCTCGTTCAGGGGCGATGTGATTTCCTGCCCAAGCCCTTCCGCCGTGAGGTGCTCCTGAGCAAGATCGGCGCTCTGCTGGCACAGCGGACGCCCTGATCCGCCTCAGCGCTCGCACAGGGCCGCGCTGAGATATCCCACCACGTATCCCCCCGGTCCCGAGCAGGTCTCTGCGCTGTTGGTCAGCGCCAGCACATGGCTCTCTCGGGCACCCATGGCGCGCGCGGTGATCATCGCCGCGGCGATCGGTCCTCCCCCGCAGGCCATGAGATGCTGGCTCTGGAGGTCGTCCAGGAGTGCCCGGGCATCGAAGGCCTCCACCGCGGCGGCGCAGCGCCTGTCTGAGGCGCGGCACTCCGAGAGATCATGCCCGTGGTAGAGATCGGAGGAGGCCACCACCAGCGTCGGCGTGCTGTCCCCGGCGAGAGTCGATCCCAGCGCCTCCCCAAGGCGTGTCATCGGCCGCGCGCTCTGGTCGGAGACGAGGAGCGGCACCAGCCGCCACTCGCTGAGAACCATCTGGAGAAACGGGAGCTGGATCTCGAGGGAGTGCTCACCCTCGTGGGCATGGGGCAGGTCCGCGATGAATTCGTGCTCGGCGATCAGACGCTCGCTGAAGTCGCGGTCGATCGGCACGTCGCCCAGCGGTGTGCGGAACGCCTCGCCCAGATGCGCCGCCACTCCCCGAAAGCCGGGGCGATGGCTGGGGGCGATGATCACCACGCGGTGATAATCCTCGCCCTGCACCTGGCGATAGCCGTGGGCCGCGGGGGGGCCGGAGCACATGTACCCCGCGTGGGGAGAGACGAGCGCGTGGACATGGCCCAGATCGGGGGGAACACCCACGTCCTCGAGATACCCCCGCAGCTCTTCACGCAGAGCCACGGGATCGCTGTCGTAGAACCGCCCCGCGACAGCGGGCAGACGGATGGTGGTCGACCGGGCCATGGCTCTTCCATCCCCTGGGTTCCCATGAACCGACGATCGCTCTCACGCGTCAATCAGATATGATCCCAGGCCTCCGGGTACTTCACCTTCGCCATCGCATCGTCGTAGTTGATCAGGCCCTGCTGGTAGAGGTTCTTCAGCGACTTGTCCATCGACACCATGCCGTGCTCGGT
>JAFGKF010000058.1 GCA_016928695.1 Candidatus Sumerlaeota bacterium | reverse complement strand
GTCTTCAGGTCGAACCCTGGAACAGTGCAGGTAGATTGTGACCCACCCCTGCGCCTCCTGCGCTGCATGGGATACCGGGGGCTGGGGAGGCTGCGAAAGATCATGCCCGGGGGCCGAGCGAGGCGCCGCCGATCGTCTCCCCCACAGGCCTTCTCCCCCCCATTGACAGCCTGTGGGTGAACCGGCGATCATCTTCCACTGAGGATATTGATCATGATCGCATCCGGGCGCCTCTGCGTCATCTCGCTGATCCCCCTTCTTTTCAGCCTCTCGCTGCCCCCGCTCGCCCACTGCGATGAGTATGAACTCGAGGTGGGCAGCGATGCCCTCGTCGATCTGGGGTCCGTGTGGACCGGGGAAGAGGTGGAGGTGAATCTCATCCTCCACAACCCCGGGGACGAGGATTTCGTGATCGACCGAATCGCATCCACCTGCGGCTGCACTGTGCCCCAGGCCGATCTGCGCCGGATCGCCGCAGGTGGCTCCGAGCCCCTCCAGGTCCTGTTCAGCGCCCCTCGCAATCGCATGATCCGCCGGTCGGTCATCTCTCTCCACTCCCCGGCAGCGGGCGCCGTCTGGGAGATCCAAATGGTGGCCAACGTGGAGACAGCGACCAGATTCTCTCCTCCGCAGCTGCACTTCGGGGTCATCCCCCTCTCGGCCTCGGCTCAGCGGCACAGCCGCGAGATCGAGATGGAGAATCTGACGGGGGCTCCCATGCGGGTCGTCGGTCTCCACGCCACACCCGAGTGCTTTGTGGTCGAGACCGGGCCCGCCGTCATCGGCCCCAACGAGACCCTCGACATCGCCGTCGACTTTGTGGAGCCAGGAGTCGTCGGGATCCACTCCGGCACACTCACTGTCGAGACGGAGTCCCCTCCACTCCCCGGACTCGTCATCGGCCTGACCGCGGAGATCGAGGGGCGGGTGGAGATCGAGCCGCCGCGTGTGTGGTTGGGAGCGGTGAGCGCGTCTGAGAGCAAGACCGAGACAATCCGCATCCGGACTCCAGAAAATGTGGGATTCGAGGTGACCGATGCACGCTCAGATCACCCCGCCATCGCGGCCGCGATCGAGAGGGAGTCCGAGGGGACATACGCTGTCCACGTCCACTTCTCAGCCGCCTCCGCCGAGACGGGTGTTCTCAACGAGACCCTGAGAATCGAGACCAACGACTCCCTTCAGCCAGAGTTCGATGTCGAGGTTCTGGGGATTGTCCGGCCGAACTGACTCATCGCTCAGGGGGCGTATGTCCGAGCGACCAGCCCGAGGAGCCCCTCCTCACTGATCTCACCGCTGATCGCACCCCGCGGCTGGCCGTCCGCGCCCAGCAGCACGATGGCGGGGGTTCGATCCACCTCCTCGGCCAGAGCGGAGGGGGCCAGATCCTCGAGCATGACCATCACCCGGCAGTGCTCACTCAGAAAGAGGGCGATTCGCTCCTCGCTGAGGATCCCCTCGCGCAGAGCCTGGCAATCGTCGCAGCTCGGATCCAGGACCAGGACCATGGTGGGGGTCTCAGGTCCGCAGAGCATCAGGTCCGCCGCCGTCAGCGGCGCGGTCTGCTCGGGCACCCATTGCCATCCCGAGACTCCGAGCTCCTCACGGGTGGGGAGTGGATCGGGTGCCGGCCAGAGGCGGCCCGCCAGAAAGGCCACGGCGAGGGCCACGGCGAATCCTCCCCCCAGCAGGGCTCGTCCCCCAGAGGTCCAAGCCTTCATCGCTCGCCTGAGGGGCTCAATCCCCGCCAGGATTCCGGCCAACCCCACAAGCCAGCAGAGCGGACAGGCGGCGTGGAGGACCAGGAGCTCAACACCCCTCAGATGACTGATCATCAGCCACCCGATCAGTGTGAGGATCAGAGCCAGAGATTGCCCCCTGCGGAGCATCAGCAGAGTGAACATCAGCGCGAACCAGACTGATCCCCAGAGCCACATGGGGATGGCCAGGAGTGTTGAAGCATCCGATGCCTGGACCACCGAGCAGTTGAAGAACCATCCCTGGCCACATCCGACGCCGCCCGGGAGCTGGGGCTCGATGCCAATGAACAGGCTGAGGGCAATGCCCGCAACACATGCAATCTGAGAGATCCGCAGCCACATATTGCCACCACCCTACCAAACCCTTTCGCTGTTTGCCACCCGAGAGATGGTGTTTCGAGATTTGTGCTTGCACCTGCTCAATGGGGATGGGAGAAGACCGATTCCCAATTCCGAGTGGATCGGCTTCGGAGTCGCTGGTCCACCGTGCCGACAGAGATGGAGTGAGACATGGCCTCTGAGAACACTTTGGAACTCACGGATGCCTCTTTCGAGACGGAGGTGCTGAGGAGCGAAATCCCCGTCCTGGTGGACTTCTGGGCCGAGTGGTGTGGTCCCTGCCGCATGCTGACCCCGGTGCTCCATGAGATCGCCCAGGAGCTTGCGGGCAAGCTGAAAGTCTGCAAGATGGACGTCCAGGAGCACAGCGGCGTGGCCACCCAGCACCAGATCGCCGCGATCCCCACCCTGATGATCTTCAAGGGGGGCGAGCTGGTCGAGCGCATCACCGGTCTGCTGCCCAAAAAGGGCCTGATGGACATCATCAGCCGCCACATCTGAGTCGGCGCGGGCGGCATCGACTCCCCCCCGACCGGGAGCCTGGCGCCCGGCAGGTTTCAGAGCAGTCCCATGATCTGCCCTCACTGTGGCTCATCCAACAACCGGGTCGTCAACTCCCGTGACGCGCAGAACGGGACAGCGGTGCGACGTCGCCGCGAGTGTCTCAACTGCGGTGAGCGCTTCACGACCTTTGAGACCATCGAGGACATCCCCGTCCAGGTGATCAAGCGCAGTGGCAAGCGCGAGCCCTACGATCACAGCAAGCTGCTCCGGGGAATCGCCACCGCCTGCCGCAAGCGCGATGACATCACCGATGAGACCATCCGCGAGATCGTCAGCCGGATCGAGCGGACGCTCTTCAGCCGGTCGGTCAAGGAGATCGAGTCACGCGAGATAGGCGAGCTGGCCCTCACCGAGCTGCGCGACGTGGATGAGGTGGCCTATGTCCGATTCGCCTCGGTGTACCGCCAGTTCCGGGACGTGACGGAGTTTCTGCGCGAGCTCGAGAGGCTCCACGCCCGCACATCACCGCGGACCTGATCGCCGCCCCGCCGGCAGAGAGAGGAAATCATGACCCGCGTTTTCATCTATGACACCACCCTGCGCGATGGCGAGCAGGGCGAGGGGGTCACCTTCAGCCTCGCCGACAAGCTCCGCGTCGCTGAGAAGCTCGACGACTTCGGGATCGACTACATCGAGGGGGGCTGGCCCGGCTCCAATCCCAAGGCGGTCGACTTTTTCCGCGAGGCCCGCAGCCTGGACCTCGGCCACGCCAAGCTCGCCGCCTTCGGATCGACCCGCCACATCAAGAACCGGGCGGACGCCGATCCCAACCTCGCCAAGCTCCTCGAGGTCGAGGTCCCAGTGACCACCATCTTCGGCAAGACCTGGGACTTCCACGTGACCCAGGCTCTGCGCGTCTCCCTCGAGGACAACCTCGAGATGATCCGCACCTCTGTGGCTTTCCTCAAGTCAAAGGGCAAGGAGGTCATCTACGACGCCGAGCACTTCTTCGACGGTTATCGGGCAAACGCGGACTACGCTCTCGCCACCCTGACCGCCGCCGCCGAGGCGGGGGCCGACACCATCGTGCTCTGCGACACCAACGGGGGATCGCTCTTCACCCAGATCCCGGAGATCATGGCGAAGGTCAAAGCGAAGATCGATGTTCCGCTGGGCATCCACACGCACAACGACGGGGGTCTGGGTTTGGCCAACGCGCTGGCCGCTGTGGAGGCGGGCGCCGTTCATGTCCAGGGGACGATCAACGGCTACGGCGAGCGCACGGGCAACTGCGATCTCACCCAGGTGATCCCGAACCTGATCCTGAAGATGGGGCACGAGTGCATCCCCGAGCAGAATCTCCCCCGGCTCAGCGAGGTGGCTCACCACATCGCCGAGCAGGCCAACCTCAGCGTGGACATCCGCCACCCCTTCGTCGGCCTCTGCGCCTTCGCCCACAAGGGCGGAATCCACGTCTCCGCGGTCCAGCGCAACCCTGAGACCTACGAGCACATCCGCCCCGAGCAGGTCGGCAACCTCCGCCGCGTGCTGGTCTCCGAGCTCTCGGGTCGCTCGAACGTCTTCTGGAAGGCCGAGGAGCTCGGCATCAACCTGGACCAGGCACCGGAGAAGGCGAAGGTGGTGCTCGACAGGATCAAAGATCTCGAGAATCAGGGATACGAGTTCGAGGGTGCCGAGGGCTCCTTCGAGCTGCTCCTCAAGCGTGCGCTGGGCGAGCACGCGACATTCTTCGAGCTGGATGGTTACCGGGTGATCGTCGAGAAGCGCGGCCACGACGCCGAGGTTCTCAGCGAGGCCACCGTGCGCGTCATCATCGACGGTGAGCGCAAGTACATGGCCGCCGAGGGTGATGGCCCCGTCAACGCGCTCGACAGGGCACTGCGCAAGGCGCTCGAGGAGGCCTACCCCGAGATCCGGGGGGTTCGCCTCACCGATTACAAGGTGCGCGTCGTCAACCCCACCGAGGCCACCGCCGCGAAGGTCCGCGTCCTCATCGAGTCGACCGACGGCGCGCGCGAGTGGTGCACGATCGGTGTCCATGAGAACATCATCGAGGCCTCATGGCGCGCCCTGACCGACTCGGTCGACTACGAGCTTCTCCGGGGGGAGAGGCGGCCTCGCTGAGTCAGCGGCCCAGCGCCGCCTTGATCGCATCGACCACAAACGTCTCATCGTGCCGCCCTGAGAGGGCCTCGGCGCCCGGGCCCCGAGCCCAGACCAGCACAGGGATGGCCGTGTGGTTGCCTGAGCTCCAGGCGAACTCCGGGGAGGTTGTCTCCGCGAGGGTCTGCCGGTAGGGACCTGGCAACGTGAGGCCACCTGTCTCGTGATCCGCGGTGACGATGATCAGCGTCTCATCGAGACGCCCCATCTCCTCGAGGCGCTCGCAGACGGCCTCGATGGTGCGGTCGAGCTCCAGCACCTCATCCACGGTGTTTTGGATCTGATTGGCATGACATGCCCAGTCGATGGCTCCTCCCTCGACCATCAGGAAGAACCCGTCGGGGTCCGCACTGAGCGCCTCGACGGCCGCCAGAGCAAGGTGGTGGAGGTGGGGCTCGGTGCTCTGAAGCTCTCTCCGCTCGCTGGGGTAGTCGAGGTGCCCATCGCCGTTCTCATCGAAGGAGCCGAACAGACGCTCACCGGGGATCACCGTGAGCAGCTGCTCCCCCTCGCCAGGGCCGATCCAGCGGTACCCTGCCGACTGGGCGCGCTGGGCCACGTCGTCGATGGAGACATCGTCGCCGGCGAGCCCGCCGCCGAGAAAGACCTCGGCCGTCCGATCGGCCAGGTACTGATCGAGGATGTCCGAATACTGCTGGCGACTCTCCACGTGCGAGGCGAAGCAGGCGGGTGTGGCGTGGTTGACCTGGACAGACGTGACATCGCCTGTGGCCATCCCAAGACCATGGGCGTACTCGAGGATGCTCTGTGCCCGCACGCCATCGGAGGTCTGTCCGATCGTGCCATTGGTCGTCTTGATCCCGCAGGCCAGAGCCGTCCCGGCCGCAGCGGAGTCGGTGACAAAGCTGTCCTCGGAGTGAGTGGTGAGATAGCCGAGCACCGGGAAAGCCTCGAAGAAGAGCCCAGGGGTGTCCGCGCCCTGCTGGCCACTCTGGACGTACGAGGCCGCGACGACCTGGGCCTGTCCCATCCCATCGCCGATGAACAGGATCACATTGCGGGCCCTGCCGCCGTCGCTCCCAGAGACCATGTCCGAGACCACACAGGCACCGAGCAGCAGCCCGAGCAGCGCTGTGGCGATGATCCAACCGATGAAGATCTTGGCACGCGTCACTTTCTCATTCCTCCGTCGTGTGATAACCGCGTCACCCTAGTGATTCGGGACCGAATTGCCAGCGAAACCTGCAGGGCGTTCCGCCTTG
>JAFGKF010000340.1 GCA_016928695.1 Candidatus Sumerlaeota bacterium | reverse complement strand
GGCGGGCCATTCTCACTGGACTCGCTTCGCTCGCTCATGGCGGGCCATTCTCACTGGACTCGCTTCGCTCGCTCATGGCGGGCCATTTTTTCAAGGACGGCTTTGTCAACGAGTCGAATGGTGTCCCGAGCGAGCGCAGCGAGTCGAGGGGCTCGCTCGTGCTCTCAAGACAGGTATTCGCCCTTCAGGCTTCGGCTGGCACGCCAGCTCTGAAACGCAAGGAGACTGAGCGAAGGCTGCGCGCCAAAGCCCAGGCCGACGAAAGGAGACAGGGCGACGGCGGGCAAGTCATCCAAACAAAATCTCGCCCTTTGGACTTCGGCAGGCCGCCCAACCATTGGATTCTCTCGCTGAATTGCCGTCCCAGCTTGACAGACGGATAGGGCACTGGATTTCTGGTGGCGCCCGAGGGGCTGTGCACAGGCGGGGCAGCCTGAGTGCAGGGCTCCGATCTCTGACGCGGGGGACATCGTCATGAGAGCTCTGTGGATCCCACTGGGAGTCGCGATGGCTGTGGCATGTGCATTCTCTCTGGGGGGCTGTGGTCACACGCGGATCGAGGGAGATCTCGCCGCACAGCATGTTCTGGTCTTCGACGGCCGGGGGCGCATGCGCCTGCCGGGGAATCCAGACGTCAGATTGCCCCCTGACGCTGCTGAGGTCCAAGTCGCCGCCCTGATAGACAACTGGCACAGCGCCTTTGAAGAGGGGGAACCACGCAATCTGATCATCTTCATCCATGGAGGCCTGGTGGGAATGCGGACAGGTCTGGGGAGAGTGGATCAGGATCTGGTGAGAAGAGTCCTCGATGAGGGCGACAGATATCCCCTCTTCATTGTCTGGCAGGCTGACCTGGGTCCGACTTATTGGGATCATCTGTGGAACATGCGGCGGGGAGAGCCCTGGAGGGGGGTGATGGGGAAGACTCTGACGCCTTTCATTTTCATCGCTGACATCGGAGGCGCCGTGGTCAGGGCGCCCATCAACTGGGCCACGTCCCTCGCGGGTCATCTCAACGCCTTTCCGGGATTCGCATCCCCTGGAATGCGTGATGCCCTCGCAGGGCATCATGAGCTCACCCTGCGTCACCGTGTCAGCCCTGACACCTCCATCGAAGTGTCGATCTTGGATGACCGGCGCACACTCGGGGAGGAGATGCATTACCTGGCGACGGGATTGATCACGGTGCCGTTCAAAATGGCGCTCCTTCCCCTGCTCGATGGGATCGGCACACCCGCCTGGAACAACATGCTCCGCCGAACCAAGATGATCTTCTCGGAGCCCTTTGAGGAGGAGATCATCATGACTGCGGAGGAGGGGAGGGGCGCTCTGCATCTCCTGGCGCGAGCGATCTCCGAGGAGTCCGCCTCCGCCAGGGGGGAGGTCGAGATCACCCTTGTGGGACACAGCATGGGGTCGATCATCGCGAACGAGTTCATTCGTCACTACCCGGATCTGCACTACAGGAACATTGTCTACATGGCTGCCGCATGCAGCATCCAGGACTTCCGCGACACCGTTGTGCCCTATCTGGTCAACGCGGAGAGGAGCGGAAGAGAGGCCCAGTTCTACAATCTCATGCTCCATCCCCGCGCCGAGGTGCGCGAGCGCTACATCATGATTCCCCCTCTGGGACTGGACCTTGTCCCGCGAGGAGCCCTCCTGGCATGGATCGACGACATTTTCGGCAGCCAGACCACACCCCTGGAGCGGACGATGGGGAGATGGCACAACATCATGCGACTGTGGCAGTTCATCCCGTCGGAGATTCGCAGCAGGGTGCACTTCAAGACCTTTGGCGTGGCGGCCGGTGAGCCGATCAGTGAGCTGACCGGATTCGCGAGTGTTCGCCGTCTCTTCTCAAACTCCGAGCACCGTGAGTGGCTCAGGGAGAATCCCCAGTGGCACGGTGACTTCAGCCTGATGCCATGGTGGAATGAGGAATTCTGGCAACCGGGTGTGGAGGGCGTGCCAGGGAGACCGGAGATCTCCACGTCCGTCCCAGCCGTCAGGGCACTGCGGATGAATGAGTGAAACAGTCTCAGCGGCACCTCACTCCGTCCCCACATCCTCCAGCCGCTCGACGCTCTGGTCGAACAGATAGCGGTACAGGATCCACTTGAGCACGGTGACGGCGACGCCGAGGGCGAAGAGCACTCCGATCATGGTGTCCTGAAAGCCACCACGGCTCGATTGCACCGCCCCCTGAAGCGCAGCGGGGCCCCAGACGTCGACCGCGAGCGCGAGCAGGAGCACCGTGGCCATGGCCGCCCCGGCGCCCTCGCGGCGAAGTGCCATCGCCATCGCGATGGCCCCGTAGCAGAGCGTTCCCAGAACCCAGAGAAGGCTCCCGATCCAGAATGAGACCGACCCGTAAACGAGATGGAGGTGGATCATCCCCGTCTCGCCAAGCCCCGCGAGCTGACCGAGTGAGGCGTTGGTCCGCACCTCGATCAGCATCCACCGGATCCAGAGCGCGAAGAGCAGAACCCAGGTCGGGCGGAGCGCCCCGAAGAACTTGCCGCGCAGATACTCCTCGGGAGAGACGCCGGAGGCGAGGATCGAGTCGAGCATCTGATGGCGGCGATCCCGCGCGAGGCTGACTGCGAGGTGAAACGGCCCCAGGATCAGGAACACGAGGACCATGGCCTGGGTCGTCAGCTCGATCTGAAACGGCCCCAGCGCGGCCGCGAGGAAGAGCAGTTCGACCAGCGACCAGGCCGTGAAGAGGAGAGCGAGGAGGATGCACAGTGCCGTGTGGCGCCGCCACCACTGACG
>JAFGKF010000057.1 GCA_016928695.1 Candidatus Sumerlaeota bacterium | reverse complement strand
GTTCTGCGGCAAGCCGCAGGACTCCAAACAGAAGATCATTGTGAATGGACGGCCGGGCCTCCGCAACCCCGAGTGAGACGGATTCAGTTGAGAAGGTCGATCTCGACAAACTCGTCCCCCGGCACCTCCACGGTGGCGCGGGGCTGCCCGCTGTCGGTGTAGATGTCCCAGGAGCCGGGGATCAGCGTCACCTCGAAGCCGCCCCCCTCGTCGGTGGAAAGCGAGACCCGATCGGGATTGTTCGGCTGACCGTGCTCATACAGTGACAGCGCGACATTCGCGGCCGTCTCGCCCCCGCGTGTGACGCGGCCCCGGAGCACGGGCCACGTCGAGAGATCGATGACCTCGGCCTGCTCACCGGCTTCGAGATTCCTCTCGAAGCTCAGGTTGAAGGCTGTTCCCTGATGCACCATGACCAGAGTCAGCCGGTTGGATCCGGGAACCAGCTCGGGGTGAACCGCCTCGCCCCGGTGGTCGGTGTGGACAGGACCACTCTGCTGGCGTCCGCCGTGGACGACGCGAACATAGGTCTGCGCGCCGGTGATGGGGGCCCCCTCCGCGTCGAGCACTCGCATCGTGAGCGTGGCCCACTCCAGGGGATCGAGGACCAGATCGATGGGCCCGCCGGTGGGAATGTCGACCTCGAAGACCTGGCGCAGTGCGCGGCCGACATTCGCGCGACCGACATAGACGAGCACCCTCGTGGGGCCGGGGGGAAGTCCCCGGAGCTCGAAGTGCCCCGATCCATCGGTGCCTCCGATCCAGGCAAAGTGATCATCCCAACCGTCGGGGGGCCTCACCTCACGGCTCTCCCACAGCGCGGAGGCATCAGTCATCGGATCGCCCGCGGCGGAGAGAATGCGCCCCTCGAGCGAGTGGGCGGGCGCGAGATTCAGGGCACCCAGGTCGATCACCTGGGCGGGCCCAGATCCGAGGGCGAGATTCGCCGTGGCTTGCCGACCATCGCTGGTGATCGCCAGGAGCCACGCGGGGCTGGGATAGCTGAACTCGACGGGATCGATCCGTGGCAGCGTCCATCTCATCACGCCATCTGTGATGATGGGCGTCTCATGGGGGTATTTCGTGGCCCTGGCCATCCACCCCTCACCCTCCTCCACCGTGGCGGGCAGGAAGAGATAGAACGCGCACCCCGCGTCGTTGATCGTGGTGCGTCCCTGCAGTGTGATCTCGGGAACCATCTGAATCTCGTAGAACTCCCCATCTCGAATCGCCGGGGTTTGCGGCCAGGTCAGATAACCCATGCGCGAAACGGAGAATCCCATCCGGGACTGCGCATAGGTCCCCGTGAGCGTGAATCGCCCCTGGGCGTCGGCGACGGCATCCGGTGGCTCAGACATGGGAGGTGTGAAAACACCCCCTCGACCTGTGCCAAACTCGTTGATGACGTTCCACCTCACATCGGCATTGGGGAGGGGGCTCCCCTGCGAATCGAGCACCTGGCCCGTGACGGTGACGCCCTCGACGGGCTGGAGACGCAGCGTCACCTGCGCCGTGGCGGTGGTCGCATGGGAGAGATCCACCTGATCGTGCGCCTCGGCGAGGAGAACCCGGATCCCGCTCTCGACTCCGGGGCCGCCGACCTCAGGGTCTGCCGAGAGCGAGGCATAGAGGAAGTGCTGCGTCCGCGGGCGCCCCTCGAAGACCACGTTGCCGCTCTCGTCGGTGGTCCCGGTGTCTGTGCTCCTGCGATAGTGATGATCCAACCCCCGCGGATCGATGGCCACCAGCTCTCCCGTGATCCCCGTCACCTGAACGTGCGCACCGGGTGCCGGAGCCCCGTCGGGATCGAGGACCAGAATCTCCAGGTCCACCGTGGGCGAGGGCTGCACGACGGTGCTCGTCTCCCGCTGCGACACAGGGGGCGACGACAGCAGTGGCCAATCGGGATGCGAACCGAGCACCTGGCACTCGACCATCTGCTCGGACCGCACGGCGGCGAGCCGCCCCTCGGCATCGGTCCGGCCGAGATCCATGGGTATCTCGACTCCTGAGACGAGGCGCAGCTCAGCCCCCGCCAGGGGATTCCCATCGGAGTCCTGCGCGAGGATCTCCAGGGGCCAGCCCTGGATCACCTCCAGGCGAACAATTGGCAGCTCCTCGGCTGTGAGATCGAGGTGCTCGGCGATCTCACGCGTGCCGCGCTCGAACACCCAGGGGGGATCAGGGAGCGAAAAGATCACCATCGCCCGCGTGGGATCGGAGGGGGCGAGGAGCAGGGGAACCTCGAATTGACCCGAGCCATCGGTCTGCGTCGGCGTCTCATCGCCATTTGGACTTGACCTCACCGTGAGGCCGAGATCGGGCACGGGTTCATCCGTCTCCTGGTCGACGACCGTTCCCACCACGGTGAAGCTCTCAGGAAACCTGACCGTCACCTCCTGCTCGGGATGCTCGGAGGTGAGATGGGCAACGTCTGCGCCCTCCCCCATCCCCTCACCCGAGTGAACAAACCAGCGGCATAGGGGAAGTCCCTCGAATCGGAACCGCCCCTCGCTGTCTGCGGTCGCCGAGCGGCTCCGCATGCCATTGAACTGATCACCGAGAAACACCACCGAGCCCGGATGGGGTGTGCGGGAGATGGCGCCGACGACCTGCCCTGTGATCACGCCGATGTCAGGGGTGAGGACGAGCTCGACGGGCCCCTCGTTGGGATCGATCTCCTCCTCCACGATGTGCCAGAGTCCCCCCGGCGGTCGCACGAGGGCGCCGAACTCCTCCATGGGCAAACCCCGGAGGTGAAATTGCCCCTGGGCATCGGCCACCGCTCTGGAGAGGGTCTCCGTCTGGCTCACAAAGCCGAAGATCTCGGCGAAGGCCACCGGCTCGCCGTTCTCCCACCGCACGAGACCATCGATGCCGGGTCCACCCGGGGGGAGCTCGACATCGATGCGAACCTCGGTCTCATCCCGCTCCAACTCGTCGTCCCCAACGCCCATCGAATATCCCGGCGCCTCGGCGAAGACGGCGATCTCGATCTCGTTGCCCTGGCCCGGCGTGAGACGATGGATGTCGAGGAACTCGTAGATGCCCTCGAAATTCGTCTGCGTGGCGGCCAGCGCCGTGCCGAGCCCGTGATAGCTGTCGATCGCCGTGACCACCGCCTCGGCGACGGGCTGGTCATCCTCGTCGGTCACCATGCCCCAGACGCGGGTGTGGCGCTCGGGGGGTGGCTCCTCATCGGTCTCGGAGGCGCTCTGTGGGGCGGATGCCACACTGGGCTGAGAGACAGTCGCCTCCTCCGCCGTCGCCTGGGATGGGACGGGATAAGACAAATGCGTGGGGGATTCCTCGCTCTCTGGAGTGGGCTCGGGGATCAGGGATTCCTCCAGTGCAGTTGGTTCCTCTTCCGGTGCGGGGCTCTCTCTCTCGCCTCCTGTGAAGAGCCAGACCGCGACGGCCGCGGCGGCGAGCAGTGCGATGATGATTCCAATCTGACGACCCATGGTGCGGATCTCCGCGCGTGATTCACAGTCTCTGACGCAGCGATTCCAGGCGGCGATGACACCGCGTCACAGGCTCCGCCCCACGGCCTCGGCGACGCGGCGGCACTGCTCGACGAGCGCCTGGAACTTGTCGGGGCGGAGCGACTGCTGGCCGTCGCTCCAGGCCTGCTCGGGCTCGGTGTGGACTTCGATGATGAGGCCGTCGGCGCCCGCGGCGACCGAGGCGGCGGCCATGGGCGCCACGAGGCTCCAGATGCCCGTCCCATGGCTGGGATCGGCGATCATCGGCAGGTGCGACCACTGCTTGAGCAGCGCCACGGCGTTGAGATCGAAGGTGTTGCGCGTCGAGTCCTCGAAGGTGCGGATGCCGCGCTCGCAGAGCATGACGTCGGGGTTGCCCCCGGCGACGATGTACTCGGCGGCCTGGAGGTACTCCTTGAGCGTGGTCGACATGCCGCGCTTGAAGAGGACGGGCTTGCCCGTGCCGCCGAGCTCCTTGAGCAGGGCGAAGTTCTGGCAGTTGCGGGCGCCGATCTGGATGATGTCGGTGTACTCGCAGACGAGCTCGATGTCGCGGACGCTGAGGAGCTCGGTGACGATTCTCAGTCCGGTCTCGCGCTTGGCGGCGCGGAGAATCTCCAGCCCCTCCCTCTCGAGCCCCTGGAAGGCGTAGGGTGACGTGCGGGGCTTGAAGGCCCCTCCGCGCAGGAAGCGGGCGCCCGCGGCCTTGACCGCACGGGCGATCTCGACGGTGCGCTCCTCGGTCTCGACCGAGCAGGGCCCCGCCATGAGGGCAATCCGATCCCCTCCGATGAGTTCCCCATCGACGTCGATGACGGTCGACTCGGGCTTGAACTGCCGCCCGACGAGCTTCCAGGGCTTGAGGATGGGAACAACGCTCTCGACCCCCGGGGTGGCCGCGAGCTGCTGGAGTGGACTCTTGTCGGCGTGCCCCACGCACCCGATGACGGTGCGCTCCTCGCCTTTGCTGATGTGGGCGTCGTAGCCGAGCTGCTTGACGCGCTTGACGACGGACTCGATCTGGGCCTCGCTGGCCCCGGCCTGCATGACGATGATCATGTCACTCTGACTCGCTGATGGGATGGAGTGATCTTGGAGCTGATGCCTCGCTGAGGCAACAGAGGATTGCTGGGGATCTTTCCCTCATAGGACATATGAGTCCCATGGGACCCATAGGGCCTTGAGCGCGAGCACAGTTCTGTGTAAAAAAGAGTTCATGAGACCCCGGTTCCACCGAGCCTTCACCCTGATCGAGCTGCTGATCGTCGTCGCGATCATCGCCATCCTCGCGGCCATCGCTGTGCCCAACTTCCTCGAGGCGCAGACGCGTGCGAAGGTGGCGCGCGTCCGCTCCGACATGCGATCGCTGGCCACGGCCCTGGAGTCCTACCGGGTCGACGCGAACGCCTACCCCGACGCCGTGGACATCAACACGTTCGTGACGACGAATCTGGTCCCCGGCTACGCGGCGACACCGCGGATCAACCGCATGGTGATCCTGACGACACCGGTCGCCTACATGACCTCCATCCCGCTCGACGCCTTCGGCGACCGGGAGATCCCGCTCGACGCCTCCGCCGATCTCTCGCGCGACCAGGTCTTCATCTACTACGGCAACGAGGTGATCTCGTACCGGGGAACGGATTACCGCCCCCGCTCGCGGCTCCACTTCCGCGAGTTCGACGTGGTCGGCGCGGGCGGGTCCCTGCGCGAGCCGCTCTGGGCCCTCTTCAGCCAGGGGCCGGACACCGACTTCGACACCTACGACGCGGCGGATCAGACCACGCTGGTGATCGAGCCCTTCGTGGCCGTGATCCAGCCCTACGACCCGACCAACGGGACGATCAGCGACGGGGATCTGGCGCGATTTCGCCAGTGATCCGGCGGGCTGAGCCGTTGACGGGATGGGGCGGGGGCTGCTAGGGTCGCTCGATGCGCTGAGCCCGGGAGAGTTGCCGTGAAGTTCGCCTTCATCGTCCCGCCCCCCCAGTACAATCGGATGAACAACCCGATCGACCGGGTCTATGGGTGCAACTACGGGTATGACTACAAGCCGCCGATCCACATGCTCTCGGCGGCGACAGTTCTCGAGCGCGAGGGGCACGCGATCCGATTCCTCGACTGCCCGGCCGAGGGCTGGGACGCGGCGCGGTTCGAGGCGTGGGCGCGCGAGGGGGACTTCGACGCGGCGGTGTTCTTCACCCCCTACCTGGCCGAGGAGGAGGACAAGCGCGCGGCGGCCGAGATCCGGAAGCACCACGGCCTCTCCAAGCCGGTGATCTATCTCGGGGCGGCGCCGACGTGGAAGCCGGAGAACTTCGTCTCCGATGAGGCGACGCTGGTCGTCCGCGGCGAGCCGGAGATGTCGCTCATCGAGCTGGCGCAGGCCCTCGAGGGCCAGGGCGACCTCAGCGCGGTCGAGGGCATCGCCCTCCTGCGCGACGGGACACCGCACCTGACCCCGACGCGCGGGCTGCTCGACATCGAGTGGCTGCCGATCCCCAACCGGCGGCTTCTGCTCGGCGAGTACCGCGTCAACCGCCTGGATGTGACCCCGGTGACGACGATGTGCGTCTCGCGCGGGTGCCAGTACAAGTGCACCTTCTGCGCCCCGAACGCCGTCGACCAGGCCTCGGAGGTCGAGCACAAGCGCGTTCAGGGCAGCCCGCTGCCGAAGCTCCCGCTGCGGCTTCGGACCTCCGAGCAGGTGATCGAGGAGTTCCGCGAGATCCACGCGCTCGGGTACCGCGGCATCGAGGTGGCCGACAATCAGTTCGTCTGGAGCAAACGGCGCACCCTCGAGATCTGCGAGGGAATCAGGGACCTGGGGCTGAAGTGGATGTGCCTGGCGCGGGCCAATCACCTGCGCGATCCGAAGGTCGTGCGCGCCCTGGGCGAGGCGGGGTGCATGATGGTCTACATCGGGACGGAGTCGTTCTGCCAGGCCATCCTCGACGACATCTGCAAGGGCATCCAGGTCGAGGACGTGAAGACCGCCGTCGCCGTCTGCCGCGAGTGCGGAGTGGAGCCCGAGGTCAGTGTGATGATCGGCGGCTCGGCGCTGGAGACGCGCGAGACGATCCGCCACTCGATGCGCGAGGCGAAAAAGCTCGGCACACCCTTCGTTCACTACAGCGCGGTGCTCCCCTTCCCCAACTGCCAGTTCTACGACCAGGCGATGGAGAAGGGCTGGATGCGACACGGCGAATTCGAGCCCGTGGACAATGCCAAGACCTCGATCGTCAACCTCCCCCACGTCTCGGCGGAGGAGATGGAGCGCATTCTGCGCTGGGCCTATCTGCGGCAGTACCTGTCGCCGCGGGGCATCTGGCACCAGGTGCGAAAGGTGCGCAGCCCCGCGGACGTCTGGTACAAGATGAAGATGGCACTCAAGCTGATCCGAAACTCCTTCTTCACGCGCTGGAGCGAGCCGAGCCGCTGACCCCCGGATCTCCTGTTGCCAGAGCATGGGCCGGTGTGCCTATGATCTCGGCCAGACGCCCTGCACTTTGCAGCACTTTGGCAGCACCCTGTCCGACGAGGCGAGCCCATGGATCCCCTCACCAGACGTCGTGGTTTCACCCTGATCGAGCTCCTGATCGTCGTGGCGATCATCGCCATTCTCGCCGCCATCGCGGTGCCCAACTTTCTCGAGGCCCAGGTCCGCGCGAAGGTCTCGCGCACAAGGGCCGACATGCGGTCGATGGCCACCGCCCTCGAGGCCTATCACATCGACCACAATGAGTACCCCGGCTGCGTTAACGTCAATCTGTCCACCACGACCAACCTGACGCCTGGCCGGACGGCGACGCCACGGATCAACGCGCTCGTCCAAGTGACCACGCCGATCGCCTACGTGACATCGGCCTTCAAGGACGTCTTCAACACCATGGACGGGGCCTTCAGCCCCACCACCTCCCCGGAGGATCAGCGGGTCCTCGTCTACTGGGGCACAGACTTCCTGATCGAGTATGAGGGCACGGACCTGCGCCCGCGCACCTCGGTCATCTTCCGGGAGTTCACCGACGTTGCCGACGACAGTGGGCGGGTGCGCGAGTCGCTCTGGACCCTGATGAGCTATGGGCCTGACCAGGATCTCGACATTGATGATGTGCCGACCGCCACGACGGATTACTCCGGCACTCTGGCCGTGATCCAGCCCTATGACCCCACCAATGGGACCATCAGCGACGGTGACATTGTCCGCTTCCGCGAGTGAACCCGGCCCGCAGCACGCCTCCGCTCTCCGCTGTCCAACCTCCCATGGACCGCTGGGTCGCCCCCACGCCAAAGGAATTCATGCCATGAGATTCGCCCTCCCCGCCCTCGCCGCTTTGGCCGCGACGGCCATCTCGGCCGCCGGCGCTCAGCCCAACGACACGGTCATCGAGCGCGCTGACACGATCCACCTCGGTCAGACGCGGACGGGTCAGCTGGAGGCGAGCGATGAGACGCGCGAGGGGGGACAGCACTTCGACGTCTGGCGATTCACCGCGTCGGCGGGCGATGAGCTGACGATCGACCTCGTCTCCGATGCCATCGACACCTATCTGATTCTGCTCCGGCCCGATGGGACACGGTTCGACAACGACGACCGGGCCTGGGGCGACTACAACTCGCGCATCTCGCAGCGCATGCCCCTCGACGGCGTCTACCACCTGCAGGTCTCCTCCTACGGCGCCGGGGAGATCGGCCCCTACATGCTGACGATGAGCGAGGGGATGCCGGTGCCCGCCGATCCGAGCGCGCTCGAGGTGGAGCGCCCCGCCATCCCCCTGACCATCGGACAGCGGGTGTCGGGCAGCCTCTCGGCGGGCGACTCGCGCCAGCACAGCGGCCGCTATCTGGACGAGTACACCTTCGAGGGGGAACCGGGCCAGTCGCTGACGATCGACATGATCAGCGCGGGGATCGACTGCCACCTGACCCTGATCGCCCCCGACGGGGAACGGACGATCAACGACGACATGGAGCCGGGCAATCTCAATTCGCGGATCGAGACCATCCTGGCGCTGGAGGGGACCTATCGTCTGCGCGCCTCCTCCTACGCCCCCGACGAGAAGGGGGCCTACACGCTGCTCGCGCTGGACAACACGCACCACCTGCGGATGGGCGAGCCGATCCGCGAGTGGATCGGCGATGGGACAGACGAGATGATTTTCCGGCTCGAGGGTGTCTCCGAGGACCTCGGGTGTGTGACGATCCAGCTCGGCGGAGATGGGGGCGACCTGGATCTCGAGGCGCTCTGCCGCCGCGAGGAGGGGGACCGCAGCGCCCCGGGCCACTGGATCACCGCCGCGGCCAGCCGCTCCCTCAGCGCCCATGAGGAGGTCGTCTTCGGAACGCATCATCGACCCCCGCACCTGATCCGCGTCACCCTCGCCGGGGGTGAGTCCGCCGGATTCAGCCTCAGCGCCATGCCGACCCCCGCGAGCGAAACCCTCCCTGCGGAGGGTCTGCGGACCGGTTCCCTCACAGCGGAGAGCCGATCGCAGCTCTTTGAGATCGCCTCACCCGTCTCCGGGCATCTGATCGCCCTGGCCAAGACGAAGGGGGGAGCCGCCACGCTCCGAATGGCCACAGGGAGGCACCGCAGCGCCGGTCAGGGTGCCGAGCCGATGGCGCTCGTCCCAGTGACCGAGGGGGAGCGGGTGACCCTCCTCCTCTCGAGCGCTCTGGCGGGGGAGAACGTGGAGTACATCCTCGAGACGCATCTGGCAGCGGCGGCTGAGTCGGTCTTGGCCGACCATCCCGCCGACGGGCGCATCGGCGGCCTCGGGCCACGCGCTGCCGTTCATCCCGTCACGGTGCAGAGTGGCCATCCGCTCGAATTGATCCTCGAGCCGGCGGTCTCCAGCGCGGGGCCCCTGCAGCTCTTCCTCCTGCGGTCCGACACCGGTGAGCTGATCACTCAGACCGACGTGCGACACGGCAATCCCTCCCTGATGGCCTCGGTGGCGCCGGGCACCCCCTGCGAGGCTCTCGTGATGACACACAGCGCGGACAATGCGAGCCTGGCCTATCGGCTCTCCGTGCGTGAGGGCGCCGAGGCCACGGTGGGCACACTGCCCCTCGACTCCTCGGATCCGGCGGTGGCTGTCTTCGAGCCTGGCACGCGCTCGAGCACCACCTGGATGCTCCGGCCGCGCCGCAGCGGTCTGTTCCAGGTCACGGCCACTCCCTCGGGCTTCCTCGACACACGGGTCGCACTCGAGGTTGCCACGCCCGGAGGCCCCACTCGACACACTGAGGGCGACACTGACACACCAGCCCGCGCGGTCTTCCTGGCCGAGGAGGGCCAGAGCACCGCGATGCGTGTCTTCGATCCCCTGGGCATGGCCCAGGATGCCGTGCAGGTCTCCACTGTCACCCTGACCCGCGCGCCGCTCGCCCCCGCCTGGGTCGAGGGCGACGAGCCTGCGATGTGGGGTCTCTTCACCGGAGTGGCGGATTACCCCTCGAGTCCTCTCCCCCACTGCGACGACGACGCCGAAAATCTCCTCAGCGCGCTGTTGGCTCAGAGGAGCATCCGGCGCGACCACGTCATCCTGCTGACCAACGAGCAGGTGACCCGCGCGGCGATCCGGGCCTCGTTCGAGGCGATCCGCGACCGC
>JAFGKF010000056.1 GCA_016928695.1 Candidatus Sumerlaeota bacterium | reverse complement strand
CAGCGAGAGATAGATCCGGTGCTCGTCGCGCAGGTGCGCGCGCAGCCGCGCGTTCCAGGCGTCGAGGTCCTCGATCCCCTCGGGCACGCCGCGGAAACAGACAATGTTCATCTCCGGCTCCGCCGCGAGCGCGAGGAACGGGCGGCGCCTCACCTCCTCGGTGAAGCGCTCCGCGAGCTTCACGGTGCGATCGATCAGCCGCCCCAGCCCCCGCCGGCCGATGTGCTGGAGCGTGAGCCAGAGCTTGAGCGCGTCGGGGTGGCGCGTGCCCTGCACGCTGATCTCGCCCGAGTTGACCACGCCCTCCTCCTCCGGCTCCGGTGTGTAGTAGGGCAGCGGCGTGCGGAACGCCTCGAGGATGTCCGCCCACCGGCGCAGGAGCAGTGTCGCGCAGACCTTTGTCACGTAGAGCCACTTCTGCGGGTTGAACGTGATCGAGTCCGCCCGCTCGATGCCGCGCAGCTGACCACGGTGAGTGTCGGAGAACGCGAGCGTCCCACCGTAGGCGGCGTCGACGTGGAGCCAGAGGTCGTTGTCGCGCGCGATGTCGGCGATCTCAGGCAGGTGGTCGATGTTGCCCGTCGTCGTCGTCCCCGCGATGGCGACCACGGCGAAGGGCTGCTCGCCGCGCGCGCGCGATGCCTCGAGCTCCGCGACAAGGCTGTCGAGATCGATGCGTGAGTCGCCGTTGGTCTTGACCGTGACGACGCCCCGGGTCCCGAGCCCGAGCATCATCGCCGCCTTCGGGATCGAGGTGTGTGCCACCTCCGAGGCCAGGATCACGGGGCGACGCTCGAGGCCGTGGACACCGCACTCGCGCACGCCCAGCTTCACGTTGCGGGCGATGGCCAGCGCCTGGAGGTTTGCCAGCGTCCCGCCGCTGATCATGATCCCGCCCGCGTCGGGCCCGAGTCCGAAGATCCCGCACAGCTGGCGCATCAGGTGCGTCTCGATCTGGTGGATCGACGGCGCCAACTCGACGCTCAGCATGTTGTTGTTCACCGCCGCGGTGGCCAACGCGCCGATCACCGACGCCGTCGCCGCCAGCGGGTCCATGTGCGCCATGTAGCCCGGGTGCGCCGCGTTCATGCAGCCGTTGAGCACCGCCCGCAGCTGATCGAGGAGCGTCTCCTCGTCGACGGGGTCGTCGGCGATCCGCAGCCACTCGGGGGGAATCGTCTCGCGCGGGACCGGCGGCCGATCCAGCGCATGCGCGGCGTGATCGAGCACGATGCGCAGCGCGCGCTCGGCGAGACGCGCGACCTCGGCGCG
The DNA here is from genome assembly GCA_016928695.1 of Candidatus Sumerlaeota bacterium. Classification (GTDB taxonomy): domain Bacteria; phylum Sumerlaeota; class Sumerlaeia; order JABWBI01; family JABWBI01; genus JAFGKF01. The sequence goes on along the minus strand of JAFGKF010000056.1, from coordinate 5,980 downwards.
GTTGGCGCCTGAGGGGTCGGCGAAGGCCGACGTGGGGAGCCCGGGGAGTTCCATCGTCCGTCGCGCGGTCAGCCCTTGGAGGCCTGTCGCAGGAGTCTCTTCGCCTGATTGCGGAGCTTCGTGGCCTGCTTGCCCGTCGGGGCCTCGCAGTAGATGCGAACGATCGGCTCCGTGCCCGAGGCGCGGACGTGCGCCCAGGAGCGCTCGCCGTGGATCTTGAGGCCGTCGAGGCGATCCCTCTTGCCCTCGTCGGGCCAGAGGCGCTCGAGCTCCTCCAGGATGCCGTCCACCCTCTCGGGCGGCAGGACGACCTTGTCCTTCGCGATCTCGTAGAGCGGCGTGTCGGCGTTGATCTCCGAGATGGCGCGCCCCGCCCGGTCGCGGGCCATCGCCTCCAGCACGAGCCCGATGGCCGTCGCCGCGTCGCGCCCCGGCTGGACGGCCGGCACGATCACGCCTCCGCCGCCCTCGCCGCCGAACTCGCTGCCGATCTCGAGCATCTTTTTCACCACGTGCGCCTCGCCGATCTTCGTCCGGTGGACCGGCAGGCCGAAGCGCGCGGCGATGTCGTCGATCGCGCTCGACGTCGAGTTGTTGACCACGATCGGCGTCTTGCACCGCGGCAGCCACGCCTCCGCCGCCAGCGTCAGCGTGCGATCCTCGCCCAGCGGCCGCCCCTGCTCGTCGACCACGGCCAGGCGGTCGGCGTCGGGGTCGATCGCGAAGCCCACGTCCGCGCGCCATGCGCGCACCGTCTCGCCCAGCTCGACGAGATTGTGGGGCAGCGGCTCCGCCTCCTCGCGGGGGAAGACCCTGTCGGTCGCGTCGTATAGCCACTTGACGCGGCAATCGAGCGCCCCGAGCAGCGGGCGGGCGATGACCGATCCCGCGCCGTTGACGCAGTCGACCACGACGCGGAAGCGGCGCTTCCGGATCAGGGGCTTTTTGAGGATCTTCAGGACCGCCCTCAGGTGGTGGTCGATCGCTTTCGTGTCGTGCTCGACGGCCCCGATCTTGTCGAAGGGGCGATGCACGAAGCGGCGCGCGTCGAGCCGCCTCTTCAGCTTCGCGAACTCCGCGGGGTTGAGAAAGATGCCCTTCGACGAGAAGAACTTCAGCGCGTTCCACTCCGCGGGGTTGTGGCTCGCCGTGATCGCGATGCCCCCCGCCGCGCCGAGCCGCCGGACGGTGAAGCCCACTGTCGGCGTCGGGCAGATGCCGATCTGGACCACGCGGCAGCCGGCGTCGATCAGCGCGCCCTCGACGATCCGCTCGATCCACGGCCGCGAGAGCCGGGTGTCGCCGCCCACGACAACCGTTTTGCCCGCGCGCTCCGCGGCGAACGCCTGCGCGTAGCTGAGCACCACCTCCGGAGTCAGCGTGTCCGCCACCACGCCGCGGATCCCGGCGACGCTCACCATCAGCTGGCCCCTGGCCATGATCACTCTCCTGCGAAATCGTGGAATCGGGGATTCATTGACCCGTTGGTCCGAAAGATCCAGCTCAAATCGGGAAACCGCGGACGCTCAGCTTTTCCGCCTCATGTTCGTCGGCAGGATCTTCATCTGCTCACGGTACTTGGTCACCGTCCGGCGGGCGATCTTGATGCCATTGGCCTTGAGGAGATCGGTGATCCGCTGATCGCTGAGAGGCCTCTTCGGATCCTCGTCATCGATCAGCTGGCGAATGCGGCTGCGGACCGCCCGCGAGGACTGCGACTCGCCCGAGTCGGACTCCAGGCCCGACGAGAAGAAGAACTTGAGTGGGAAGGTCCCGCGCGGCGTCTCGACGTACTTGCTCGAGGTCACGCGGCTGACGGTCGCCTCGTGCATGCCGACCTCGGCGGCGATGTCCTTGAGCGTCATCGGTTTCAGGTGCTCGATCCCCTGCTCCAGGAATTCGCGCTGGCGCTCCATGATGGCCTGGGAGATCCGCAGGATCGTCCCCTTGCGCCGCTCGATGTTGCTGATCAGAGTCCGGGCATCGGCGAATTTCTTGCGGATGTACTCGACGTCGGTGTCGGGGACGTCGCTCTTCTCATCTCCCCCCTTGCCCTTCGCGCGCAGAACCGCCTGGAAGCGCTGGCGATAGTACGACGAGATCTTCAGGTGGCTCGTCCGACCCTCGTTGAGCCAGACGTAGTACTTGCCGTCGATCTTCGTGACGATCACGTCCGGGGTGATGTACTGCGGCGCCTCCTTCGAGATCGCCCGCCCCGGCTTCGGCTCCAGGTGCGTCAGGCGCTGGCAGAGCTCGGCCACCCGCCGCTCCGGGATCTTCAGCGCCCGCGCGATCGCCTTGTGTCGGCGGTGCGCCAAGTCGTCGAAGTGGTGCTCGACGAGTGCCATCAGCATCTCATCGGGGTCCGGCTCGGCCCGGATCTGGATCAGGAGGCACTCGACGATGTCGCGCGCCCCCACCCCCGTGGGATCAAAGGTCTGAATCACCTCGAGCACGTCCATGACCCGCTCGCGGGGGACGTCGAACTGGCGCGCGGCGATCTGAAGGATGTCGCCCTCCTCCTCGGTCTCCTCGGCCTCCCCGGGTGCCTCGGTCTCCTCGGGGTCGTCCTCCTCATCGAAGTCGCCGGGATTCTCGATCGTCTGAAGGCCCTCGACCTCCGCGAGGCCGATCATCATGGTCTCGTCCGGCTCCTTCGGAGGCAGCTTCGGCGCGTCCTCCTTCGCCAGGTGATTGCGCAGGTAGCCGTTGCTGTCGATGTTGCCGATCAGGAACTCGCCGATCTCGAGGTCCACACCCTCGAGGTTCGTCACATGCAGCTGCTGGAGAAGGTGCTCGTAGAGCGTCGTCCCCGCGCTGTCGAGCTGCGAGAGATCGCGCTCCTCGACCTGCCGCTCAGCCGTCGCGTGGTGCGAGTCGTCGTACGTCTCCTGGTAGTACTCGTCGATCTCCGAGTCGTTGTCCTCGGAGTGGTCGGCCTTCTCGAGCAGATCGGGAGGGGTGTCGTCGGCCTCCCCCGTCAGGGGATCGGTCGCCCTCGAGTCCTCGTCGTCTTTCTCCCCCACGGAGAGGCGGTCAGGGGCACGGTCGATGTCGTCGCCCGACTCCGATCCGTTGTCGCTGGAGGCGATGTCGTCATCAGTGGCGCGTGAGCCGTCGTCCGAGGTGCTGTCCTCCTCCTCCTCGGTGATCTCGAGGAAGGGATTCTCCTCCATCTCCTGGGCCACCTCCTGCTCCAGCTCCATGGCGTTGAGCTGCAGCAGGCGGATGGCCTGGACCATGGCCGGGGTCATGACCAGACGCTGGCTCTGCTCGAGCCTCTGCCTGAACTCCTGATGCATCCCGAGATGCATGGGTGGCGGCGCTCCTCCTTTCGACCAATGAGACGTCGACGCTGGCAGGCAAATTGCTACAGAGGGCGGTTCAAGTCAATCACAAGCGAGAAAAAGGGGCCTGCCAGCAAGGCAGACCCCTTTTCTCATGCAGTGGATGGAGACGGATTCAGCTGCTCTGGGCCTTGCGCTTGGAGCGGGCCTCCCGGTCCTTCGTCACCTTGCGCTTGTACATCTGCTCGAGCGCATCCTGGATGTCCTCGAGCACCTTGGCCTTCGGGTCCTCGCGGATGAAGGAGATCTCGTCGACCAGGAACTTCTTGGCCTGCTCCATGATCTCCTTCTCCTTGCCCTTGAGCTCGTCCATCTTGTCGAGCGTGAAGAGCTCGCGCAGGAGCCGGGCGATCTTGGTGGGATCGCCGGATTTCATGATCTCCCGGTAGGCCAGATACTGAAGCCGTGCATCGCCGCGGGTGGGGGAGACCGGGACCTTCATCTGCGTGAAGATCCGCCGGATCTCGTCGCGGGTCATCGGGCGGCGGACCCCGCGCCCCTCGATCTGGCTCATCGGAACATAGACCCGGGCCGTGCCCGAGCTGAAGATGAAGTAATCCTCGCATTTGCCGTCAACGGTCTGCCGCCGGATCCCCTCGATGTGGCAGACGCCCAGGGAGGGCTCAACCACGGTGTCACCGACCAGGAAGTTCTTCATCGGAGTCACGCGCTTGCGAACGATGCTCTTGATCTCGGCGATGTACGCCTTCTGCTGCGAGGGCGTCATGGGCTTTCGGGGCGTGACTTTCCTCTTGGCCGGCTTTGAGGTTTTCCCCTTGGCCCCCGCTGTCCTCTTTGCCGCCCTCTTGGCCCCCGGTTTTGTCTTGGTTTTCGTCACCTTTTTCTTCGCACCCTTTTTCGTTGGCTTTTTCACAGCCCTCTTCGTTGTCGGTCTCTTGCCCGACCTCTTGCCCGACTTTTTCACGGCCCTCTTGGCCGCTTTCTTGGCAGCCATGATCACCCAGGTGTCTGTGAGTGTTCGAGTTGGCTCAGTCACCGCCAACAGGGGAGGCGGAGCACGTGCCCGTCACCTGGGGGGACACCTCAACCACATCCGGGCGTCGGGCGCTCCAAACGGGGCCTTCCTGTGGACCGCTGGTTAGCGAAAAATGCTCAAGCTGTCAAGAAATCCGCCGTGTCAACCAGCCGGGCGTCGCCCCACAGCCGTTCGAGACTGTAACGGACACGCGTCTCGGCGTCGAAGACGTGGATGACAATGTCTCCCAGATCCATCACGGCCCAGTGATCGGAGTCCTCGCCATCGCATCGGACGGGGATGTCGCCGGCCTCCTTCAGGCGCCTGCGGATCTCACGCAGGATGGCCCGGAGCTGAGTGCGGCTGGCGACGGTGGCCAGAACGAAGAAGTCGGTGAAGGTGGAGACACCCCGGAGATCCAGAATCAGCAGGTCGGCCGCCTTCATGGCTTCGCTCGCCTCGGTGATGAGGCGAATCTTGGTCTCGGTTTCGATGATCACACCTCCTGATCGGGTGAAATCTCGGCGGCGACACGCACCGCCTCGAGGGTCTCGAGAGCCCTCGGGTGAATGTCACCGCCCTTGCCTCGCATGTGGTCGAGCTTTCGCTGAAGCATCTCCGCGAAAGCGGCCTGGAGATCCCGGTGGGCCAGGGCCCGCAGATCACCGCGCCCATTCAGACCTCGGGTCGGCTCCAGAAAATCCGAGAGCATCAGGGTCCAACCGAGCTCGCGCATCTCGGGATGCCCGGTGGAGTGGTGTCGAATGGCATCGAGGAGCTCGGGGCTCTCGATGCCCCACTCGCTCCGCGCCTCGCCCGCTGCGGCCCACGCGTGCCAGAGGCCCGGGAATCCCTCGTCCTCAGACGGGATCGTCTCACCGAAGCCCTCGGCGATCTCGCGGATCTCCTCCCTCTTGCCCGCCTTGCACATGTCGTGCAGCAGGGCCACCCACGCCACGGGCTCGGGGTCGAGGCCGTGGCTCTGGGCGAGGCTCAGCGCGGTGCTGAGCACACCGAGTGTGTGGTGATACCTCTTGGTCTTGAGGCGCTTGCGAAGCGTGTCGAGAATGCGGTCCGCGGTCTGAGGCCAGAGAGGGGGGAGGGGAGAGGTCATCATCACTCCAAGTTCATCGTGAATCGGGTCTCGTGGATCTGGGCGCCGCTCATCGGGTCAACGGTCATCAGGTTGTTCTGGGACATCATCCGGTCGTCGAAATCGTAGATGATGTCCTGCAGCAGCGCCTCGTTGAGAAGATCGGTGATGCCCTGGTTCTGCCGTGTCCGCAGCCGCACCACCACCTCGCGCGGGGCCACGGGGCGGTACTCGAGCACCTCGACGTGGAACTGCTCGGCCAGCTCGCGGAAACGCACCTCGTACCGGCGATCGGCCGCCCGGCTCTCGCGAGGGATGCCGGTGTCCTGTCCCTCGGCGGGCGGCGCGGCGATCAGCGCGGCGCGGCGCGCCTCAGCCTCGAACTGCGCCTCGCGCTCGGTGCGCTCGCGCGCCTCGGTCTCGCGCTGGCGCTGCTCGTTCCAGTTGGTCAAGAGGATGAAGGCCCCCACCAGGACAGCGAGGAGAACAAGCCATTTGATGAGGCTTTTCACGGGTGAGAAATACACCGGATCTCAACAGCCTGTCCACAGGTTTCGGCTCGCT
>JAFGKF010000004.1 GCA_016928695.1 Candidatus Sumerlaeota bacterium | reverse complement strand
CCCGGCTCTGGGCGCGGCGGGCCGTGTGGCTGAGGGGGAGCGGTCGGTTGGCACGCTCGAGATCCTTGGTCGGCATGCCTCCGGGCTGCTGTTCCCCACCTGTCCTCAGACCGATCACAGTTTTCTCAAGCAGCCGGGGAGCGAGGGGGGGCTCTATCCGCTTTTTGGGGGGGGCGCCCTGGCGCTGTGGATCGCCGCTCTCATCTGGGCGCTGCGGAGAGAGCATGCGTCAAAGTCCCATGCCCGTGGGATGCGTGGGAGGCGGCGTCTCGCGTCGGCCCTGCTCTGGATGGCGCTTCTCTCGCTGCCATCTCTTCATCTCATTCCCATCGGTGCTCTGTGGGCCGGGCGGTTTCTCTTTCTTCCGCTGATCGGATTCAGCCTGGCCGTCGTGGCGCTGAGCGACCTTCTGCCCCGGCCGCTGCGCTGGGTGCCCATGCTCTGGCTTCTGGCACTGGTGGTCGCAGGCACCGTTTCGATCCGGGATCGCGCGTTCGACTGGGTCTCGCCGCGCACTCTGTGGGAGGCGGAGGTCGCCCGTCATCCCGAGCACGCCTTCGCCTGGAAGAACTTGGCGGTCTGTCTGCAGCGCGATGGCGAGGTGACAGAGGCCCTCGTGGCGGGGCGCCGCGCGACGGCTCTCTGGCCTCAGTTTGGGGAGGGTTGGCTCGCGCGGGGGCAGATCGCGCGTGCACTGGATCTCGAGGAGGAGGCGGCCAGCGCCCTGGCCGAGGCGGAGCGCCTGCTGCCGGACGACGCGACGGTGCAGATCGAGCGGGCCAAGCTCGAGGCGCTCCAGGGGCGCTTCGAGGAGGCGGAGGGGAGACTGGAGCGTCTGCTGGAGCGTCAGCCCGGTCACGCCGAGGCCCGCGATCTCCTCGATCTCATCCGCCGCGATCCGCGCAGGCGGTGAAACCGCGTTGGAGCCCTGAGAGAGCATGTTGCTCTGCCTTGTCAGGGTCTTTGCGGCCACTGGCTGGCCACTGGCTGAAGCCAGTGGCCAAGAGGCGCCCGCTGAAGCGGGCTGAATCGAATGGTGGAGCGCCGGAGCTCTCGCCGCACTCCAAACACCTGTGGGCTCTGATCCAGCTGCCTTCAGGCAGCGCCTCTTGGTGTCGGTCTTTGAGGCCGACACTGTCACTCAAATCGCAGCGGGATCCAGTCGGCGGTGTTGTGGAAGTAGACGCGCGTGAGGGGGGCGCATGAGGAGAGCTCAGGGTCTCCCATGCGTGTCGAGGTGTAATCATAGCGCGCGAGGTGAAAGAGCCACTGATCACCGCCCCATGGCAGACATGCTCCCCGCGGCTCCAGGGTGGCGAACGGGATCGCGACCTCGAGGCACCAGCCGCGGTCGCGGTCGGTGGAGTCGTTCAGAGTGCCGTCGAGGGCGATGCCGATCCGAAGCCCCACCGCATTCCACGACTTGCCGAGCCGGTCGGTGTGCCCATCGGCGACGGTGCCGAGGGCGTTGATCTCGATGAAGTGATGACCAGAGGAGCGATCGCCCGGCATGAGAAAGATCTCGAGCACGTCGTCGTGGTAGGTCTCCGAGTCGTGGTCGGTGAGCACCGCCAGCAGATCCTCGTCCGAGGCCGAGAGGGCGACGAAGAGGTCGCTCTCACCCCAGCACACCCGACCGACGGTCTCCGCGCTCGGCGCCGCGTGCGTGATGGGGAGGAAAAATGACAGCGGCTCCGTCTCGCGCCAGATGTCCTCTGTCAGAGCGCCGTCGATCGTCATCTCCTCCTCGGTGAACGGGCAAGTGATGGGCTCGACAATCTCCGGCCCCTGGGCAGGGAGGAGGGAGGTGAGAAGGAGAAGTGTGAGTGCGATCGGTCTCGGCATGGGCGCAGCTCCATGGACACGGCGGAATCTCTGGTGACTCTGTCTCAGGGCTGTGGGCATGATCAACACGGATCTGTGAGACCATGTTCACGGTCGGAGAGAGACCCAGCGGTGGGAACTGAGCTTGCCAATGGCGCTGAGAAGAGCGATGGGATCCCCGTGAGTGGGGCACCTCAGGATTTCACCATGGGTCTCTCTGTCCGCGTCTCACTGCTCGTTGCGCTTGTCCTCGCCGTGATCACCGGCGTTTGGTGGTACGGCCCTCACCCCCTGGACGATGCCTTCATCACCTATCGCTGTGCTCGCCACTTCGCGATGGGGGAGGGGCTCGTCTTCAACACCGGCGAGCCGGTCCAGGGATTCACCTCGCCGCTGTTCACTCTCGCGCTGGGGCTGATCGGCTCCCTCGGCGCTCCCATCCCCGCGGCCGGTCTCGTCATCGCGGCGCTCGCCGGGCTGGCGACCCTGGCCCTGATCATCGTCGGGGGTCGCCTCGCGGGCGATGAGCTCAGCGGCTGGCTGGCCGCGCTGCTGGTCAGTCTCCAGCTGCTCTGGGTGGCGCTTTTCGTCGGGGGGATGGAGACGACGCTGTTCAGCGGGGTGGTCCTCGCCACGCTCCTCGTCGTCGCGGCGGAGAGATGGCGATGGGTGGGGGCGCTCGTCGGTGTGTCGCTCCTGATTCGGCCCGAGGGGGCTCTGCTCGGGATCGCGGCTCTGGCCACGGTGCTCTGGCGGGCGGGGTGGAGGACGGCTCTTCGCGAGGCGGTGATCGCGGCCGTCATCCCTCTGCCATGGCTGGTTTTCGCATGGCTGCAGTTCGGCACGCCCGTGCCACAGTCGGTCTCGGCGAAGCGATTTGCCCATCAGGATCTCGTGTGGTCTCAGGTTCTGTTCCACCACCGCCTGTTCTGGTCCTATCAGCCATTTGCGGCGCTGTGGATGACCCTGGCGGTCTTCGGAGCGATCGCGCTGATCCGGCGGCGTGCGACCTGGGTGGCGGTGCCGCTCTGGATGGGATTGCACCTCGCTGCGCTTGTCGAGGGCCGCGCGCCGGTGATGAACTTCGCGTGGTACATGGTGCCGCTGCTGCCGCCGCTGTTTCTGCTGGGGGCCGTGGGTCTCCACTGGATCGCACGGTGGATCGCGGAGCGGTTGAGAATCCGATCCTTTCTCCTCTGGGCAGGGGCAGCTGCGGTGCTTCTGGCGTCTCAGTGGATTCATCTCTGGCAGATGCGCGCGCTGTTCGGCTCGGAGGTGCTGAGCCGCGAGCAGGCCTACGAGATCGCCGCGGGGGCCCTGCGGGCGCGCATGCGGCCGGGAGACAGCATCTTGGTGGGAGAGGTGGGTGCGATCAGCTGGTTTTTGCCTGAGGCGCGTGTCATCGACAGCGCGGGTCTCGCCTCGCCCGAGGTGGTGCGGCTGGCCCGCCGTGTGGGTGGGCAGCAGCTCGCCATCGGTGGGGGAGCCGCGCTGACGCGGCTGATCCTCGAGGAGCTCGAGCCCGACTTCATCTCCACGCAGAGGCGATTTCTGGGCATCGGGGAGCTCCGCGGTGAGCCCTGGTTCACAGAGCGCTATGTCGAGATCGAGGATCCCGACGTCCGCGTCCTCGATCAGTGGGCCTTCGTTCGGCGCGACCATCCGAGTGTGGCCGGGAATGATGGATAAAGAGCACCTGAGGGGGCTGCGCAACCGATTGCACCGACTCACTCTGCCATCCGGGCTCGGATGAGGTTCCGGAGGCGTCAGGTGGTTCCTTGGCGCCCGGTTCTTTCGGCTCGAGGGAAATGCACAACCTATGGGGTTTTTGATTGACAGTTCAGTTTGCGCAGTGACATCCGTATCACATCACAACAAGTATGGGGGTTTTTCGAGATGATCATATCCAATCGGCTGAGGACAGTGGTCCTGGTCTGCGCTGTGGCTGGAGTCGCGCTGCTGTTCGTCGGCAGCGGGTTGGCGAATGACTGCTGCAACTCAACAGCCACGGTGCGCGAGTCCTTCACCTGGGTGGGAGAGGCGGATGAGTGTGGTCAAGTCACCTGTGATCCACCCACCTGTGAGTGTGGTCCTGGCGTTCTCTGCATAGGGTGGGGACCCACCGGTTCGCACATTGTCATGGGTCAGTTCCAGTGCACATTGAGTGGGGAGATCTGCATTGTGACCTGTGAGCCGCTCACATCCTCAGGAGAGAATTGCCAGTTCCCCTCGCCCACCGAAGAGGAATGCGGCCAAGAGCCGTGATCTGCCGCCCGGCGGCGCAAGTGGTTTCCGCGGTGCATATTTCGCTGCGAATCCAGCTGCGAACCGCCTTCTCCCTGCTCATCCTGCTCTGTGCGCAGGGAGTTGCAGCGCAGCATCTGCCTGAATCCTCGGTGTTGGAGCCGGCCTCTGCAGAGGAGGCGGCTTTCCGTTCGCTCGCATCCTTTCTGCAGGCGTGCGACACCTCACCGGAGACCGCAAATCTGGTGATCGAAGATCGCGTCTCCTTCAACCTGAGTGAGGCTCAGGCCGCTCGATTGATCTCCCGAATGCAGGAGACGTCGGGGCGACCGGCGCCATCTGCACAGGAGATGGACGCTGCCCGGGCGAGATTGATAGAGAGGCAAAGCCAACCGAGCACCCGCCGCTATGTCTTCATGTCCGACACCGCAGGGCGATACCATTATGAACTCGTGGAGGAGGTGCGTGCGTCCTATTGGTCTGACGAGGAGGCCTCCAGGACTCGACACAACGCAATCATTCAGGGTCCGGAGGGACAGTGGCGATTCAGCGAATCGGAGGAGAATGCATCTCACCGCCTGGGCTCGCCTGGTCACGACGATTTCGGACATCACACCTCGGCGACATCCTGGGGCCATGCGGTCGATCTCTATTTGAATCCGGGTGCTTTGCTCGAGCCAATCTGGCAGATCTCCCACCTCGAACAAATCACTCAGGCAAGTGATGAGATCACAGCCACGGCCAGAGTCATCGGCCCTCCCGACAGTGTGGTCGCATTCGGCTTCGATCCAGAGAGCGATGAGAGCCAGCCTCCGAATTGGATCGTGCTGCATCGCCCCGCGGAATCCGACGCTCATCTCTTCAGATTCATCGACTGGCATGAGGACGGAGGGATCCTGCGGCCCTCGCGGATGGAGCGGTCAGCCTTCGAATTCCCCGCCGGTGCGCACCCTTCACTGACCCCCGCAGGTCTCTCCTCCCAATTGCCGGTGATGCGGAGTGAGCTGCGGGCGCTGCACATGCGATTCAATCAGCCTCTTTCTGATTCTGTCTTCGAGTATGATCCTCCATCAGACTATCTGGTGATCGCGCACCGTGCTGATGGGACTGTGGACGTCAGCGGTCCCGGCTCGGAGCCGCTTGAGCGCATCCAGGAGACAGTGGAAGAGGGGCAGCAGCGTCTCAGCCCGCGCCAGCGCAGGATCCAGGAGCGCATGGGAACAGCCACTGCCGCGAGTCATCGGTGGAAGCTCGCTCTGATTGTGGCTGGCTCGGCTCTCCTCGTCATCGGGCTGGGGGCCATGGCGATCCGATCTCTCCGGGGAAACCGGTGATCCAGGGTGCAATCCCCCATCTCCTGATCGGCCTCCTGATATCCATGGCGGTCTCACCCGGCTGCCGGGCCCAGGGGCTGGAATCCCGGAGGGCATCAGGGAGGCTCAGTGAGCTGCTTCGCTCCGCGAGGCCCACAGAGGTGGATTTTGGCGACGTCTTCCCAGAGTCCTCAGCCGGGCTGCCTGTGGTCTTCGATATGGAGGTCCTCAATGACACCGCAGTCCCCATTCGTTTCCTGCACGTGGATCCCGAGTGCGGTTGCACGAGCGCCACGATCCCGCCCCGGGAAATCCCCCCCGGGGATGTGGCCAATCTCATTCTCGAATTCGACGTGAGAGGACGAACGGGGATGCAGTCACACGGTGTGGCCTACGAGCTCAGAGGGCAAGGGGACACCGAATCCCGCTTCGCAGCTCTCGAAATCCAATTCAACGTGGTGCGCGACCTGATCCTGAGCCGGCCGTCTGTGACTGTTCGCTGTGATCCCTCCACACCGCTCACAGGGCAAACACTGTCCTCTGATCTGCTCAGCGTTGTGTTGTCTGATGCGATCATGAACGCTGGACCAGCCCGCGTCGACATCACTCCGGTCCGCGGGCCCCCTGAGGGGGTCACCCTGCAGGAGCTGCCCACGAGGGAAGAGGTCCCGGGGGCACTGTTTGCCGTCATGGTGTCAGGCGATCATCTCTCATCGCCTGAGCTGTCGGCCAGGGTGGCACTGGAGATTGTCATCAGGGGTGCGGACGATGCTGTTTTGGCCCAGGGACCGGCCACTCTCCACGTGCAGATTGTTCCCTCGGTGGAGATCGTCACGGATCCCGCCGACCGCTTTCTGGGGATTCTCCAGTCCTCGCACCTGCCCCACGAGTCCGCGATCCGTGTGAGGAGCGAACCTCCTCTGGATTTCCGCGTCAGCCCGGGGTTCACATCGGGTGAGGCGGCTGATGTGGCATGGAGCCTTTCCCCGTCAGATCCGAATGCGCCCAGCTGTCCCGTGTGGCTTCTGCGGATATCGGTGCGCCGGGTGAGTGGCACAGGGGCTCACACGGTGCGCATTCCCCTGGAGATCTCCGGTGATGATGCCAATGGACACTGGTCGAGCCGCAAGGAGCTCGACGTGAGCTGGATTGCACTGGATTAGGGGTCTGTGACAATGCTGTGGTGGTCACTCAGTCTCTGCCTGCTGGTCGTGCTCTACGCGCTGATCACAGGTTTTCAGCTCTGGCGCCGCGACAGAGGGCAACCCGTTGTCCCGCGGCTGTGGCGTCGGGGATGGCCCATCTTCACTCTGGCGCTTGTGGGGCCGGCCCTGGCGGTCTTCTCAACGAATCTGATATCGGCCCTCAGGTTTTCCGAGCCGCTGCTGCTTGTTGATTCGCCGAACAGGACGATTTCGCAGTACAACTGGGCGGTTGTGATTGGCCGCCGACCCGAGAGACGATCCATGAGCGATGCGTCGACTCCCTTTCGCAACTCGCCGTTGGCGCTCTACGAGCGGACGCCGGAGGGTTGGGTCAAGAGGGAGGGCGACCTGGTCTGCCGCTCGACCTCCACAAGTGAGAGTCCGCCGACGGACGCTGATCAACAGGCGGTTCTGAGCTTTGCCCGAGACCGGGGTGTTGTCTATCGCTGGGGTCAGGTCAGTGTGCCACTGGGGTGCTACAACCTCACTCCACGCCCCTGGCGGGGCGACACCACCGCCTTCACCATCTCGGAGCTCTACGGCTTTGATGGGCAGATCAATCTCGAAGAGCCACAGGTGCTGACCACCTCAATTCTGGTCACCGACGAGAGCACCGGCGAATGGGTGCTTGGCGAGGATCCCACCAGACCCCCTGTCACGTCGTATATCAAGATGGGATGCCACATCCACGCCTCAACAACCACATCATGGTCACACAGGGACAGCCTGGGTTGCATCAATCTGTACAGTGGCGATGATGGGGACGGCGCCTCTGATTATCAGGAATTCATGGCATGGCTTGAGAGCCGTGGGCTCCTGAATGAGCCCCTGGCTCTTGTCATCGCGGACTATGTGGACATCGCAGGCTCTGTGGCTGAGCTGCCGGGCCGACTCACTCTGGAGGGTTTGGACTGATTGGGGGCACACAGATGCGAACAGGTTCCAAGAGAGGCAGAGGGAGTGGGCGTGCGGGTTTCACACTCATCGAGCTCATGGTTGTCGTCGGCATCCTGTTGGTGGTCTCTGGGATGGCCGTGTCCAACATCCAGGTTGCCCAGACCAGGGCCCGTGTGTCCCGTGTCATGGTGGATCTGCGAACGATTGCGGGCGCCATTGAGCAGTACAGGGTGGACCTCAATCAGGTTCCACGCATGGCGCACTATCGCTTCTACGAGGACCCTGAAATCGATGTGGTCCTGGGCGAATCTGTCAATGGGATCCTCTCGCGGGTGCTGAGCACCCCTGTGGGCTACATCAACAACACCCTGATTCTCGATCCCTTCATGGCAACGATGAATGGCGCAAGAGTCGATGAGCGTCTGTACACCTACCAGGATCTCAGCACTTACAGCAGAAGGAACCCGGAGTCCTCTTTTTGGCCACGTGCAAAAATTGAGCTGGGCTCCTGGCGGCTGGGATCTGTGGGACCCGATCGAACGTTTGACCACGGATTCAGGAACAGCGCCCAGCTGCCGTACGACCCCACGAATGGGACGATCTCATTGGGCAACATCTGGTGCACGGAGCGGGGAGGCTTCGACACCGGCTTTCTGATGCAGAGTGATCTTCTCGGGCCCCACAGCTGATCTGTGACACGGATCTGATTCGATCTGGCTTGCCAGATGTGGCTGATCTGTGGATTCTCGCGGGAAATTCAGGGAGGGGTTCCCATGAGACATCGGGTGCACGGTTTCACGCTGATCGAGCTTCTCATCGTCGTCGCGATCATCGCCATTCTGGCGGCCATCGCGGTGCCGAACTTCCTGGAGGCGCAGACGCGGGCGAAGGTCTCGCGGGCGAAGGCCGACATCCGCTCGCTCGTCACCGCCACCGAGGCGTACATGATCGATTGGAATCGACCCCCGCTGAGCTCCGGTGACCCGAGCACCGTCAGCACACTCGGGGTCATGGGGCGCGTGACCATCTTCGGCGATCCCACCCTGACGGGGACGCACACCTACGTTCTGTCCACGCCGGTCGCCTACATCACGAACGCCTTCCTGCTCGACCCGTTCAACTTCAATGAGCTGCGTGCGCGCGCGGACGAGCGCCTCTACACCTACCAGGCGCTTCTCTATCAGCTGTTCAGCGCCGGCATCAACGACGGCGAGACGGTGGACCACTTCCGCCTCGGATACGGCGTCTATCGCCACATCTCCTACGGGCCGGACAGGGATTACCGCAACGGCGGGGCGGCCGTCTTCGTCATCTACGATCCCACCAACGGCACGGTGAGCCAGGGCAACATCTTCCACAGCCAGAAGTACGGCTTCGAGGGGACCGCGGAGTGGGAGGACCCGGCGTACGAGGGGTGATGCCCCGGGTTGGGGGCTCTTGTCCCCCATCTTGAGGTCGCAGACTGCGACCTCAAACTTGAGGTGCCAAATTGGCACCTCAAGATCTCGCCCTCACTCCCCCGTGTATCCAATCCTCCGGTGCCTGGGGGGCGGAGCGGGTTTCATGAGCTGGCGAATGGCGTCGAAGACCACCTTGAACTGGGCGTCGTATCTCCGCTCGAGGGCGTTGAGCTTCTGGGTGAGGTCCGCGTGCGAGGCGAGCAGCTGCCGCATCCGGACGAAGGCCCGCATGATCTCGATGTTGACCTGAACGGCCCGGGGGCTGCGGAGCACGCTCGACAGCATGGCCACACCCTGCTCGGTGAAGGCATAGGGGAGGTGGCGACGACCGCCCCTACCCTTCTTAACATGGGACTTAGGCTGCGCAGAGTCAGGTATCACAGACCGTGATAGCCTGTTTGAGGTGCCAAATTGGTACCTCAAAGAGGCATGCTCCTCTTTAGACAGCTGGAAGATGAAGTCATCTGGAAATCGATCGATGTTGCGCTTCACAGCCCGAATCAGGGTCTTGGTCTCGACCCCGTAAAGATCAGCCAAGTCCTGATCTATCAGCACTCTCTGTCCTCGAATCGTCAGGATCATGCCCTCGATTCGCTCGGGGGGGATGGCGATGATGTCGTGTGGCAAGGTGACGAATCTCCCATGTGTTGGTGAGCGGGGCATTTGAGGTCACAATATGTGACCTCAAGATCTCACGCTCCTCCCTGGTCAGCCGGGAAAGGTCACAGATTGTGACCTTGAACCTCACTCCCACAGCGCCCGGTCGAGGTTGCGGTAGTTGATCGCCTCGGCGATGTGGGGTGGGGCGATGGCGTCTGAGCCGGCGAGGTCGGCGATGGTGCGGGCGACCTTGATGATGCGGTCGTAGGCGCGGGCGGAGAGGCCGAGCGATCTCATGGCGCGCTCGAGAAGCGACTGCGTCTCGCGGCCGAGGGGGCAGGTCTCGCGGATCATGCGCGAGGTCATGTGCGCGTTGCAGTGGTGGCCTTCGAGCGCGGCGAAGCGCTGGGTCTGGATCGCACGGGCGCGGGAGACGCGCTCGCGGATCAGGGCGGAGGGCTCGCCGCCGCCGAGCCCGGCGAGCTCCTCGATCTTCACCTGGGGCACCTCGACGTGCAGGTCGATGCGGTCGAGCAGCGGACCGCTGAGGCGCGTGCGGTACTTCTGAATCATCGCGGGGGTGCAGTGGCACTCCTTGACGGTGGAGCCGAGGAATCCGCAGGGGCAGGGATTCATCGAGCCGCAGAGCGTGAACTGCGCGGGGAAGGAGAGGCTCATCGCGGCGCGGGAGATGGTGACCTGCCCGTCTTCGAGCGGCTGGCGCAGGACCTCGAGGGCGTTGCGCTTGAACTCGGGCATCTCGTCGAGGAAGAGCACGCCGTGGTGCGCGAGGCTCACCTCGCCGGGGCGCGGGTGCATGCCGCCGCCGATCAGCGCCACGTCGCTCACCGTGTGGTGGGGCGAGCGGAAGGGGCGGTGGGCGATCAGGGCGCTTTGGGGCCCGAGCGTGCCCGCGATCGAGTGGATCTTGGTCGTCTCGAGCGCCTCCTCGAGCGTCATCGGCGGCAGGATCGACGAGAGCCGCTTGGCGAGCATCGTCTTTCCCGACCCGGGCGGCCCCACCATGATGACATTGTGCCCGCCGGCGGCGGCGACCTCGAGGGCGCGCTTGGCGGTCTCCTGTCCCTTGACGTCCGCGAAGTCGGCCACGCCCTGGCGGGCCGCCTCGGCGAAGAGGCTGACGACGTCGACGGTGTGCGTCGGCAGCTCGGTGCCGCCGTTGAGGAAATCGACGACCTCTCGCAGCGACTGCGCCGGGTGGATCCGGAGGCTGTCGACGACCGCGGCCTCGTTCGCGTTCTCGACGGGGACGATCAGCGATCGCTTGCCCTCGCGGCGGGTGTGCACGGCGATGGGCAGGACGCCGCGAAGGGGCTTGAGTGCGCCATCGAGGCCGAGCTCGCCGACAAGGGTGTACTGCGTGAGTGCCTCGGGGCTCACTCCCCCGGCGGCCGCGATCAGCCCGACGGCGATGGGGAGATCGAGGGCCGCGCCCTCTTTGCGGATCTCGGCGGGGGCGAGATTGATCGTGATGCGCTTGGCGGGGACGTGAAAGTGGGCGTTCTTGATCGCGGCCCAGACGCGGTCGCGGCTCTCCTTGACTGCGGCGCTGGGCATTCCGACCACATTGACGCCCGGCTGGCCCGTGGCGATGTCGCACTCGACGGCGACATGGTAGGCGTCGAGCCCCAGGACGGCGGCGCTGTGGGCGGTGGCGAGCACGGGGGTGGAGGAATGTCAGAGAAAAACGAAAACGGCAACGGAAAAGAGTGGCAGGATTTCATGGCGGTTTTCTTCACACTCAATCCTCTAAATACCGGATGAAATGATCCATATCATCCAGATTGCGTGAATTAATTTTCTCTTTTCTGTGACACTCGGATGGCGGTGCCCTATAAACACCTCAGATTGTCTGATCATCACCCTGGGAACGAGGGTGATCAATTGAAACCAAAGGATTTGCGAGGAGGAGACGATCGGATGTGACTGAAGCCCGGGCTCTGCCGAGCCCTCTGTGTGGGGCTCTTGGGGGCGCTCTGGTGAGGAAGGACTGATTTGATCGCCACTGTGCGGATCAATCACAGAACAGCAGTCCCAGACCCAGACCCACCTTCCCTCATCATCGCCCCCAACCCCGCCAGCTCGCAGAGGAACCGTGATGCTCCCCTCGTGTGGATATGACCCGGAGGAGTTGGGTGGCGACCTCACCCCTGGTCCACTGTCACAGCCCACAGTGGTCAGCCTCTGCGCTCCTCCGGGTCATTGGGAGGGCGCTCACTCAGTGATGCTCTGATCTCTGTGACCACACATCGGAGTGAACGCCCCTCCCTCTCCGTCGGCCGGGACACCGGCCCCCGCGATCAGATCTTGACCCCTGACCCGCCCATGCGGAGCGTGAATGCATTCTCTGTGGGCGGTGACGCGACTGTGGATGAGATCTCCTCTTCCCCATCCCCCGGTCTGGGGGGCACTTCTCGGGCACTCTGGATCATTCTGATTTTCGCCCTGGCTCTTCGCCTGGGCCTGTTCATCGGGGCACGGGTCGCGACGGGCGAGTGGGACTCGTTCTATCAGGCCGACTCTCCCAGCTATCTCCAGCCCGCGCGGGAGATGGTGGAGCATGGGACCTTCACCACCCACGGCAAGCCGGAGGTTCTCCGGACGCCTGGCTATCCCCTGCTGATGGTGCCGGGGGTGCTCCTGGGGCATCCGGAGGCGGTCACCGTCACGCTTCAGGCGTTTCTCAGCGTCCTCACCGTTTTCCTGGTGTATCGGATCGCGCTCAGCCTGACGGGCCGCCCCCGGGTGGCTCTTCTGGCCGCGCTCCTGTGTGCGATCGAGCCGGTCAGCATCCTCTATGTGTCGCAGCTGATGTCGGAGACGTTTTTCACCGCGCTGATGACGCTGTCGCTTCTCATTCTGCTCCGGCATCTCGCGGCCCCCTCGCTTGCCCGCGCCGTGCTGCTCGCGGTGGCGCTGGCCTCGGCCACGTATGTTCGCCCGATCAGCCTCTATCTGCCGTTCGCCTTCGGTCTGGGGTTGGCCGTCCATGCCCTCACCCAGGCCGGGCGGCGCCGGGCGCTTCTGATCCACGCGCTGGTGTTCTTCGTGCTCAGCATGGGGTTTCTCTGGGGATGGAAATGGCGAAACACCCATGAGGCGGGGGTGAACCGCTTCAGCGGGATCGAGGCCATCAATCTCTACTTCTACAACGCGGCGTCGATCTTCGCCGCGCGCGAGGGGATCTCGTACCGCGAGATGCAGCAGCGCTGGGGTCACCCCTCGAGCGTCGATGACGAGAACTCGTGGGAGCGAGCGCATCCCGAGCAGGCGGATTGGAGCACTGCTCAGAGACTCGATTTCATGGAGTCGGAGGGGAAGCGGCTGATCCTGGAGAACCTCGGCGAGTATCTGAAGATCCACATCCGTGGCACGATCCGGGTTCTCACGTCGCGGGGAGGCAAGGAGTGGTATCGTCTGTTCGGTGCCCTTCCGCCCGACCGCGGCCAGGGTGAGGAGAGCTACACCGAGGGCGGCGTGGTCGCCGGGGCTCTGCGGGCCCTCCGTGAGCGGCCGTTTTTCCTTCTGCTCACGCTGACGCTGATCGGGATCAGCGGACTTCTCTATCTCCTGGCGTTCATCGGGCTGTTCTCGCGTCTCTTCGTGGATCGCTGGCAGCTCGCCACGCTGGTCCTGACGCTTCTGTACTTCCTCGCCGTGTGCGGGGGTCCCATCGCGACGATCCGCTTCCGACTTCCGCTCGTGCCGGGGCTCGCCGTGCTCGCCGGCGCAGGCTTGGCCCTGGTGCTGAGCCGCCTCACCCGCTTCAATTCCGAGGAGGGGGCGCGCGCCGCCCCGGAATGAGCCATGCGCCTCTGGGAGCTGGAATTCCTCGAGAACTATCGATGTGCCCTCAGTGGGGTCTGCTGCAGCGACCAGTGGTTTCTTCCCATCACGGCCAAGGAGGCCGAGCAGCTCCGAAAGATCGCCAGTCGCCATCCCCAGCGTTTCCCCAGCGGTCAGATCTCCTGTGAGATCGAGGAGCCGCCCCACGTCGGCCACTTCCTGATCCACCACGGCGTCCGGCACTGCCCGGCCTTTGAGCACGACGGGCAGTGTTTCATCCATCGCACGGAGGGACCTCAGGCGATGCCCCGCATCTGCCGGGTGTTTCCCCGGTCTCGGATGGTGACGCCGCGCGGGCTGTCACAGCGTCTGACGCCCGCCTGCACGGAGGTCAGCCGCCGCATCGTGCGGGGTGGAGGACGGGTGGCCATCACGGTCAGCGAGTTCAGTGACAAGTTGCCGCAGGAGGCCGAGATGACCCTCGGGGGCGAGAGCACGCCGCCGGTGTTCGGTGGGAACTGCCTGAGCTGGCGTGAGCTGTGGGATCTCGAGGAGCACTGGGTCGAGCTCTGCGCCGACTCGGGGCTCACCGCCGAGGAGGTGCTCGTCCAGGTCGGCATCTCGCTGCAGGTGCCGGACAACCCGGCGCAGCGCCACGGCTTCGTCCACGCCGTGCATGAGATCACGCGGGGCAACGCCCGCAAGTCGCTCGCCTCGATCCCCACGGATCCCCGGGGCCACTGCCGGGTGATGTCGGAGATCCTGTGGCGCATGGCGCTCAACACCCGCACTGAGGGTCTCGCTGAGCGCAGCCGCGCGCTCCGGGGGCTCATTGCGCGGCTCTCGGGGTCCGCGGAGGAGCTGGCGCAGATCGATCCCGAGCGGCTCCTCGCCGCCCGCGACAGGCATCTCGTCCCCACGGCGTCGCACATGGCGGGCATCGAGCGGCGTTATCTCGCCACCTATCTCTTCGCCAACCCCGATATGTTCCGCGCCGGGACCGACGCGTGCGAGATCTTCGCCCGGATCTGCGTCCAGCTCGCGCTTGTCCGCCTCATCGCGCTCGGCCATGCCCTGGAGGAGGGGCGGCCCGTGGGGGACACGGCTCTTCAGCGGGCGATCCAGTTCGTCTCGGTGCACGTCGCCCACGACGGCGCCCTCTGGCGCGAGCTCTTCGGCAAAGAGCGCAGTGCCAGGCAGCTCGTGCCGGTGGGGCTGCAGGTGCTGAGATGTTGAGAAAAGGGGCGGCCAATGGCCGCCCCGGTCTCAGAGTCTCCCGCGGAGTCTCGCGATCAATCGTCTCCGATCAGATTGGGGAAGCCATCGGGGTCGGGGTAGGTGTCGTCGGTGAAGTTCTGACCCCGCCAGATGTTGCCCGAGCTGAGCGTGCCGTTGGTCGGGTCGTAGGGTGTCTGGGCGGTGGGGGGCGTCGCATCGGGGATCGCGTAGTCTCGGTCCGGCCCGATGGAGCCGATTCGGTAGTTGCCGTAGAAGCCGAGGGCGTCGACGCAGAACCCCTCGCTGAACTCCTGATTGTGAGGGATCTCGGGGGCCGAGGAGTAGGGTGCGCAGTACTGGCTTCCGAGGTTCTGGTAGATGAAGAGGGCCTCATCGTGGGTGCCGACGTCCATGTTCGCCTGGAGGTTGAAGACATCGAG
Source organism: Candidatus Sumerlaeota bacterium (assembly GCA_016928695.1). Lineage (GTDB taxonomy): Bacteria > Sumerlaeota > Sumerlaeia > JABWBI01 > JABWBI01 > JAFGKF01. Next base: position 3,301 of record JAFGKF010000004.1, on the reverse strand, counting down.
CAGGAAGGCGTTGGTGATGTAGGCGACGGGGGTGCTGATGTCGACCCAGAGCGTGCCCACGAGAACCTGGCCGTTGTACTGCTCGGGGAAACCGCGTGCCCCGTTGTCGGTGTTGGGCGGGTAGATGTTGTGGTCGATGCGGTAAGCCTCGATCGCGGTGACCAGCGAGCGCATGTCGGACTTGACCCGGCTCACCTTCGAGCGCGTCTGGGCCTCGAGGAAGTTGGGCACCGCGATCGCCGCCAGGATGGCGATGATGGCGACCACGATCAGCAGCTCGATGAGGGTGAATGCGGATGCTTTTCTCATCACAGTTCTTCTCCGTGGAGTGATCTCTGGGGTGGGTGTTCCCACACAGAGTTTCTCTGAGACCCACCGCGCAGGTGCCCAGAGTTCTCCCGCCGCGCCACGGGAGGCGCCATTGGAGCAGGCCGGTCCCCATCTGTCGAGAGATCTCTTGCCCCTGCGCCGGGGGGAGCGGCATGGGGTGCTGGGTGGACTTCGCTTGGGGTGGGGAGGGAAGTGAACCCTGGGCAGCTCTCAGGGGCCGATCACCGTCACGAGATCCGCCGCGTCGATCCGATCGTCACCATTCATGTCGGTGGCTCCGCTTCCGAGGCCCAGGAGATAGTCCAGGATCGATGACAGGAGGGAGCGGTTGAAGAAGAGACAGGCCGTCGGTGGGGAAGTGTACGAGTCTCTGCAGAGCGCCAGGTCCACCAGACCATCCCCGTTGAAATCACCGGACGTCATGGCATCGCCGAAATACTCGCTCTGGCTGGGATCGGTGATCACCGCGGTGGCCGCGGTGTGAAAGGTCGCTCCCTGAGGCCAGACTCCGCCTCGACCAGAGACCAGGTACACCTCGCCCCAGGTCAGATACGTGCTGCTATCCTCGACCATGGTGCCAATGAGGATGTCACCCAGGTCGTCGCCGTCGACGTCTTCTGCCATCTCGAGGCCCACGACTGTCGATGTGTGAATATCCTCCGTGTGAACATGCTTCGTCAGGAGGGCATCGGCTTGGCTGGGGAAGGGGAGAGTTCCGCCCCAGTTGAACTGCTCGCGGCCCAGGAACAGAGCCACCCAGAGGCTGGGCGTTTGGGAATAATCATTTCTGCCGATCACAAAGTCGTCATATCCGTCCCCGTTGACATCCTCTCCCCCCGCCAGAGCTCCAGCGCTGCTCGACTGAAGACTCGCATCAGGCCAGAGCGTCAGAGCGCAGACTGAGACGGGATAATCACCCGAATACCGTTCAGAGCTCCCGACAAAGAGGCGATACACGTACACGCCGGAGGGTCCGGAGTTGTCGATGTCGAAGCTCAGGAAATCATCATATCCATCGCCATTGACGTCCCCCACCCCGCAGATGCCTGTCCCGAAGAAGAAGGCGCGTGGAGCGATGAAAACGGCATCGGCCGCACTGAGGGTGGCTGTCTGGTCCCACCACTGTGCGCTCGCGCGGCCATAGAACAGATAGAGGCGGGCCGGGATGAAGTCCGGATGCCCGACAGTGCCGCGGCCCGGTGCGCTGATGAGAAAGTCGCTGAGGCCATCGCCATCGACATCCCCTGCGCCCGCGATTTCCCTGGCCGCCCGATCACCCGGCACTGCCCGCTGGAAGACCACATCGGCCACGTCAGTCGCATCGGCTCCCTGCCCCCAGTCGATCTCCTCTCGCCCCAGGAAGAGATACGCTGTCGCCGTGTCGGTGCTTGCGACCATGAAGTCATCGAATCCATCCCCGTTGACGTCGCCGAGGCGGGCCACGCGTTTGTTCAGTGGGTCCGATAGGCCGGGGAAGCTCAGCGAGGCATCGGCGGAGGTGCGGGGCATGTTGCTCTCCCATCCCTCGCCACGCCCCAGGAACAGGAGGACCCCAGTGGTGGAGGGGAGATCAAGGGCGTCGTCATCACAGATCAGCAGGTCATCGAAACCGTCTGCGTTGACATCTCCAACCGAGCAGATGGGTTGGATGATGACACCAGGAAGATCGTCATCCAGGGCAATTGTTGCCGACGCCTCGGTGATGGGGATCTCGCCTGCGAATTCCGCGTGAGCCGCTGACGTGCAGAGCCAGAGCAGACTCAGAGGGGTGACCGCCAGGGATCTCCCTGGCAAACATCTGTGAAGCCACATCCCGGTGGATCTCCCTGTGCAGTCCCGTCAGAACCAGTCACCCACCGTTCAGTTTGTCTCACTTGGCCGGGGATGTCACGGAGATCTCATTGAGAGCAGTGATAATAATGGGCCTCGCCCCTCATTCCCCTGCCGCTGTCGGGAGAACTGTTTTCCCAACCCTGCTCTTGGGGCCGTCACGGTTCTTGCGGTGCAAGAACGCGCGTCCAGCCGCCGCAGCCCCTTGGGGGACTGCTTTGGCGGAGGCGGCCCGGCCCCAGGTTTCCTGGGCGCCGTCACCCCGGGTTCCGCTCGCTTCGCTCGCTTCACCCGGGGCTATGACCTTTCGCCCCTCCGGGGCTCAGTGAGGCTGTGAAACCCTCTGGAATCGGATTCGGAGAATTCGGTCAATTCGGATACAGATCGATCCTCGACCCGCGATCCACGACTCTCGATCTTCCGGGGCTCCGTGAGGCTGTGAAACCACCTGGGGGAAAATTCAGAGCCCCGGCCTTTGGGGGCCGGGGCTCGGAGGGAAGAATCCGGCGCCGTGCTACTCTCCCACGCAGTCGCCCGCGCAGTACCATCGCCGCGGCAGGGCTTAACGGCCGTGTTCGGAATGGGAACGGGTGTGGCCCCTGCGCCATCGGCACCGGAAAACCTGGTCGCTGGCCGGGCGGTGTTTGGCCCGGTTGTCAGCGGAAGATCAAAGAGCGTTGCTCAGTGACAGCTGAAATTGAGTTTGAAGAGTCTCCCGTCCATCGGGGGTGCCTCCAGGAGTCTGGAGGGCGACCGCTCGGACAGAGAAGTGGTCAAGTCGCCCGGCCGATTAGTACTGGTCCGCTTCACGCATTGCTGCGCTTCCACTCCCAGCCTATCCACCTCCTCGTCTCGGAGGGGCCTACGGGGGCACGAATGCCCGGGAATCCTTATCTTGGGGTCCGTTTCCCGCTTAGATGCTTTCAGCGGTTATCGGTTCCCGACATAGCCACTCGGCGATGCACTTGGCAGCACAACCGAAACACCAGAGGTCGGTCCACTCCGGTCCTCTCGTACTGGGAGCAGATCCCCTCAAGATTCCTACGCCCACGGCGGATAGGGACCGAACTGTCTCACGACGTTCTGAACCCAGCTCACGTACCGCTTTAATAGGCGAACAGACTAACCCTTGGGACCGCCT
>JAFGKF010000339.1 GCA_016928695.1 Candidatus Sumerlaeota bacterium | reverse complement strand
CTGACCACTGTATGTCTGCCATGCCTTTTCTCTTGACAGCGCACTTGCGATCCTGAACATTTTCAGACGTTGGCTTCTGTGACTGCCGCTCTCTGAGAACACTGCCCCGCTGGAAAGGTCAGATCGCGAAATGCTTCGTCCACGGATCATTCTCCTTCTCTCGACCGGCGACACCTGCCGCAGCCCCATGGCCGCGGTCCTGCTGCGTCACCTGCTGGACAAACACAGGGTCCGCGGCGTCGATGTCCGCACCGCGGGTGTGGAGACCATCGTGGGCCTCCTGGCCAGCCAGGAGACGATCCAAGTCCTCAAAGCCGAGGGGCTCGACGCCTCGAAACACCGCTCCAATCAGCTGTCCACGAGCGTGCTGAGAAGGGCGAGCCTCATCCTCGGTATGACGCCGCTGCACGTCCAGCGAGCACTGCGCCTCTACCCCGAGGCGCGCGGCAAGATCCATCTGCTCAAGGAGTACACGCGCAGCGACCTGAAGAAGGTTCAGATCGACGATCCCATGGGGGGCACACTGGAGATCTATCGCCGCTGCTACCTGGAGATCCGCGCGGCTCTGAGAAAGCTCATCCTGATGCCGGAGGCGATCGGACAGAGGGTCGAGCCGCCGGAGCCCCCCAAACCCGCGGCGAAGCCCAAGGCCGCCGCCAAGCCCAAGGTCGCCGCCAAGCCCAAGGCGAAAACGACCAAGAAGAAGACGGTGAAAAAGACCGCCAAGAAGAGAGCAGTGAAGAAAAAGCCCTCGGCGAAGGCCAAGCCGAAAAAGTCGACCAAGCGGACAGCTTCCAAGAAGAAGACGGTGAAGAGGAAACCCGCCGCGAAGAAAAAGACCGTCTCGAAGAAAAAGGCGGCCACGAAGCGCAAGCCCGCGGCGAAGAAAAAGACCGCTCGGAGACGCTGAGAACTCTTCTGCCCCTCTGATCACCTTTCCTCTTTACGGCCTGTGGGCAGGCGCTGCACTGTGGCGCCTTCCCGCGCTCTCGCGCGGGAAGAGGCCGAAGGTGGAGCTCTGACCATGCGCATCGCGTTTGCCTGTGATCATGCGGCTTCCGAGCAGCGGGAGGCGATTCTCGAGGCCCTCCGCGGCGCCGGGCACGAGGTGCTCGACTTCGGGACGGACACCGGTGCCTCCGTCGATTACCCTGACCACATCGCCCCCGCCGCCGAGGCCCTGGCCCGCGGCGACGCCGACCGCGCCGTGGTGATGTGCGGCACGGGCATCGGCGCCTCGATCGTTGCCAACAAGATCCCCGGGGTCCTCTGCGCCCGCGTCTCCACCGTGGAGGACGCCGAGATGGCGCGCCGCCACAACGATTCCAACGCCCTGGCGCTCGGGGCCCGCACGGCGAGCACCGAGACAAATCTCTCCATTCTCAGGACTTGGCTTGAAACGCCTTTCGACGGAGGCCGCCACCAGGGCCGCGTCGACAAGATCCGTGCGCTCGACAGGCGTCGATGCGACTGACCCTCACCCCAGGAGGCCCCCGATGACCCTCGACCTCTCCCAGATGCCCGCCCTGCCCCACATCGCCGAGATCGATCCCGCCGTGATGAAAGCCCTCAGCGATGAGTGGGATCGCCAGATCACCAAGCTCGAGCTGATCGCGAGCGAGAACTTCGTCAGCCCCGCCGTGCTCGAGGCCGCGGGTTCCACCATGACCAACAAGTACGCCGAGGGCTATCCGGGGCGCCGCTACTACGGGGGATGCGAGCACTACGATGTCGTCGAGGACCTCGCGCGAGATCGCGCGAAGGCGCTGTTCAACGCCGCCTACGCCAACGTCCAGCCGCACTCGGGCGCACAGGCCAACATGGCCGTCTACCTCCACATGCTCGAGCCGGGCGACACGGTGATGGGCATGAGCCTCGCCCACGGCGGCCACCTGACCCACGGCTCGCCCGTCAACAGCTCGGGCATCCTCTACCACTTCGTCTCCTACGGTGTGAGCCGCGAGACCGAGACGATCGACATGGACGAGGTGCGCGACATCGCGCGGAAGACCAAGCCGAAGCTGATCGTCACCGGCGCGAGCGCCTACTCGCGTCACTGGGACTTCGCCGCGTTCCGAGAGATCGCCGACGAGGTCGGCGCGCAGCTGATGACGGACATGGCGCACTTCGCCGGGCTCGTCGCCGCGGGGCTCCACCCCTCGCCGATCCCCCACGCGCACGTGACGACGACCACGACGCACAAGACGCTGCGCGGGCCGCGCGGGGGACTGATCCTGGCCAACGACGAGGAGATGGGAAAGGCGATGAACAAGGCCGTCTTCCCCGGCGTCCAGGGCGGCCCGCTGATGCACATCATCGCCGCGAAGGCCGTCGCCTTCGCCGAGGCGCTCACCGACGATTTCAGGGACTACTCGCGCCGGGTCATCGCCAACGCGAAGGCACTCGCCGCCGCGCTCACCGAGCGCGGACTGCGCATCGTCTCGGGCGGGACCGACACACACCTGATGCTCGTCGACCTGCGGGCGAAGGGCATGACGGGCAAGGTGGCCGAGAAGGCGCTCGACCTCGCCGGCATCACGGTCAACAAGAACGGCATCCCCTTCGACCCGGAGAAGCCGTTCGTCACCTCCGGCATCCGGCTCGGCTCGCCCGCGATGACCACGCGCGGGATGGGCGAGGCCGACATGGACCGCATCGCCGGATGGATCGTCGAGGCGCTCGACCACGTCGAGGACGAGTCTGCGCTCGCGCGCATCGCCGCCGAGGTCGCCGACTTCGCCCGCGCCTTCCCGATGCATGTGGGGGTCAAGGTGCCGGTGGGCTGAGATCGGGGAGAAGATCAGCCACAGATTTCACAGAGGACACAGATTGGGGAGGATCTCCAGATTCAGCTGGTGACCGAGCCATGGGCGTCTGCTCAGTTCGATCAGGGATGGTTTCATCACCTGGTGACCGAGCCATGGGTGTCTGCTCAGTTCGATCAGGGATGGTTTCATCACCTGGTGACCGTGCTGTGGGTGTCTGCTCCGTTCGATCAGGGATGGTTTCATCACCTGGTGACCGAGCCATGAGTGTCTGCTCAGTTCGATCAGGGATGGTTTCATCACCTCTCTGAGCGCCGGAGGCGCGTGATAACATAGCCCAGGGTGAAGCGCGCAGCCCGCCAAGGGCGGGCAAGCGCGGAACCCTGGGTTGCGGCGGGGAGAGAGACTGGCTGGCGCGTGTTCTTGCGCCGCAAGAACCGTGACAGCCGAATGAATCATCCTCTCAACGAAATCATCGATAATACACTCCCTGGCCGGTCCAGGAGAAGGCCCCTCCCTCCCAGGGCTGGAACACCTGGTCGGCGGCGATGTCCTCGTAGCTCTCGAGCAGGCCACTGGGCCAGCGCAGCACCACCTCGTCGACCACCTCGTTCGAGGCCAGGCCGAAATGCAGGCGCAGAGGCAGAGAGGGGCTGGAGTAGAGCTCCTGGACCTGGGTCACGCCGCCGGCCGTCACCCAGGCTCTCAGCCCGATGCCGTCGAGATTGGAGATCACGCCGCGCGGAACGATCTCCAACCAGTGGTTTCCATTGCCATCGTTCAGCCAGAGCGTGTCACGCGAGCCAAATCCATTGTCGTTGACCACGTAGATGTCCAGAAATCCATCGCCATTGAGATCCGCCGACGAGCAGAACCAGGAGTTGACGGCTTGGTCAAGGCCCGCCTCGAGTGTGCGGTCCACATACACGCCGCCCTCGTTGAGCCAGAGCTCGTTGCTCGGTTCATAGCCCAGAACGGCGTTCCACTGGGCCACGAAGACATCGGGATCCATGTCATTGTCGAAATCGCCCACAGTTGTTGCCAGTTTCCGGTCATTGTACTCATCGAAAATGACACGTGGCGGCATGTTCAAATTGAGCGACTCTGAGATATTCACGAAGCCTCCGTTGTCGCTGCACCAGACGGCACTCTCCACATCCCGATGCACCGCGAGGATGTCCAGATCCCCATCAAGATCAAAGTCCGCCAGATGGAGAGATGTTGTGATCTCCGAGCTGGGGTCGAAGGCGGTGCTCGCCCAGGAGAAATAGCCATCTCCATCGTTGGCATAGATGCGGTCCTCCAGATTGGGAGTCTCACTGAAGAAAACGCCGATGAAGAGATCCAGATCTCCATCATCCTCCCAGTCAAACCACAGATGCGATTGGCCATTCTCGTTGAAGTCGATGCCGCGCGACTGTGCCTCTTCGGTGTAGCTCAGCGGCCCCTGGCTGACATAGAGAACCGGGTGATTCTGCTCGTCCAAACTTGGGAATGACCCAACATAGAGATCGACAAAGCCATCACTGTTGATGTCACCCCAGACAGGAGCGGTGAGATCCATCACCGAGTGAACACCCGCCTCCAGAGCAATATCTTCAAGTGGGAAGCCAGTCGAGCTGTGATAGAGCGGGTTGGGAACAAATGCGAAATTGGCGGTGGTTGAATTGAAGACTTCAGGGAGCCCCATGTTGTCAATGTTGGCAAAGATCCCACCCGCGTCTGCCCCTATGCTCTCAAGACCGACCATGGCCGTGGCTTCCTGAAAATGAGCGGTCCCATCGTTGAGGAAAAAGTGATTCTGAATGCTCGCATAGGTCCAGAGCATCAGATCCAAGTCACCGTCACCCTCAATATCCACCGGTGAGCAGATGCCTCCGTAATCTGGTGTCGCCAAGCCCGCGGCAACCGTGTGATCCGTGAAGGTGATGACGGCACTGAGTGCAGAGGGGGCACAGGCACACTGCATCGCCACGATGAAAACCCATATCCTCATGCACACAGTCTAGGCCCTCCTTCGCCAAATGGTCAATTCTGACGGGGAGGGCGTGGGAACCGATCAGAACGCGGCCATGGTGTGAGCGGTGATTTTGATCACACCGAAAGGCGAAGCAAGGATCCCTGCTGATGGAATGCACTCATCACTGAGCCCCGGAGGGGCAAAACAATCATAGCCAGGGGCAACGCCCCTGGAAAACGATCACCCAGGAATTCCCAAAGCCCCGGGAGGGGCGAGACAACTTCTGTTTCGCCCCATCCGGGGCTCTGACAGGGAGGAATCACACCCCAGGGGCGTTGTCCCTGGCTAAAAATGTGATCGCCCCTCCGGGGCTGAGAGAATGGCGCATTCTCCTCAGAGATCTCAGTGATCGGAGGCCTGGGTGGG
>JAFGKF010000338.1 GCA_016928695.1 Candidatus Sumerlaeota bacterium | reverse complement strand
CTTTGCCCTGTCGCCCTTTCAGGGCTCCGGCACCTCTGTGCGGACCCGACGCAGGGCGCTGCTGACCTCCTGCGGGCTTGGCCCCGCGGGATCGAAGAGACAGATCCGGCCTGGACCTGTCGGGGCGAATTTGTCGTGGTTGGGCTTGGTGAAGAGGCTGACCAGGGGGCGGCGCTTGGCGCGGGCGAGGTGCAGGGGACCCGCGTCGCAGGAGATGATGGCCTCCATGCACTCGACGAGGGCGCAGAACCGGCGCAGGGGGGCCGAGACGGCGCGCACAGGACGGGTTCCCAGGGTCCGCTGGAGCACCTCGATCTTGCCGCGATCGGCGGGTGCGTGGAAGACGACGGGCTCGAGATCGGGAAAATCTTGCCGCAGCCGCTCGATGATCCTCGCCCAGTGACCGAGCGGGATCTGTTTGATCCGATGACCGCATGGGAAGAGGCCGACGGGTCTCCGCCCCTCGCCGAGACTCCAGGACGCGATCTCGCGGCGGGCCTCCTCCAGCTCCTCGGGTGTGGAGACCATGGTGAGATCGACGCTGGGATCGGGTTCGAGCCCCAGCCGCTCGAGGACGGCGCGGTGCTGCTCGGTGATGGGGTCATCTTTGCCCGGGCGTTTGACGATGACGTTGAGCGGCCCCTCATTCCCGCTGCCCGCTCCGAGGCGATACCGCGCCCCTGTGGCCACGGCGATTTTGCATCCGAGATGATCGCCGCCGTAGTTCGCCAGGAACGCGAGGTCGTAGCCCTCGGCGGCGAGAGATCGGTGCATGGCGCGGCGGGCAAAGGGGTGGAATGCCGTCGGGATGGCGATGTGTCGGCGCACGTGGGGATGGTGTATCAGGAGCGAGGCGAACGAATCCCCCGAGCAGAGGTCGATGACGGGGTCCTTCGCCCCCCTGGCCTGGAGGCCCTCCCGGAGCCACTGGCAGATCGGCGTTGCCAGCAGCAGATTGCCCATCCGCCAGTTGGGGAGGATGACCAGGGCCCGGCGGACCGAGGCGAAATCGACCTCCTCGGGGCGGAGCATCTCGCCCGCATGGCGTCTCATGAGGCGATCATGGCGCCATCTCAGGATCGCCCGCTTGGGGGTGTTGATGAGGTTGAAACGTGCCACAGCTCCGCTCCGGGCCTCCAGAGGCTCTTTTTTCAGCCCTCTGGGGTGGATTCTGTCAATGCCTGTGCTTCGGTATTGCCCCGGCACGGAACCTGTGTGTTAGCCTGCCATGCGCGTGAACACCGAGGATGTGAGAGATGTCCCTGATTGAGATCATCAAATACGGCACCCCGAGTCTGCAGGAGCGCTCGGTGCCGGTCGAGGAGATCAACAACGAGATCCGCCAGCTGGCGGCGGACATGGGCGAGTCCATGTACACGAACAAGGGGGTGGGTCTGGCCGCGCCGCAGGTGGCGCGCAACATCCGGCTGTTCGTTCTCGACACCGAGCAGGTGACTCACGACCGGCGCAATCTCCAGGTCTTCATCAATCCCGAGATCCTCGACGAGAGCGTCGAGGACGGCCCCTACACGGAGGGCTGCCTCTCGATCCCCAACATCGAGGGCGAGGTCTTCCGCCCGCTGCGGGTCAAGGTCCGGGCGTTCAACGAGCACGGCGAGGAGTTCGTGCTCGAGGCCGACGATCTGCTCGCGCGGGTGATTCAGCATGAGTACGATCACCTCGACGGTGTGCTCTTCATCGACCGGATGAGCAAGGAGCGGCGCGCGCTTCTCGCGGGCCAGCTCAACGCCCTGCGGCGCGAGACGGAGGCGTCACTGGCCGCGGCGAAGTGATTTTTCGTGTCCGAATTGACCGAATTCTCCGAATAATCCCATTGAGCTCTGCATAGAAAATGCATTTCAGTGCGGACTTCGTAGGGGCGCAGCACTGCTGCGCCCCCAAAGCGTGGTGCGTTGGCTGTGCAGAGCTGAATAACCATGAGAGCTGCACAGCCTATGCACCCCGCGTGAATGGGAGGTGTGGGTGACGGCAGGAAATCCCCTGACCATTGGCTCAGCGCAGGGCTGAGATTCGGTCAATTCGGCTGATTCGGATACCCTCTTTTCCCCCTCCACCTGTCATCCCCCCTCAGCCCGGATTCGTCTCAGGGGCAGACACCACCTGGAGGTGACCCCCATGCGTGCCCTGCTGATCTCTGCCTTTCTGACACCTCTTTGCCTGTCTCTGGCCGCTCAGCCGGAGGCGTGGCTCGCCGAGGCGCGGGCCTATGTCAACACCACCGACGACACCGGAGGACTGAGTGACCTGATTCTCTCCCAGGATCTCCTCAACACCGATCTCATCATTCCCCAGGGCGAGACGCTGACATCGATTTACCGTGAGGGTTGGCGAGCACCCCATCCCGAGATCGAGGGGCTGATCGCCTCTCAGCGCCCGGCGCTCGATGCGGCCATCCGCGCGGCGGAGGCGGACCACATCACGTTCCCCGCCTGGCAATCATCCTCCTCGCCGGTGATGAATTTCCTCTTCTTCCAGCTGCTCGCCAAGCTCATGGCCGCCGAGGCGAGAATGCTCGCGGCGCAGGGGCAGCTCGACCTCGCCGCCGAGCGGGCGGTGCAGCTGATCCGACTCTCGAATCACCTCAATGTGGAGAATGTGGGGCTGATCCAGCACCTGATCGGAGTTGCGGGGATGAACATCGGATTCACCTCGCTCTCGGACATTTTGATCCAGCCGGGGATCAGTGAGGAGACGCTGGAGGCGACCTGGGAGGCACTGTGTCAGGTCGCCCGAGTCCATGTGGGCATGGAGGCGGCCTTTGAAACCGAGGGGAGGTGCATGCTCGTCGGCCTGCAGGAGGCGAAGAGCGACCCCGCCCTGCTCAGAGATTTCTTCAGCGGCAGCTTAGGCCGTGAGAATATGTGGCACATCATGGCGCTTCAGGCCGCCCTCGAGGATTTCAACGCCTTCCAGGCGGAGCATCAGAGGGTCTGGGGCCTGATCTGCGAGAACGCCTCGCTGCCCGCCTGGGAGCGAGAATCCTTTGGGCCGGAGTGGATCGAGCAGCAGACCGATAACCCGCTGTTCCAACTGGCTCTCCCCAATTTCCTGGAGGCGGTCACCCGTGAGGAAGTCACGGAGGCCAAACTGAGTCTGTGCATGGCGCTGTGCGCCCTGCGCCTGGACGACGAGGCGCGATTGGAGGAGATCGTGGACCCCTTCACCGGTGAGCCGGTTCGGGTCGAGTCTGGGCGGGTCTGGAGTCTGGGGCCCGATCAGGCGGATCAGGGAGCCAACTTGGTCTATGATCCGACCAACGGGACCATGAGCCCAGGAGACATCGTGGAGAACAGATGATTGAATTGAGTTGACTTCCGACTGATCGACATCTGGCCCCTCGGGGCCAGATTTTTTCTTCCAGGTGATTGGAATTTGCGGGGGGTGGCCTCGTCTGGTAGGGGTGACGGAGGCAATGTGACCTCCGTCCAGACAGGACTCTGGACCCAATGACGACCGCTCCCTCCCACCTCAGCGATGCGCGCTTGGTTCAGCTGGCCCGGGCCGGTGATGTCCGGGCGTTCGAGAGGCTGATCGAGCGGCACGCGGGATTGGTCTACACCATCGCACGGGCCCGTCTGGGCAGCCATGAGATGGCCGAGGACTTGGTGCAGGAGGTGTTCCTCCGGGTGCACCTCAACATCCACCGCCTCGACGATCCCCACAAGTTGGCTCCGTGGCTGGCCCGCCTGGCTCGCAACTTGGCGATCGACTGGCAGAGGCGTGGCCTGCGCCGGTCGCAGATCGTTCCGATGGTGTCGCTCGATGCTCAGGAGCAGCCGCTCCAGGTCCCCGACACCCAGACCCAGGGGGTGCGTGAGACGATGGAGGCCGAAGACCAGCGGCGCGCCGTGCAGCGTGCGATCGACCGCCTGCCACCGGATCAGCGAGAGGTGGTTCTTCTCCACTACAGCGAGGGGATGAAGCAGGTGGAGATCGCCGAGCGTCTCGGCGTTCGCCCCAACCGTGTGCACCGCCTGCTGAGGCGGGGGCTGTCCGCGATGCGTGGGACGGTCGAGCCGACACTGCGCGAGGCGGCGCCG
>JAFGKF010000055.1 GCA_016928695.1 Candidatus Sumerlaeota bacterium | reverse complement strand
AGCTCGCGACTCGACTGAGCTCGTCGAAGTCCGAAGTCCAGAGGCCAAGAGGCACCCGCTGAAGCGGGCTGAATCGGATGATGGAGCACCGGCGCCCCCGCCGGTCTCCAATTCGCCGGCGAGGGCGCCGGCGCATTCCCCTCCCATCGTGCCGGAATTCCCATTCCGGCACCTTTTGCACACTGATGCCGCGAGGGCGCCGGCGCTCCATTTGAAGGGCTCTCATCATGCCGGAATCTCCATTCCGGCCCTCTCCAATTCTCTCATTCATGTAGACTGAACGCATTCTGGTCTTCTGTAGGGGCACGGCATGCCGTGCCCCTGCACAGGAATTTGATCGGCGATCCCGCTCAGGGCTGGGCGTACGTCGCCGAGAACATCCCGCTGTCGCGCAGGGCGAGCCCGAGCAGGCGCTTCGAGATCTGCCGGATGTGAATCGCGTCGTGCGCGGCCCAGGCGGCGAGGAGATCGCCCGCGCGGATCGCGCCGAGCTTGGGATGTGTGTGCGCCCGCTCCCAGTCGGGGGACTCGAGCGACCTCAGCCACAGGGCGTTGGCTCTCCGCGCGGTGGCGAAGTGGTCGAGCACCTGGATCAGGTCGCGCGAGTTGTACCCGCGCCTCTCGGCGACGCCCTCGAGGTCCAGCGGCGGCCACTCAGCGGAGGGATCGGTGAGCGTGCTCTGCAGGCGCGGGCGGAAATCCTCGTTCTCCTCGTCTGCCAGATGGCAGCAGACCTCGAGGATCGACCACTCGCCCGGGTTGGGCTTCCACGTCACCTCATCGTCGCAGAGTCCCCTCAGGAAGGCGGGCAACGCCCCCGCCATGTTCTCGAGTCGCTCGATCAGCTGCTCGGCGTTGATGGTGCTCATGGGCTCTCCCCCTCGGAGTGATGGTCGGCGAGCATCGCCGCGTGGATCTCCGCCTCCGCGGTGTCCAGAATCCCGTTGTGGTCTCCGTCCGGGATCTCGATGTAGCGGATCCAGTCCGGGTGCAGCGCCGCCAGCGCGCGCCCGTTGCGCACGGGGACGATGTCGTCCTGGGCCCCGTGGATGATGGTGACCTCGGGGCGGGGATTCGACACAGCGATCTCGTCGAGGCGCGCGCGGTTGTCAAAGCGGTCGAAGACCAGGTGGCACAGCGGCCAGCCGAACATCCCCCGGGCCATGTCGACGAGGCTCGTGAAGGGCGAGACCATCACCACGCGCTGCGCGCCGTGGCGCTGCACGGCCTCGAGCGCCACCGCGGCGCCGAGCGAGTGGCCGAGGTATCCGACCTCGCCCGCGAGGCTCTGCTCCTCCACCCCGAGATGCTCAGCGAGCGCCGCGATCAGCGCATCGGCCCCCTCGCGGATCGTGCTGCGCTTGGGCCGTCCCTCGCAGATTCCGTAGCCGGGGTAGTCGACGAGGAGAAAGGCCGCGTCGTCGTCCTCACAGGAGGCCGCGAACTCATGCCAGGCGAGCGCGACCGATCCATTGCCGCCGAAGACGATCCACAGCCGCTCGGGCGCGCCGCTGTGGCCGCTGCGCGGAGGCATGTAGAACGCCACCTGTCGCCTGCCGCCCATGTCGGCCTCGATCGGCACCATGCCCTCGGGGAGCATTTGAAGGATGTTGGCCGGGTAGGGCTGCGGGAGATAGATCATCTTCCGCTGGCATCCCGTGAGGACCAGAATGACCGCCAGGGGCGCGCCGATGACGACGGTCAGCGTCATGCGGATGACCCTTCGAATGGGTGTGGGTGCGGAGTGCGAAGGGGGCGGAGCATCGGCGGGGGCGTCGGCGTCCATGGAGTCAGTCCCGCTGAGCGGCGGTGTCCGCGAGGAGATGGAACTCGAGGCCCTCAGCGTTGAGAACCACGTCGCGGTGGGTCTCGATCACGGTCGCGCGGGCCCAGCGGCTGTTGATGCCCTGGGCCGTCAGGGAGTCGCGCAGTGTGGCGGTGGCGTCGAGCGTCACCTGGCATGGCACCAGCGTCTCGGCGTCGAGCCACAGGATCATCTTCAGCCCGTCGCGCTGCTCGAGGCCGATGAGGTGGCAGAGCTCTCCCTCGAGATGCATTCCCCCCAGGTCATGGATGATGTTGTACTCCGCTGTGATCTCCTCCGCGGGATCGTCGCTGAAGAGCAGTCCGCCGATGGCCAAACCCTCGGCGGCCAGCCCCTCGGTCGCCTCGAAGATCTCGGGGAGCGTGGCAGGCGCCTCGGTGTCGAGCATCATCCCGCTCTCCTCCGACCAGACCCAGAGGCGCTCGCCGTCCGAGACCACCTCGAGCCTGCCCTCGGGCGCCGCGCTCCGGAGCGCCACGCGGTTGGGGCGCTCGACGGCGAACTCGATGACCGTCTCGCTGCGCTCGACCTCCGCGCTGACGGCGAGCTCGGTGACGCGCGAGATCCGCGCCTGATACGACTGCAATTGCGTGAGCCGCGCGCCCATCTCGACCAGCGCCGCGCGTGGTTCACTCTCGGGGGTCTGGGACGAGGAAGTCACCGCGGCCAGTGTGAGCCATGTCCAGAGGGCGAGTCGGGGGACCACGTGGTTTTTTCTTGGCGGCTCTGGGAGCGACTCCCTAGGATACGTCGGCTCAGAGTCGCACGCCGCGGCTCAGGGTGTCAATCAGTGCGGGGAGAGTGGCATGGCGCTCAGTGACACACAGATCCGCTCCATCGTCGAGACGGTGGTGGAGAGACTGACCAGCGGCAAGACACCTGTGTCGGCGCCGTCCCCTGCGCCCGCGCCGGTGCCCGCCTCGCCCACGGGGGAGCTGATGGGCGTCTTCGACGACATGGACGAGGCGATTCAGGCCGCCGCCGACGCCTTCCACACCCACCAGCGCATCTCGCTCGCCAAGCGCAGGCAATTCATCGAGAAGCTCCGTCAGCTCGGGCTTCAGTACGCCGAGGACTTCGCCATCCGCACCATGCGCGAGACGGGCATGGGGCGAGTCGATCACAAGATCGCGAAGTTCCAGCTCGTGGCGGCCGCGACACCGGGGCCGGAGATCATCGAGCCAAGGGCCTTCACTGGCGACCACGGCCTCACGACGCTCGAGTACGCGCCGTACGGCACGATCGGCGCCGTCACGCCCTCGACGCACCCGGTGCCGACGCTGCTCAACAACCTGATCTCGATCCTCTCGGCGGGCAACACGGTCGTCTTCAACGCCCACCCGGCGTCGAAGGACGTCTTCGCCTACGCCGTCGACCTCTTCAGCCGCGGGCTCGCCACGGTCGGCGCCCCGCCGAACCTGTTCACCACCGTGCGCGTGCCGACGATCGAGTCAGCCACCACGATGTTCAATCACCCCCGCGTGCGGGTGCTGCTCGTCACGGGGGGGCCGGGCGTGGTGAGAGCGGCGCTGGGCACGCCGAAGAAGGCGATCTGCGCGGGGCCAGGCAACCCGCCGGTCGTCGTCGACGAGACGGCCGACCTCGTCAAGGCGGCGCGCGACATCGTGATCGGCGCGTCGTTCGACAACAACATCGTCTGCATCGGCGAGAAGGAGGTCTTCGTCGTCGAGCGCATGGCCGACGGCCTCATCCGCGAGATGCTCAAAAATCGCTGCGTCCTGCTCACGCGCGACCAGATCGACGCGCTCGCCGTCAAGGCCTTCCAGTTCGAGGGCGGCGTCGGGTGTGGCAGCCCGAACCTCAACCGCGACTTCGTGGGCCGCAATGCGTCGGTACTGGCCGAGGCGATCGGCCTGCGCGTGCCCGAGGAGACGCTGCTCCTGATCGGCGAGACCGACAACGACCACGCGTTCGTGCAGGAGGAGCAGATGATGCCCTTCCTGCCGATCGTCCGCTGCCGCGACTTCGACGAGGCCCTCGAGCGCGCCTATGCCGCCGAGCACGGCTTCGGCCACACGGCCACGATCTTCTCGCGCAACATCGAGCACATGCACCGCATGGCGGTGAAGATGAACGTCTCGATCTTCGTCAAGAACGGCCCCACGCTGGCGGGCCTCGGCTCCGGCGGCGAGGGCTACACCTCGTTCTCCATCGCCAGCCCCACCGGCGAGGGCTGCACCACCGCGCGGACGTTCACCCGCGAGCGCCGCTGCGCGCTGATCGACTATTTCCGCATTGTCTGACGACCAGGGCGAGCTCCCCCTCTTCTCCCCCGACCGCTGGGTGGATTTCGCGGTGCGTGCATTGCCCGGCGTCGGCGCCGAGGCGCACGCGCTCTGGCGCGCCACGCTGAGGACGAAGGGCGTGGCGCCGGTGGACTGGCTCAATCTCCCGCGGCGAAAGCGCATCGCCACCGCCCCGCTGCCCGACACGGCCGAGGAGATGCTCGGTCGGCGAGCGGAGGCGCTGAAGAGACTCTGCCGGGGCGAGGGGGCGGGGCGGGACCTGTGGGTCCTCGGCCCCATGGACAGCGCCTGGCCGACCGAGGGGCTGGCCGTGATGGGCAACGCTGCGCCGGACTGGCTGCTCGGCTGGGGCAATCCGCGCCTGATGCACACACCCAACGTCGCCGTCGTGGGCTCGCGCGAGACGACGGCCGAGGCTCTGCAGGTCGCCGAGATCATCGGGCGATCGCTCGTCGAGCTCGGCTACGACGTGGTCA
Organism: Candidatus Sumerlaeota bacterium; assembly: GCA_016928695.1. GTDB lineage: Bacteria > Sumerlaeota > Sumerlaeia > JABWBI01 > JABWBI01 > JAFGKF01. Next base: position 3,397 of record JAFGKF010000055.1, on the reverse strand, counting down.
GCGGAGGTGCCCGCGGTGTCGATCAGACCGCGCAGCAGGCCGCGCTGCGCGCGGGGGGGCGCTCGCTCTACCTCCTCGCGGAGGGGATCGCGCACTCGCAGGAGTTCCAGAGCCGCGCGGATCACGACCCCGAGCGCGTCTGCCTTCTCTCGGCCCAGTGGCCGTTCGCGCGCTTCTCGACCGCCGAGGCGATGCGGCGCAATCGCCTGATCGTCGCGCTCGCAAAGGCCGTCATCGTCGTCGCGGCGCGCAGCGGTGGCGGGTCGATCATGACGGGCCAGACCGCGCTCGATTTCGATCGCCCGACGCTCGTGGTCGACCACGGCGAGATCACCGTGCACACCGCGGGCAACCATCGCCTGCTGCAGGCGGGGGCCAAGCCTCTCCCCGCCGAGCTCTTCGCCTCTGGCCATGCCCCCGCGGAGCTCCGCCAGGCCCTGGAGACGGCCGCCACGCCGCCGCCGCGCACGGGCGATCTCTTCGGGGAGGGGGAATTCCGATGATCCCCGATCCACGGTGGTACGAGTCCGCCTTCGACCGCGAGTATCTCGACGTCTACGCGCACCGCGATGAGGAGGACGCGGAGCGCGCGCTCACCTTCCTCGAGGGGCAGGGACTTCTCCGGCCCGGCGCGAGGATTCTCGACCTGTGCTGCGGCAACGGCCGCCACGTCGCGCCTCTGTGCCGCGAGGGTCACCGGGTGTTCGGCTTCGATCTCTCGCAGGACCTGCTGCGCGATTTCCAGGCGCGCACCGAGTGCCCCGTGCCGCTGGTCCGGGGCGACATGCGGCACCTCTCGTTCCGGCCCGCGTTCGATCTCGTGCTCAGCCTCTTCACGAGCTTCGGCTACTTCCAGCGCGACGGGGAGAACTGGCTCGTTTTCGACGAGGTCGCGGACGCTCTGAAACCCGGCGGGGCCTTCGTCTTCGACTTTCTCAATGCCCCACGGGTTGAGGCGGGGCTCATTCCCCACTCGGAGAGAGAGCTGAGTGACGGCCTCCATGTGAAGGAGAGCCGCCGCATCGAGCACGGCCGCGTCATCAAGACCGTGCGCCTGAGCCGCGAGGGCGCCGTGATGCGGGTCTGGGTGGAGTCGGTGAGGCTGTTCACGCGCGTGGAGATCGAGCGGGCGATGCGCGGCGCGGGTCTCGAGCCCACGGGGGCGTTTGGGGATTTCGCCGCGGCACCGCATGGGGATGATTCGCCGCGGCTGATTCTCGTGGCCCACAGATGAAAATGGAGCACCGGCGCCCTCGCCGGTATCATTATCGGCATCCAACAGAGAATGCCGGCGCGGGCGCCGGTGCTCCATCTGAGGCGATCGTCAGGACGCCTCTCTCAGGGCCTTCTCGATCCGGCCAAGACCCTTCTCGATGGCGGCCTTCGCGATCGCATAGCTCAGGCGCACGCCCTTGTCGTCCCCGAAGGCGATGCCGGGAACGATGGCCACGTTGGCGCCCTCGAGCAGCGCGTCGGCGAATGACATCGAGTCGGTGACCTTTTTGCCGCAGATCGTCTTGCCATAGAACGCGCTGACGTCCGGGAAGACGTAGAAGGCGCCCTTCGGCTCGGGGCAGCGGATGCCGGGGATCGCATTGAGGCGCCCGACGATCAGCCGGCGGCGCTCGTCGAACGACGCCAGCCACTCGTCGAGGTGCTCGAGCGGCCTCTCCAGCCCGACGACGCCACCAGTCTGGGCGAAGCTCGTCGGGTTCGACGTCTGGTGGCTCTGAAGGCGGTTCATCGCGCCGATGATCTCCTTCGGCCCGCAGGTCCAGCCCAGGCGCCAGCCGGTCATCGACCAGGTCTTGGACATCCCGTTGAGGACCACCGTGTTGGCGAAGTGCTCGGGGCTGAGCTCGGCCGGGCTGCAGTGGACGGCGTCGCCGTAGATCAGGTGCTCGTAGATCTCGTCGCTCCACACCATCACGCCCTTCGCGAGGCAGACGTCGGCGATCGCCCGGATCTGCTCGGGCGTGTACATCATGCCCGTCGGGTTGGAGGGGCTGTTGAGGACGAGCGCCACGGTCCTCTTCGTGATCGCCTTCTCGACCTGCTCGGGCGTGGCCAGGAAGTCCTGATCCACGCCGGTGTCGATGATCACCGGCACGCCGTCGGCGAGCTTCACCATCTCCGGGTAGCTCAGCCAGTAGGGGGCGGGGATGATCACCTCATCCCCGGGATCGAGCGTCACCTGGGCCAGGTTGTAGAACGAGTGCTTTCCGCCGCAGTTGATGATCACCTGCTCGGGGGTGTAGTCGAGGCCGCGGTCGCGCTTCATCTTGGCGCAGACCGCCTTCTTCATCTCGGGCGTGCCGCCGGCGGGCGTGTACTTGGTGATCCCAGCGTCGAGCGCGTCCTTGGCGGCCTTCTTGATGGCCTCGGGCGTGTCGAAGTCGGGCTCTCCGGCTCCAAATCCGACCACGTCGATACCCTCGGCTTTCATGGCTTTGGCCTTCGCCGTGATCGCCAGCGTCAGAGAGGCCGGGATGGCTTTGATTCGCTCAGCGATCTTCATTGTCATGTCCTCCAGTTCAACTGCGGCATGCGGTGGCCACAGAGGCCGCCCTGTTTCGTGAAATCCTTCACAGATTGCAAGCTCTTTCTCAAACGGATCTGCGTCGCCCGGAACCCCTGAAAAATCAGGCAAATATGAGCTGCCAGCCGATCCAGAAAATCGCCACGTCCGCCAGAAGGTGGCTCACGTACCCCGGCCAGATCGACCGGTAGCGCAGATAGCACCACGACCAGATCACGCCGCCGAGCAGCACCCCGAGCGAGGCCAGCAGCGTGACATCCCACCCCATCTGAAGCCGGAGCGAGATGACGTGGTGCACCGTGAACAGGGCGCCGGAGAGCAGGACCGCACGCCAGCCGCCGAGCAGCACCTCGCACTTGCGGAAGACGAACCACCGCCAGACGTACTCCTCGAGCAGCGAGTTGACGAGGGTCAGGTAGAGGACGAGAGCGAGGTAGCGACCGGCGCTGGTGAGGCCGTTCTGCTCCGCGGTGGCCCGGACGGTCGCGGGATCGATCAGGCGCCGACCGATGAACCAGTGGGCGGCGATGATGACAACGCAGATCGCGAGGCCTGAGATCACCGCGGCTCCCCAGCCGCCCTTTCGCATGGGCGACCAGCTCAGGCGCCCCCGCTCCATGGCGAGCAGCCAGACGAGGGGGAAGAGCAGAAGCCAGACCTTGCAGATGCCGTAGATCACCTGGCCCACGGTCCCGGGGGTGAGGGCCATGGCGAACGTGACGCCGATGCTCGGGGCGGGGACGAGGAGAAGAAGGGCGAGGAGAGCGGACTGCCTCTGTCGCATGATCCTCGCGCAGAGACGCAGAGACACAGAGGGAATGGCAAGGTTTTTCTGATGCCGGCGAGGGCGCCGGCGCT
>JAFGKF010000337.1 GCA_016928695.1 Candidatus Sumerlaeota bacterium | reverse complement strand
TCGGCGATCAGATTGCCCACGATGAGCAGGACGGAGCTCATCAGCACGGCGGCCATGACGAGGTAGAGGTCCTTCGCGACCAGGGCCTGGACGACGGTGCGGCCCAGGCCGGGCCAGGCCATGACGTTCTCGACGAGGATGGAGCCCGAGAGCAGGCCGCTCAGCGAGTAGCCGAAGAGCGTGATGATGGGGTTGATCGCGTTGCGCGTGGCGTGCTTGACGACGACGGTGCCCTCGCGCAGGCCCTTCGCGCGGGCGGTTCGGACGTAGTCGGCCTCGAGGACGTCGAGCAGGTTGCCTCGCATCTGGCGCATGTAGACGGCCATGCGCGCGGTGCCGAGCACGATGGCGGGGGCGGCGACGTGGTGGAGAAGGTCGAGCACCTTGCCGCCGAAGGAGAGCTCATCGAAATCCACGCTTCGCATTCCACCGAGCGGTAGCAGCCCTGTCTCCTTGGCGAAGATCAGCATGAGCAGCGCGAAGAAGACGTCGGGCATCGACAGCCCGACGAAGGCGATGAACGAGCCAAGCGCATCCTGCCACCGGTACTGCCGCATGGCGGCCCAGATGCCCAGCGGCAGAGCGATGACCAGCGCGAAGGTCAGCGCGCAGACCGACAGCCACAGCGTATTGAGCAGGCGGGACCAGATCACGGTCCAGACCGGCTGGCGGGTGGAGAACGAGTAGCCGAAGTCGCCGTGACGGAAGATGTTCCACAGCCACGTGCCGTACTGCACCCACCAGGGGGTGTCCTCGTAGATCTCCTCGCCCGTCTCGGGGTCGAGGGCGATCTCGCCGGTGCTGTCGTCGATCACGGGCCGGACAAGCCCGAGCTGGAGCTCGAGATGGCGGATGAAGTCGTTGGAGACCTGGGGATTGGCGCGCTGTTCCGCGAGGAAGTCGCCCGGCGCCAGGTTGATCAGGAAGAAGCTCAGCAGCGAGATGCCGAACAGCAGGGGGATGGCCTGAAGGAGACGCCGGAGGATGTATTGGAGTGTCGCCACGTGGGCGTCTCACTCAGTCGGCACTCAGCTGCCAGAGCGATTCGATGTTCCACATCGTGCGGTCGTCGACAATGGCAGGGCACCAGTTGGCGACACGGTTCTGCGTTCCGACATAGACATAGGCATCGACGGTCCAGATCAGGAAGCACTCTCGGGCAATGATCTCCTGGATCTCGAAGTAGATCTGCCGCTGCTCCTCGCGGTCCAGGGTGCGCAGAAGATCGTCGCACAGCTCGTCGATGCGCGCCTCGGCCTCGGTGGCGGGGATGTCCTGGCTCGGGTTCCACTGATGGGTGCGACCGCTCGAGCGCAGGACGTTGAGACCGGTGGTGGGATCTGGGGTGCCGCCGGCCAGGCCGAGCAGGCAGGCCTCGTAGCGATAGGTGTCGGCGATCCGCTCGACCAGTGTGCTGAAGTCGATGGTCGATGGCACCATGTCGATGCCGATGGCGCGCAGATCCTCCTGGATCAGAACGATCATCCGCTCGCGCACGTCGTTGCCGCGGTTGGTGAGCATGGTGAAGCGGACGGGGTTGCCCTCGGCGTCCTCGCGGATGCCGTCGCCGTTGCGGTCGATGAGTCCGATCGAGTCGAGCAGCTCCCGGGCACGTTCGGGGTTGTAATCGTATCGTGTCGCGTTGGGGTTGAACCAGTAGAGGTTCGAACTCGACTCGTAGGCGACCTTCGGCACCGCGCGGCCGCTGTAGACGATGTCGCACATCGCCTCGCGGTCGATGGCGTGGGCGCAGGCGCGGCGGAAATCGACGTTTTGGAACCAGGCCATCCGGTGCGGTGGCACAAAGGGCTCGCCTGTGTCGGGATCGATGCCCTCCTTGAGGTTGAACCAGAAAAAGGACTTGCTCAGGGTCAGCCCCAGATCCCAAACCGTGTAGCCCCCCCCCTCGGCCCCGTCGCGGAGGGCGGCGTAGTGCTGGGGATAGATGGGATCGATCATGTCGGCCTCACCGGCCTCGAAGCGCAGGCGCACCGTGTTCATGTCCGGCGTGCTGCGGAAGATCATCTGGTCGAAATTGGGCAGGCGTCGCCCCGCCGCATCCCAGCGCTGATAGTTGGGATTGCGCCTGATGACAGTCTGCTCACCGCTGGTGAAGGACTCGAGCATGAAGGGGCCGCTGCAGACGTAGGTGCTGGGATCGGTGTCCAGGGTGTGGATCTGGGCGAGGGCGGCGGCGGGATCGTCGCTCGCCAGGGCGGTCTCCCACGGCTCGGGGGGAAGGGGCTGGATGTAGTTGGCGAGAAGAGGCATCGGCGCGAAGGTGTCCGGTGTGTGAATCACGATGGTCAGGTCATCGGGGGTTTCCCAGGTGAAAGGCACACCATCGATGTTGAACACATCGGCGTTGGGATTGGTCAGGCCCTCGGTGTAAATCACGCGGAAATACCGATCCACCGCCTCGGAGGTCAGCGGAGAGCCGTCGCTGAAGACGAGTCCCTCGCGGAGGTGGAAGGTCCACGTGGAACCCGCCTCGTCGTGCTCCCAGGCGTGGGCGAGACCGGGGATCACCTCCTGGGTGACCTGGTTGTAGCTGGTCAGCGCCGCCCACATGCGATTGATGATGTCGGTGGACGACGACTCGTTGGCCACGATCACGTTGAACGACTTGGGGTCGCCGACGGACGCGAGGATCAGTCGGCCTCCGTACTCCCCCGGTGCAAAGCGGTCGTCACGCATGGGGGGATCACTGATCGCATGGCCATCATTGATGAGGGGGGCGAGATCGGTGATCCGCTCGGGCAGGAGGGGGACCATCACGCCGGGGTCGGTCTCGCTGGGGTAGGCCGTGGGCAT
>JAFGKF010000054.1 GCA_016928695.1 Candidatus Sumerlaeota bacterium | reverse complement strand
GGTCGCCATCTCGGGGTCGTCCTCGGCGATCACCCCCTCGGGCAGATCGACGCCGTTGGCCTCCACCCATGCCTCGAGGCGCGTCAGGGGGATGGGTGTGCGATATCTCTCGGAGCCGATCACATGGGGAGGATCGAGAAGAAGCAGGACACCCACCCCGGCCTGGAGCGCGTCCTCGAGGAGCGCCAGGTCCGGTTCATCGAAATCCCTCTGGGGACCAGCGATCGCAATCAGGTCAACGTCACTTGGGAGATCACGCAGTGTCCCGAATCTCACCTCGAATCCCAGCGAGGCGAAGATCTCTCTCGCGCCGCGGAGCTCTGCGCCCAGATCGCGCTCACCGTGATTCAGTGTGAAGAAGACCTGGGGTGAGCGCTCGCGGGTGACCTCGATGCAGGCGTTGACCCAGGCCTGCTCGTCGAACTCGAACTCCGGGCCGTCGCCGGCGCGGAGGACCGTCTGGCGCACGGTCCGCTCGTTGACCTGGCAGCTGAAGAGAACTGTCCCCGGTCCGGGCTCGGTGATGCCCCACTCCTCGGCGAGTGAGATCACCTCATGCCAGTCGCGGATGAAATGCAGGAGCCGGAAGCTGACCCGTGGAGTCAGCGCAGACAATCGCTCGAGCAGAGGACGCATCTCGCTCGCGTCGGTGACGACCGCGGTGATCTCGACGTCCCCGGGCAGCGCCCGCAGCTGCTGCACGGTCAGAGGGCTGAAGCTGTTGCGGCGATTGCTCGTCAGATCCCACTCGATGCCCCGGTGGGCGATCAGGAGATGGATGCAGACGAGACTCCCGATGAAAAACACACACACGAGGACCATGTGGAGGAGCGCCCCGAGATCGAGACGCCGAGGGCCACGGAGCCAGACGGGCAGCAGGCAGACGCCCGCGAGGGCGAGCAGGATCAGCGCGATCTCCATCTCCCATGAGGCTGCCGCCAGCAGGCCGATGAGAGCGAGGACGAGACTGGCCGCACCGAGGAGCCCCCTCATCGGATCACCCCCAGCCGCCGGAAGGTCAGTGCCTTGTCCGCGAGATAGAGAGCGCCGATTGTCATCGCCGCGAAGTGCGTCACTCCGCTCAGTCGGACGAGACCGCGGAGAAAGGGATCGCAGTGCTCCAGGATGTCCAGGGAGCGGAGAACGGAAGCCAGTGCGCCGCTGTCCTCCGAGGCCAAGTTGCCCAGGAGCACTCCCAGGAGAAGAATGCCCAGCGTCAGCAGGCCGGCCACGAGCTGATTCTCCGTCAGGCATGAGGCGAACAGTCCGATGGCCACGAAGGCGGCGCCCGCGCAGAGCAGACCGATGTATCCCGCCACGATGGGGGCGATCTCCATCTGTCCACCGCTCGACCAGGCCATCAGCACCGGGAACAGCAGGCTGAGCAGGAGCAGAAGCCCCACCAGGCTCCAGGCCGCGGCGAACTTGCCGGCCACCACGTCGATCTCACGCAGCGGATAGCTCATCAGGAGATCGAAGGTCCCGATCTTCCGCTCCTCCGCAATCAGACGCATCGTCAGCATCGGCAACGAGAGGATCAGCAGGAGCAGCGTGATCCCGAAAAACTGATGTGCCAGATAGTCGTTCACGTTCAGCGGCACGTTCTCCAGCGCCCGCAGCGCCTGGGCGTCTCCCTGGGTGGCGGCGGTGAAGAGCAGCATCGTCCGGGCGAAGAGAACGCCCAGCAGGGCGAAGAACAGAGCGGCGAAGATCAGAACCGCGGGCGACTGCAGCGAGGCTCCGAGCTCACGGCGGTAGACGGGCCACCAGCGCATCACCGTTTTGCCTCCTCACCGATGGCGTCGAGAAAGGCGCGCTCGAGTCCACCCACCGCCGCACTGAGATGGACGATCTCCCAGCCGCGCGAGGCGGCCTCTCGCACGACCGCCCTCCGCATCGCACTCAGATCGTGGCCTGAGACGATGAGCCGGGCGCCTGTGTCCCCCGCGGGCTGGGCGGAGTCGATCTCCGCGAGCCCACAGAGCGCCTCACGGACCTGCTCCGGTGGGGCGGACATCTCCACGGTCAGTGCAGGGGAGCGCTCGGATCCCGCCGCCAGGTGCGCAGGCGTTCCCTCGGCGCGCAGCTTCCCACCGCTGATGATGATGATCCGATCGCACGTGACCTCGGCCTCGGGGAGAATGTGCGTTGACAGAATGACGGTGCGACACCCCGCCCATCCCCGGATGAGGTGGCGGATCTCGATGATCTGCTTCGGGTCGAGGCCAACCGTCGGCTCGTCGAGGATGAGGACGCGCGGATCACCCAGGATAGCCTGAGCGAGCCCCACCCGCTGGCGATACCCCCGCGAGAGGTGGCGGATCTGGCGCCTCTGCATCTCCTCCAGGCCGCACTCCGCGACGGCCTGACCGATGGCGGCGGACCGGTCTGCGCGGGGAATGCCCTTCACCTCGGCGGCGAAGCGGAGGAATGACCTCACCCCCATGTCCCCGTAGAGCGGTGTTCTCTCGGGCAGATGCCCGATCATGCGGCGAACGGCGAGCGAGTCGCGGCGGGAGTCGTGCCCCGCCACCGTGACACACCCCGCCGTCGGGGTGGTCAGCCCCACAATCATCCGCAGAGTGGTGCTCTTTCCCGCACCGTTGGGCCCGAGGAACCCCAGCACCTCTCCCTCACGGACCTCGAAGGAGATCCCATCGACGGCGACGACCCGTCCGAACCGCTTGGTCAAATTGTCGACGCGGATCATGGTGAGCACTCCACGGTGGTGCAGTGCAGTGTCACGGGCCGCTGTCGGGCCCTCTGCCACCCCCCAGAGGGATCTCAGGGGAGAAGAGCAGCCGCATGGAGTTGCCCTCGGGCGAGCGGTTGAACTCAAAGACACGGCCGAGCAGGCGCGTTGTCACCGCGTCGCCGCTCCGCTGGCGATGGAAGATGCGCCAGAGCAGCTCCGTGCTCACCTCCTCGCCATCGGGACTCCGCGTGTGATGGAAGAGGCGGTAGAGTGCCGCGAATCGCCGGTGGAATTCCCGATCGCGCAGGAAAAAGAGGGGATCGAACAGAGAGATGTGGCTCCCCTCACTCGCGTCCGACCCACCGTTGATCAGAGGATAAAGACCCCATGAGCTCCGGCGGCGATCAGCGAAGTCAGGCCCCCACACGTGCCAGTAGGGCGGGATGTAGAGATTGCGCTCGATCAACTCCTCGCCCTCAAAGTGGCGGATCAGCCACATGGGGAAGACGAACAGATCATGGCTGCGATAGTTGCTCGAGGCCGACTGAGTGTAGCTCTGCGAGCTGAAAAACGGCAGCACCCGGACAATGCTCTCGCCGTCACCCCCGCTGCCCCAGGCGATCAGAGGCCACAGGATGTTGCATCGCCACTGCTGGCCACGGTCCCATGAGCTCCGCACCCAGAGCGGCCAGAGGAAAAAGCGATTGTGCTCGCGGACCTCGCCGGTCTGATCCACATCGGCGCTGTCGCCCCAGAGAGGGAAAATGCAGAGGCGGCGTGGGGTGTCGGCCCAGCGGTGCCAGTAGAAGGGGAAGACGTCGAACTCCACCAGCTCGCCCTGCTCGTGGCGCCAGATCACGGGGAAGAGGCAGCGGGTCTCCTCCTCGTTGCGCTCATCGATGGATCGGAAGAACGGCAGCAGGGCATCGAAGCGAACCTGCCCCTCCTCCTCGGCCTCGCGCAGACTCAGGTAGGGAAACACGTAGGTGAGCGAGTGCATCGGGTCGCGCTGGAACCACATCAGCGGAATGATGCCGAAGTATCGGTCGGGATCAATCCACTCTCGGTTGATCTGCCACCCCCCCGCCATCAGGAGGAAATTCCAATCGAGCTCCTCCTGGTCGCGGTCGTAGCGGAACGCGGGCCACAGGATGTCGAACTTGACGCGGTTCTCCGGGACATTGCGCTCCCAGCCCACCAGAGGGCGGAGACCCCACTCCAGATTGTCCCCCACCCGCTCCCAGTGAAAGAAGGGCCAGAGCACCCACCCGCGAGTGGCGTTCTCCGCCCGCTGAGAGATCACAAACGGCGGCAGCATGAGCCGCGTCTCCCACTCGGGCTCCTGGGCGGGATTGGCACTCAGCGGAGGGATGATCGCCAGGGTGGCGAGGCTCAGAGCGAGGAGGAGTCGCAGCGGCATGGCAAAGTGCACTCTCAGCATGAGAAATCGACTGGGATGAGGCGACACTCTGCCAATCCCCCCAACAGCCTGACAAGGGTTTTCAGGCGCCGGTGAATCGCTGATCTGGCGGGGCTTCAGGCCCTCACTGGATCAGGCGCGAGATCGCCTTGAACTGGGGGTGGGCACTCGTCCGGAGCAGCTCGAACAGTGCGATCTCCGTCGTGCTGATCACCGCCCCCGAGGCACGCATCTTCTCGAGTCCGATCTGACGGTTCTCCAGATGACGGGATCCCACTGCGTCCGCCGCGATGTGAACCTGATGCCCCGCCTCGAGGGCCTCATGGGCGGTCTGGCCGACGCACACATGGGTTTCGACACCGCACAGAAGCAGTTGCCCATGCCCCTCGGAGGCCCTCAGAAACTCCTCGCACCCACAGGCGCTGAACTCACGTTTTTCAATGATCTGCGCCTCACCCAAGGCCTCGCGGAGAGCCGGGACCGTGGGCCCCAGACCCCGTGGATACTGCTCTGTCACCAGGATCGGAAGACCCAGGATCTGGAATCCCTCGATCAGTCGACGGCAGCGTTCGATGACTCGCTCGCCTCCCTCGATGACAGGCATCAGCCGCTCCTGAACATCGATGACCACCAGGGCGGTCCTGGCGGGATCGAGCATGTGAGGATGGGTCATGGGAGCTCTCCCGTCTCGGCGATGTGATCGAAGATCACCTCGATCACCCGAACTCCCTGGGGCTCGACGGACTCCACCTCCTCGGGGAGGCGGCGCATTTGGTAGTCCCCCATGGCGACAGTGAAGAGGCGATCGGGATCGTCGAGCGGCAGCTCGGGGAACGTCACGTTGCGCTCTCCCGACGTGACCACCGCCAGCGTGCTCGCGGGCATCTCGACGAGGTAGAGCTCGTCCTGGGGCCGAAGATAGAGATCGAGCACCTCGTCGGCCGTCACATCCCCCGCATCCAGCCCGGGGCAGGCGTAGACGTCACGGATCACCCCCGTGTCCGAGCCGGTCTCTTCCGCCAAAATCCCACAGAGCTCGGTGATGGGGTGGTCGAGGGGCTCGTCGAGGTGGGCGATGACAGGCTCCGCGGGGATGAACTGTTCGACAGACAGACCGGCGTCGATTGACCAGGAGTCCCCCTCCCGTTCAAAGCTCAGAGTGTCCAGAGGAGCCGACAGGGTGACACTGGGCAGGGGGCCATCGACCCAGAGTGTGAGGGATTCACCCGCCCATCCGGGGAGCGCCGAGAGGTCGACAGCGAAGGCGGCGACATTGTCGGTCGTGATCCGCAGACGACTGTCTTCGGCCTCGAAGGAGGCATCGATGCTCGCCAGATCGGGGAACTCGATCGTCTCCAGCATTCGCAGCCAGTGCGATGAGCCCCGCCTCGGAGTGTAGGTGCGGATCGAGAGCTCCGCGGGGGGCGTCGCAGGCCGCCGCTGCTGCTGGAGCCAACGGCCGAACACGGGGAGCATATGGGCCACGAGGGCCGAGTGGTGACCCCACGCCGGCGCCTCGAGATAGGAATGCTCGATGCCCAGGCGCGACAGCTCCGCGTCGATCTCCCGCGCGTACTCGACCTGGACCACGGTGTCATCCCTGCCGTGCAGAAAGACGAGCGGCGTGTGGCGCAGATTCGGGAGCAGGTCCAGCGGCGCCCAGCTCGCCGTGGGGATGATCGCCGCGAAGAGATCGGGATGGGAGACGCCCAGCTGCCAAACACCCCATCCCCCCATCGAGTGCCCGATCAGATAGATGCGATCGGGATCGACATGGCAGAGCCGCTGCACCTCCTCGATCACCTCGAGGACATCGGTCTCACCGGGGCCGACATAGTACCAATCCCCTCTCCCGTGCGGGGTGGCGACGACGAAGCTCTCCTCCTCAGCCCACTCCTCCACGGGCAGATAGTTCCAATACGTCTCCCACGTCGCCCCGAGCCCATGGAGCAGGATCACGAGGGGGAGGGGCTCCCCATCGGGATCGTGGGACTCGGGGATGTAGAGCCCGTAGGGCTGCTCGGTGCCGTCGATGCCCGAGAGATGTGTCATCTCACTGAGGCCCGGCTGCACGGGCGCCGCGGCCGCCGAGGCCACGAGGAGCGCGATCACGGCGGATCGCAGGAGATTCGTCATCGGCTCTCTCCCATCTCGGCAAGAGTCTCTGCGATGGACCATCCTGTCGGCTCAGCCTCACGCCCCATCCGGCGCGCCACCCGATCGGTGCAGAGGAGACGCACCATGCGCTGAGGATCGTCGGATGGCAAGGGCGGTGCGACCACCGCCTCACCCCACCACCACGGTGACCACTCGGCCAGCGCCTCCGGGGAGGAGACCTCACCCGCGGTGACCGTGACGATGCAGAGCGAGTCCATGGGGCGGAGATAGATGTCGAGGATCGAGTCAGTGGTCCACTCCCCGCTCGGGCACGAGGGCGCCACCAGATCACGGTGCAGCAGTGCAGCGTCGACATCGAACGCCGACTGCAGAGCGCAGGCCATCTGCTCGCAGAGCTCCCCCGCCTCAGGGTCCAGCGGCAGAGCGATCTCACGGGGTGGGGGAGGGGCTGCATCCTCCCTGGATGTGACCTCCACAGTCCACCCCTGGCCCAGGGCGCGGAGCAGAAGCACCTCCCCCTCACCGGCTGGCGGTGCCGTCAGGGGCACATCGTCCACCTCGAGTGAGATCTCCGCACTGGTGTCAAGAGGTGCAGCCGCGGGGTTGAGGGAGAACGAGGCGAGGTTGAAGGTCTGGAGCGCGATCCGATTCTCCTCGATCCGGCCGACGATCCCGGCGAGCTCCGGATACCGCCGCGTCTCACGGATCGCCAGCCAGTGACTTCGACCCCGCCGAGGCGTCTGAGTGCGGAGGCTCACTGTGGCTGGGCGGGAGACGCGCCGACGGTCGCGAATCCAGTCTCCGATCTCGGGCAGGAGTTCACTGATCAGTGATGACTCGTGGCCCACACCCGGTGCCTCGACGTACCGGTGCTCGATCCCGAGCTCATCGAGGCGGGCCACCGCCTCGCGCGACCACTCGACGGGCACGATCTCGTCTGCGTCGCCGTGAGCGACGAAGACGGCCGTGTGGGTGAGGTTCTCCAGGCGGTCGAGCGGCGCCCAGCCCGACATCGGGGTGATGGTCGCGAAGAGGTCGGGGTGAGCCGTCCCCAGGTGCCACGTGCCCCAACCCCCCATCGAGTGCCCCATCAGATGCACACGGTCCTCATCGACTGAGCACAGGCGCTTGACCTCCTCGATCACATCGAGCGTGTCGCTCTCGCCCAGACCCAGGTAGAACCAGTCTCCCCGTCCGTGGGGTGCCGCGACCAGGAAACCCTCGCGCTCCGCCCACTCGCAGACGCTGGTCGCCTCGAACCAGCTCTGCCACGTGGCGGTCTTCCCATGAAGCACAACGACGAGCGGACAGGGCGTCTCGGCGGAGTGCGCACTGGGCACGAAGAGATAGTAGGGCTGCTCGGTCCCATCGGCGGAGGCCGTGAAGGTCATCGGATGGCGGCCGGGCTCCAGGGGCTGAGCCGTCAGAGCCGAGGTCATCGCAAGGCCCAACGCGACAAGTAGGATTGATCGCATGGGAGGGACCTCCTCGGGGCAGCGAATTTCCAGGGGATGGGCATTGGGGACAAGATCGCCACTTCTCTTCGAACCAACTTCTGCCGTGAGCGCGTCACGGGGCGGGGCATTCTCATCAGCCCCTCGCGCACCAGCAAGGGGAAATCCGGATGGCACAGTGGCGGGAATCGATTGACTTCCCGCGGCTCTGATCTCATTCACGGTGGTGTGGGAGGATGGGCCGTGGCCCAGTGCGAGATGACCGAGATCAACCGCGATCTGCTCCGCTCACTGCTGGTGATGGGATCCGTCATCGAGGCGCGCGACACCTACACCGGCGGCCATCAGTGGCGGGTGGCCCAGTTCGCCCGGCTCCTCGGTGAGCACGTGGGATTTTCCGGCGAGGACCTCTTCACTCTCACGGTGGGGGGATACATCCACGACCTCGGAAAGGTCGGGGTCCCCGATGCCATCCTCCTCAAGGAGGAGGCGCTCGACGACGGCGAGTTCGCCTTCATCCGGACCCATCCCCAGATCGGCGTGGACATTCTGCGAGGGCACCCCCTGCGCGACATCGTCGGTGACATCATCCTCCATCACCACGAGCGGATGGACGGCCAGGGCTACCCCGAGCACATCAGTGTCGATGACGTCACGCCCCTCGCCCGGCTGACGGCCGTCGTCGACAGCTTCGACGCGATGACCAGCACGCGCCCCTATCGAAAGGGAATGCCCGTCGCGGACGCCGTCGCGATCCTCGAGGAGCGGCGGGGCACCCAGTGGGACCCGGCCTTCGTCGATCCCTTCGTCGAGCTGGCGCGCGCGGGGCGACTCGATCACATCGTGCTGCACAGCGACGAGGGGATTCTGCTTGTCGAGTGCCCCCGCTGCGGGCCCGTCATCGCCATCCCCCGCCACGCGGAGGAGGGCGACACCGTTCTCTGCCGCTGCTGCGCGGGCAAATTTCATCTCCACCGCGCCGGTGAGACATTCGAGGCCGAGTTCTGGGGGGAGCGGGGGGGACCCGACGAGATCCGTCCCCGACCCGACATGGCACCGATCGAGGATGTGGTCAAACGGGCGCCGAGGACGATGGCCGGGTGAGTCGCTGAGTCGCCGAGTGCCCCGGTCAGCAGCCCACCGGGACTCTCGGCTCCACGGGATTGTAGAAGAAGTCGCGCTGCTGCGGCCGGAAGCCCGCGTCGCGGATCACGCGCTCGATTCCCCGCGCATCCATGTGGAAGATGGTGCCCGCCGCGCTGACGACGTTCTCCTCGAGCATCGTCGAGCCCATGTCGTTGGCGCCGTGGAAGAGAGCCAGCTGGCCGATCTTCGCCCCCTGCGTCACCCAGGAGGACTGCATGTTCTCGAAGTTGTCGAGATACAGCCGCGCGATGGAGAGCATCCGCAGATACTCATGGGCCCCTGCGAGCGGCACCTTGCCACGGAGCGCGGTGTTCTCCTCCTGGAACGTCCAGCAGATGAAGGCGGTGAAGCCACCCGTCTCATCCTGCAGCTGACGCAGCCGCTCCAGGTGCTCGATCCGCTCGCGCGGCGCCTCGCCGCAGCCGAGCATCATCGTGGCCGTGGTCCGCATGCCCAGATCGTGCGCCGTGCGCATGACCTCGAACCACTGGTCGGTCGTGATTTTGAGCGGTGAGATCCGCTGGCGCGAGGTCTCCGTCAGAATCTCCGCGCCTCCCCCGGGGATCGACTGGAGCCCCGCGTCGCGGAGCCGCTCGATCGTCTCCCGCAGCGAGATGCCGCTGATCTCGGCGAAGCGATAGATCTCCGGCGCCGAGAAACCGTGGATCGCGATGTCGGGATAGTCGCTCCGCAGCCAGCGCAGCATCTCCTCGTACCACTCGATCTTCAGGTCGGGGTGGATTCCCCCCTGGAGCAGGATCTGGCGTCCCCCGGCCTCGCGCAGCTCCTCGACCTTCCGCGCGAAGGTCTCGCGGTCGAGGATGTAGCTCTCGCTGTGACCCTTCGGCCGATAGAATGCGCAGAACTTGCAGAGCTCGGTGCAGACGTTCGAGTAGTTGATGTTCCGGTCGACGATGTAGGTCACGACGGGCTCGGGGTGCCTCGCCAACCGCACCGCGTGCGCCGCCTGGCCCAACGCCGCGAGGTCGTGGCAGTGCTCCATGAGGTCAACGGCCTCATTGAAGGTCATGCGGGAGGATTGGATTGCCTCCCCTCTCTCCCCTCTCCACTGGTGGGAGAGGGGTTGGGGGTGAGGGGGAACGACCTCACTGTACAGCGTGTCCCGCTCGACAGGAACAAGGCCCGCCTCCTCGATGAGATGGTGAAGTCTGTCGACTGTCAGCGCCTGGGGCGAGTCGGCCCCGGCGGCGTGCGTGATCTGCTCCTCGGTGACGGTCCCATCGAGATCGTCGGCGCCCCATGACAGCGCCACCTGGGCGAGCTTGACGCCGACCATGATCCAGTAGGTCTTGATGTGGGGGATGTTGTCGAGCATCAGGCGTGAGACCGCGATGGTGCGCAGATCGTCGAGCCCGGTCGTCCAGCCCTGCTCCTCCAGGTCGGTGTGCATCGGATTGAACGCCAGCGGCACGAAGGCCTGAAAGCCCCCCGTCCGGTCCTGCTGCTCGCGCAGCCGGATCATGTGGTCGACGCGGTGCTCGATCGACTCGATGTGGCCGTAGAGCATCGTGCAGTTCGATTTCAGACCCAGCCGGTGTGCCGCGCCGTGGACAGCGAGGTAGTTCTCGAATCCCGGCTTCTGATGGCAGATCTGATCCCAGATCTCGGGATCGAAAATCTCAGCTCCGCCGCCCGGCATGGACCCCAGCCCCGCCTCGATCAGCCGCTTCAGCACCTCCGTGTGGCTGAGCCTGTCCATCCGCGCCAGGAAGTCGATCTCGACGGCCGTGAGAGCCTTGATGTGGAGATGGGGAAACTCACGGCGGATCGCCCGGAACAGCTCCGCGTAGTACGCCGTCGTCAGCTTGGGGTGGAGGCCCCCCACGATGTGAATCTCGGTCGCGTGCTCCGGAGCGGTCTCGCGGATGTGCGCGAGCACCTCCTCGACCGACCAGGCGTAGCCCTCAGGATCGTTCAGCTTTTTTGCGAATGCGCAGAACCGGCACTGGAAGACACACTTGTTCGTCGGCTCGAGGTGCGTGTTGATGTTGTAGAAGGTTCTGGCACCGTGGAGACGCGTGCGGACGGTTTGCGCCAGCGCCTGGAGGGTGTGGACATCGGGCGTGCGATAGAGCGCCACGCCGTCGTCGAACGACAGGCGCTCCCGGGCGTCGACCTTGGTGGCGATGGGGGCGAGCAGCGGGTCCACGGGCGTGAAAAAAGTCTCCTGGGGCCTCAGAGTCAGGGAAACTACTGCAAATCCTGGGCCCGGGGCAAGGCTTTCCCCCATTGCCTCCCTCTGCCCCTGAGGTGAAAATCAGGACTAATGCAGAGCGCATGGGGACGTATCACCCCATGAGACCCATGGATGCCACCGCCCTTCCCCTTGACAGCCCGGGCCTGATCCGCTGCGCCGAGATCGCATCCTCCGCAGCCGCCCTGCCCTGGTGGGACGAGCGGGCGGGAGAGGCGGTGTTCGAGGAGTTCGTCCTCGCCCACCGTCGCCGGATCCATGGGCTCCTGGTGGGTCTCGTCGGCGACGTGGACGAGGCCGAGGACCTCGCCCAGGAGGTCTTCGTCCGAGTCTGGCGGGCACGGCGGAGGTTCCGACCGGCCAGCGATCCCTGGCCCTGGCTCGCGTCCATCGCTGTCAATGCAGTGCGAGATGCGGCGAGGCGCCGGAGGCGTCGACCGGTCTGCGACCCCCTGGAGAGTCAGGGCGAGCTCACGGCAGCGGGTCCCTGTCCCATGGGCAACGCAAGCGACAGGGAGATCCTGGAGCGGGTCCGGGCAGCCCTCCCTCTACTGCCCGAGCGCCAGCGACAGGTTCTCGTCCTCCACGCCCACGCGGGCCTGGAGCCCTCCGAGATCGCCAAGGTGCTGCGCATCCGGGCCAACGCCGTGCGGGTCAGCCTGCACCACGCCCGTAAGCGTCTCCGGGCGCTGATCGATGGCCGCGATGGCGGCAGAGAGAACGTGTCATGAAGCGCTCAGACGCTCAGATCGATCACCTGCTCCGAGAGTCGCTGGAGGACGTCCGTCCCCCCAGCGATGACAGCCAGTTTCTGGCAGGCCTCCGGTGGCGCATCGAGATGCATGAATCTCGCTCCCCGTTCGGTGGCCTGCGGGTCTTGGTGCTGGGATTCGCCGGTGCAGCGACTCTGTGTCTCACACTTGGCACACTGGCACTATACAGTCTGAGAACCGCCCCTCCCATCCCGGCATCCCCGACAGCCCGGGAGGAAATGGCCCGCTTCGCCGCGGAGCATGAGGGTGAAGCGATGGTGCTCCAGATCAACGAGCACCGTGGCTCCCGGCTCTTCGTCGCCACCCCGGACCGAGCGCCCTCCACCGATTCCCGGGACCTGAGTCTGCCCGCTGCAGGCGACACGCTGTCTCTCCGGGGATCAGGCTGGATTCAGACCCGCCGCGTCACCCCTCCGGATCAGTCGTCCTGATCCCGGCACACCGAAAGGAGATCCCCATGCGGACTCTCGCTCTGCCCCTGACACTGATGCTGCTTCTGTCAACCGCCCTCTGGGCCCAGGTGCAGGAGGAGATCGACTCCATTCTCGAGACGGTACTCGTCTCGGCCGACTTCCACAATGCACCGCTCGTCAATGTGCTCAACGACATGCTCCGCGAGCAGGACGTGCAGTTCGTCTTCCCCACCGAGGAGCTCCAGGGGATGACGACCACCGCGCAGCTGCGCGACGTCCCGCTCGGCGAGGCGCTCGAGGCCCTTCTTGGAATCCACGGCCTGACCTATGACATCGTGGGGGAGGACATCCTCGTCATCGTGCCCTTCGACCTCATGGCAGATTACCGCGAGCTGGCCCAGGATGAAGCCGCGGCAGTGAGGGAGCTGGCCCTGGCCGAGGAGGATCTGCGCGGTGAAGTCGGACTCACCGCCCACGCCCTCGCAATGGCCGAGGCCAATCTGGAGAGAGCACGCGCCATGCACGAGGCGGGCCAACTCCCCCAGGAGCAGGTGGCGGAGGCGGAGCATGAGCTGATCAGAGTCCAACATGAGCTCCAGAGCCTCCAGCGCCGGCTCGAGATGCTCGCCGAGGAGCGCGTGAGAGTGGTCGAGGGGGGCGATTGGGAAGAGGACCTCTCGAGACAGATCGAGGGACTCGAGGAGATGATCGAACAGATCGTCGAGGAGCAGGAGAGCGCCATCGAGGAGGCCATGGAGGCGCAGGAGCGGGCGATGGAGCAGCTCCGTGAGATGATGGAGCGCCAGAGGGAAGCCGCCTCCGCGCCGGGGTTCGGTGACATGATCGTCCGCACCCTGCGTGAGGACGATGAGTGCATTTTCCGTCAGATCCGAATCACAGTGATCGAAGTCGAGGAGAACGATCCCGCGGATGATCGAGATGAAGATGTGACGATGATCATCGACACGCCGACCAGCAGCGAGGAGCGCATCATCGACGAGCTCCGCTCTGAGATCTTCGACACCTATCGGATCCGCATCGTCAATGCCGCTGCCGGTCCGGAGGGGTATGCCGAGATCGAGATCACCTGGCTGGGGGGAGGAGATGGATTCCCTCCCCGGCCGCCGCAGCTCTACCGCAATCCGTGATCTCAGCGCCTCAGGCGCTGAGCCGCGCGAGCAGTATCGCATCCCCGATCCGCTTGGCCGTCCGCTTGGCCACCGAGAGGGCCTCGCGGCGGGTCTCGGCACTCTTGATCAGGGAAGCCCGCGTGGCCTGCACCCAGGCCACATCCCGTGGATCGCCCTTCTCCTCCGCGGCCTTCAGAGCCGCACGGAGATGCTTGCCGACATCCTTGGTCTGTCCCGCGGCCGCGAGGGCCTCGGCGAGAACACGGAGCGTCTGAGGACGATTGTCGTGGTCCCCGTGCTCGTCGATGAGCCTCAGGGCCTCGCGCGAGGCCTTGAGCGCGGCGAGCGCCTTGCCGCGCGAGAGGTGGGCCTCGGCCTGGACCAGCAGCGCGTTGACCTGGGCCGTGTGATCCTTGAACTGCCGGGCCTCGCCCAGGGCCTGAGCGGCCATCGCGATCGCCTCGTCGACGTCGCCCCGGTTGAGCAGAGCCCGGGCCCAGTTGCCGCGCGCCGTGGCCATCACGTCGGCGTGCTGATGCTCGGCGGCGAAGTCGACGGCGCGGCGGCAGTGGTGGATCGCCGCCGCGCTCTCTCCCGTGAAGTTGTAGAGCTCGCCCATCGTGATGTCGCAGGCGAGCTGGACGCGCTGGAAGCCGATCTCGTGCGCGAGTCGATACGCCTCGATCGAGTGGCTCTTGGCCTCGTCGCAGCGCCCCTGGCGCAGCGAGACCAGGCTCAGGTTGTGATGCGACTCCGCCATCGCCCGGCGGTCCCGGTTCTCCTGGGCCAGGGCCAGCGCCTGCTCGAGGTGGCTCTTCGCCGACCGCAGGTTGCCCCGCAGCATCTGGATGATGCCGACGTTGGCGTGCCCCAGATAGGCGCGGTGGAGATTGCCGTCATCGGCGTCGAGCGCACGCAGATACGCCTGGTACTCCTCCAGGGCGGTGTCGTAGTCCCCCTGGATCTGCGCGATGACGCCCAGGGCCTGGCGGCAGGCGCGGACCATGCCCCGGTCGCCCCGGTCGCTGAAGATCTCCTGCGCTTGGCGGAGGGCGCCGGCCGCCTCGTCCATCTCGCCCATCAGGCGGAGCACCTGGCTGAGATTCATGCTCGCGCGTGCCCGGAGATCCTCGAGGCTCTCCATCTCCCCGGCCAGGCGGATGGCCTCGCGGAGATCGGCGGCGCTTCCGCGGTGGTCGCCGACGATCATCTTGAGCAGCCCGAGCTCCCGCAGGGTCTCGGCGCGCATCTGCAGGCGCTCGCCCTCATCGATCTCGCTCCGGTCGAGAACGCCGAGCAGCTTCGTGTAGAGATCGATCGCCGCCTCGTTGGCGTACATCCGCTGGCACTTGCGCCCCGCCTCGCGCAGGTAGTGGCGCGACTTGGGCAGGTTGCCCGAGAGATGCCAGTGGTGCGCCAAGATCTCGAGGTGCTCCTCGGTCCGATCAGCGAAGATCAGCTCGACCGCCTCCGCGAC
Organism: Candidatus Sumerlaeota bacterium; assembly: GCA_016928695.1. GTDB lineage: Bacteria > Sumerlaeota > Sumerlaeia > JABWBI01 > JABWBI01 > JAFGKF01. Next base: position 3,940 of record JAFGKF010000054.1, on the reverse strand, counting down.
GCGCCCGTGGAAATGGCCCCGCCGCCGCTTGAGCAGCGTGTTGTAGGTCACCTCCTGGGTCACCACGTGGCGGAAGAGATAGATCAGCTCGGGAAGCGCCGATTTCTCGAAGATGAACTCCACGTCGACGAGCTCCGTGAGCATCTGCTCCAGCTGCTCGCGGACCTCCGAGACCTGTGTGAGGATCCGGTGCTGGAAGCTGTGGCCGATCACACTCGCGCACTGGAGAACGCGCCGGATCTGAACAGCCAGGCGGTCAAGGCGGGCGAGAATCACGCCCTGAACGGTCTCCGGGATCTCGAGGCTCCTCGGATCGCCCTCGAGCCGCCACTTGCCCCCCGCCTCCACGAGGAGCCCCTGCTCCTTGAGATCGAGCACGATCTCCTCGACGTAGAAGGGGTTGCCCTCCGTCTTGGAGAGGATGCGTGTCTCCAGGTCCACGGGGAGATCGTCGAGACCGCACAGCCGCCGCAGCAGCTCGGCCGACATCTGCTCGTCCAGCTCGCTCAGCGAGATCCTCGTGCTGTCATCCGGCAGAGGGAATGTGTGCCCCGACTCCGGCCGCGAGAGCAGAAGCACGAGAACAGGCACATCGGTGCCGCCGTGCTCGAGGAGGTGATCGATCAGCTCCATACTCGAGGCGTCGGCCCAGTGCAGGTCCTCGAGCACAAGCACAAACGGCCCCTCGAGGGCGACCAGCCGGATCAGGCCCCCGATCGACTCGAAGATCATCCGCTGGCGCTCCTTCGCCTCGAGCTTCATCAGCGGATTGGTGGTCTGCCGCAGCGCCAGCAGGAACTCGAGCGCCTGGGTCATGCGCTCCCGGTCAGCCTTTTTCAGCGCACTGCCCGCCCCATCGGCCAGCCGGGTCACCGTCTCGTGGATCTTGCCGCGCACGTCCTCCGCGGAGTCGCTTTCCCCGATGCCAGCGAACTCCTTGACCATCTCGATCATCGGCAGATGGGCCATGTGCTGACCGAAGCTCAGGCAGCGGCCGGTGAAGCTGCGCGGGGGCTCGCCGGTCTCCGCCTTCACACCCCGGAAGAACTCGTAGACGAGGCGCGACTTGCCGACGCCCGCCTCCCCCTCGATCAGAGCCACGCGGCGCCGCCCGCGGCGGACACTGCGCCAGTTCGCGAGGAGGGTCTCGAGCTCCGTCTGGCGGCCGACAAAGTCGACCATCTCCACGCGCTCTCGGAGCTGCACCTCCTTCGCGAACCGCGCCGACTCGCTCACCGCGACGAAGGCCGTTATCGGCATGCTCTTGCCCTTGACCATGAAGGGCTCGACGTCGCGCCACTCGAACAGCGAGCGCGTGCGCGACCAGACCGCCTTCGACACCAGCACATCGCCCCGCGCCGCCTTGCCCTGCAGGCGGGAGGCGATGTTGACGGCGTCACCGAGCGCCGAGTAGTCGGCGCGCGTCTCGTCGCCGAAGCTCTTGACGACCACCTCGCCCGTGTTGATCCCCACCGACAAGTCGAGCGGGTGCCCCTCCTCCTCGCCGATCCGGCGGATGCCCGCCCGGATCTCCAGCGCGGCGCGGATCGCCCGCTCGGGATCGTCCTCGTGCGCGATCGGCGCCCCGAAGAGCGCCATGCAGCAGTCGCCGATGAACTTGTCGATCGTCCCGTCGAACTTCTCGATCACCCGGTTCATCTCATGGTAGCAGCGCTCCATGAGGTCGGCCAGGTCCTCGGGGTCGAGCCCCTCGCTCAGCGCCGTGAAACCGCACAGATCGGCGAACATCACCGTGATGTTGCGCCGCTCCCCCTCCTCGATCGCGTCGGCGAAGCCGTCGGTCAGGCGCTGCATCACCTTCGCGGGGACGAACTTGCGGAGGCGATCGACCTGCTCCTGAAGGCGCTGCTCCGCCTCGGTGGCCGCGGGGCGTTCCCCCGCGGGCGCTCCGCCCACGCCGGGGGGAAGATCGGCCGTGTCAACCCCGGGCTGAGGGCTCTTGCAGTAGCGGCAGATCTTGGCCGCGGCCTTGATCTCCTCCGCGCAGTACGGGCACTCTTTGTATCCCTCTTGGACCACGGTGGCTCCTCCTGCCTCAGATCACGGATTGATGTAACTCACGAGGTCGGCGGCGTCGATCACGTTGTTGCCGTCTGCGTTGGCCAGATTGTACTCGTCACCGGTCAGCGTGCTGACCCCCAGGATGTGATCGATGATGTCCTGCAGCGTCACCGAGGGCGGCGCGACGCTGGTGTTCACAACCGCGCCCCACGCGCTCTGGCCATCGGCGTCGGTCAGGTTCGTGACACCCGTGGCCGTCACCACGCCGGTGCTGGAGTTGTTCGACTGGGTGCCGGAGATGAACTGGAAGTCGGGTCCCTGGACGGTGTCGACCCGCGAGCGGACGATGCGCATCTGGTAGGCATTGCCGACCACGCTGCTGAAGTTGACGATGTCGGTGAGATGGGGGTCCGTCCGCGCGATGTACTGCACGCTGACGTTCACCGGATCGGTGAAGGCGATGGGACTGCCCCCGCTGTTGAACGTCTCGATGATGAAAAGCGCACCGCTCTGGGTGGGGAACATGTTGGCCCCTGCCTGCGGTGAGCCCGACGTCCGCTCGAAGATCGTCGCCTGGCGGATCTTGACGGCGATGCGGTTGGGGGTGGCCGCCGACACCGACTGATAGCCGGGGAACTCGACCGAGTGGAGCAGATATCCGCTGCCTGTGTCGGGGGCCAGGAGAGGCTCCACGTCACCCATCGTCGTCACAAACGTCGCGGTGGCGGCCGCTGCCCCCGAGCCCGGGAGCAGATAGATCGTGCGCTCCTCCACGGGATTGACCGGGAGCGTGGCAAAGGTCCCCGGCGATGCACCCCCGGCGGGATTCAGGCCATCGAGCTCGACACTGACGGTGTTCTCCTCGCCATCCTGGGTCACGCCCTCGTCCAGCGCCTGAAGAGCGGCCGCGGCGCCCACCGAGCAGGTCTGCACACCGCCCGAGGAGGAGGTGGCGGCCAGCGGCTCCAACCCCGTCGGCGTGATCTGGAAGGGCAGGACGAGCCCCTCGATCTGGCCCGCCTCGAAGTCGATGTCGCTGTCGCGGTACTCCAGCACCAGGGTGGCGGGAATGCCGAACAGGTTGTCGGGGTCGGCGGCGTCGGTGGCGATGCGCAGACCGGTCGTGTACTCCTGCTCGAGGAAGGAGGCCGACAGCGCCTGGAATGAGAACTGGGTCGGACCGCTGAGCGCCCCAGCGGGGATGCTCAGACGATGACGCGTGAACTCGAAGTCGATGGGTCCACCCGGCTGATTGTCGCGCAGGATCACATCCCCGCCGGCGGGACCGAGAGTTCGCCCGATCCCGACGTAGCGCCAGCGCAGATCGACGCCCTCGTCATCGATCCCGCGGACGCCGTTGTCCACGGCGAGCGAGCCGGTGATGGGATCGGAGACGATGAGCGTGCGACTCGCAGCGAGATCGATGGATGTGGAGCTGGCGGGATCATCGCCGTCGACGACCAGATGGGAGAATCCGCTGCCGAGACGGATCACGAGCGAGTTCGAATCCGATGGACTCCGCGTGATGATCGCATCGGTCCCCAGCGAGGCGCCGGGGTTGGTCAGGAACCAGTCGGCGCTGTTGGCGAAGGAGATCAGGGGATCGACGGACACCGAGCCCGTGAACGTCAGGACGATCAGGTCGCCGGGATCGATCACGCGGTTGACACCGCCGCGCTCAATGACCGTGGCGCTGACGATGCGGGGTGGAACCGCCAGATTCTTGAACACCACGACCTCGCCGTTGGCCGCCCCACCGGGCTCGTCCGGCGCCGCCAGAAGGGCCTCGGGGAACCCGTCACTGTCGATGTCGCCCACCCCCAGGGAGCGGCCGAGCATGTCGCTCTGAGCCCGACCCATGTAGGCGTGAGAGTAGATTGTGTTCTCGTCCAGCGTGACGGCTGCCAGGGGGAAGAAG
>JAFGKF010000336.1 GCA_016928695.1 Candidatus Sumerlaeota bacterium | reverse complement strand
CCCCCTCTCCGGGGGCCCCCTCACCCCCTTTGTCCTCTCTCAGTGTAGGGGCACAGCATGCTGTGCCCGCGTCCCCCCCTCCCGCGCATGCCCCCTCACCCCCTTTTTCCCCCTCGCGCCGCCGCCGAAGCGGCTTTGGCGCGCAGGAGGCTCCCGCGGAGGGGAGAGGGGGATTGCGGAGAAAATCGGTGGCGGCGGCGAGGCACAGGGGGAGGAGGCAGATGAAGGTCGGCAGCGTGAGGCGCGCGGGCTCGGTGGTGGCCCAGGTGAGCACGGCGCCGAGCCAGTGGCCGAGTGCGAGGAGCCAGAGCAGTGCCCAGGGCCGCCAGCGGCTCATGGCCTGGACGGCGACGAGCGCGAGCAATGGTGCGAGAAGCCCGAGCGCGCCGGGCTCGATCAGCGCCTCGGTGTGGAGCAGGAGGTGCTCGCCCCACTTGGCGAGGATCTCGTCGCCGTGCGCGGCGAAGAGCGCTCCGACCGACGGCAGCTCGAGCCCCCATCCCCTGATCATCACCTCGGTGATATTGAGGACGTGGAGGTGAACCGACGTGAGGTTGTGGAAGGGGTCGCCCCACGCGCGCCAGACCGCGAAGTGCCAGAGCGCGAGGAGCGGCACCGCGACGAGCGCCCACAGAGCGAAGCGCTTTCGCCATCCCTTGCCCTGGCTGAGGATGAAGTGGAGGAGAAAGGCGAGCACGACGATCGGTCCCGTCGGGCGGGTGAGATAGAGCGCGGCCGTGAGAAGCCCGAGCAGCGCGCCCTGCATCGCGGGGGAGATCTTCTCCTGCGATTTCGACCCGATCAGGAGGACCATGAGTCCCAATTCCAGGAGATAGAGCGGCTCGGTCAGCGCGGCGGTGGTGACGAAGAGCGTGGTGGCGCTGGTGAGAAGCATCGCCGCCGTCAGCCACCCCGCGATGGCGGAGCCCGCGATCTGGGCGGCGGCGAATCCCCACACGATCGCCGCGAGGCCGATCAGGAACGTGTTGAGCACCTGCGCGGGGGGACCGGGATTCTCGGGATCGATGAGCACTGCATACCGCGCGAGCGCGGGCCAGGCGAGGGGACGCTCGCCGAGCGCCGAGTGGACGGCGGGTGAGTCGTCGGCCCAGCACCACTTGATCGGCATGGTCCAGCCGCGCCCGAGCGCCCGCTGGCGCGCGATGGTGAGATAGTCGACGGCGTCGGGGGTCATGTGGAACGCTCGCCGTGCGACGTGGAGCGTGAAGAGCCACGAGGCAGCGCAGACGAGCGCGAGGGTGATGATGACGACGCGGCGGAACATGGGACTTGATTTGTTGATGCCCTGGGTCAGAAGTGCCAGAGAAAAGAGAGCTCGCGCAGAGCACGCTGAGATCGCAGAGGTGAGGGGGAAGAGTCTCTGCGTGCTCTGCGATCTCCGCGTTTCGCAGTCCCATCTCCGATCTGGAGTCCACGGGCTTGCCCGTGATCCCTGGATTCAGCGGCAAGCCGCTGGACTCCACATGAGTCTTCTCAATCTGTGGCTGCAGAGAATCCACACTCGGGTGTTGATCATTGGCGAGTGATCACTGTTTCCTGAAGCCATGCGTCGCTCGAGCCAGAGCCTCCCCCCCGACCGCACGCTCTTCGCGAGGGGCAAACCGCGCACTTTCACTGGGCGGGCGCTGCGGGAGATCGCTTTTCCCCTGGGGGGGATCGGCACGGGGACGGTCTCGCTCGGGGGCCGGGGCGAGCTCCGCGACTGGGAGATCTTCAACCGCCCCGCGAAGGGTCTGACGCTGCCGCAGACCTTCGTGGCGCTGTGGGCGAGGGAGCGGGGACGAAAGGCCGTGACGCGCGTCGTGGCAACGCACCCCCTGCCGCCCTTCACGGGTCACCGTGGCGTGCCGCGCGAGGGCGTGCCCGGTCTGCCCCACCTCGCGTCGGCGCGATTCACAGGGACGTATCCGATTGCGCAAATCGATTTCCGCGATGACACGCTGCCCGTTGAGATCTCACTGGAGGCCTCCAATCCCCTCATCCCGCTGCGGGCGGAGGACTCGGGGATCCCAGTGGCGATCCTGACCTATCATCTGACCAACCGCTCGCAGCGGCTGGTCGAGGCGACACTGGCGCTCTCGGCGCTGAATCCCGTCGGCTATCTCCCGCCCGCGCCTCTGACAGGGCGGCGCGCGCCGTGCTTCGGAGGAAACGTGAACACGCTGCACCGCGGCGTGATCACGGCGATTCACATGACGAGCGTGAGGCTCAGCGCCGATGACCTCGCCTTTGGGAGTCTCGCCATCGCGACGACGCACTCCAAGACGACGCATCGCCTCGACTGGGGCGGGGGCGGGTGGTTCGACGATCTCCAGACGCTCTGGGACGAGCTCTCGGAGTCGGGCACGCTCGCCGAACAGACACAGATGACTCCGACGCCCAGCGGCGAGACCGAGCACGCGACGCTCGGTGCGCGGCTGATGCTCGCGCCGGGTGAATCGGTGCCCGTGACCCTCCTCATCGCGTGGCATTTCCCGAACCGTGACAACCACTGGAACACCGAGGAGTCGGTGCGCGGCGCGCGGCTGCGCAGCGCCTATGCGGACCGCTTCGAGCACGCGCTCGACGTGGCGCAGCACACAGCGCGGCACCTGTGGCGGCTGGAGACGCAGACACGGCAGTTCCGCGATGCGCTCTTCGCCTCGACCCTGCCGCGGCACGCGCTCGATGCGATCTCGGCCAACCTCTCGACGCTTCGCACGAACACCTGCCTCTGGCTCGACGATGGGCGGCTCCACGGCTTCGAGGGCTGCTGCGACGACGCGGGCTGCTGCCCGATGGACTGCACGCACGTCTGGAACTACAGCCAGGCGGAGGCGTTCCTCTTCCCCACCCTGGCGCGGTCGATGCGCGAGATGGACTTCGGCTGGAGCGTTGACGAGAGCGGCGAGATGGCGTTTCGCACCCTGTTGCCCATCGGACGCGAGCGGTGGAAATTCCGCGCGGCGGCGGACGGACAGCTCGGGACGATCGTGCGCCTTTTCCGCGAGTGGAACCTGAGCGGCGACAATGAGTTTCTGCGCCGACTCTGGCCCGCGGCGCGGCGGGCGATGGACTTCGCGCTGCGCGTCTTCGATCCCGACGGCGACGGCGTGCCCGAGGGGGAGCGCCACAACACGTACGACATCGAGTTCATCGGCCAGGACCCGCTCACGGCGACAATGATGCTCGCCGGGCTCCGGGCGATGCAGAGGATGGGTGAGGCCGTCGGGGACACCGAGATGGCTGGGCGCTGTGAACAGCTCCTGATCCGAGGCCGGGAGAGGTTCCTCGCGCTCTGCTGGAACGGGGAGTATTTCGAGCAGCGGATCGATGACCCCGACGCGGTGAAATACCAGATCGGTGCGGGCTGTCTCTCCGATCAGCTGCTCGGCGAGTGGCTGAGCCGATGCGCGGGCATGGGACCACTGCTGCCCGAGAGAGAGACGAAGCGGGCGGCGCGGGCGATCTTCCGCCACAGCTGGAAGCGCGACCTGACGGGCCACGCCTGCTGCCAGCGCTCGTACGCGATGGAGGGCGAGCCGGGGCTTCTGCTCTGCACATGGCCGCGGGGCGGGCGGCCGCGCTTTCCCTTCCCCTACAGCGACGAGGTGTGGACGGGGATCGAACACGCGGTCGCGGCGCTTCTGATCGATCTCGGCCTCGTGCGCGAGGGGCTCGCGGTCGTCTGGGGCGCGCGCTCGCGGCACGATGGCGAGCGGCGCAACCCCTGGGACGAGTTCGAGTGCGGGCACCACTACGTCCGCGCGATGTCGAGCTGGTCGCTCCTCACCGCGCTGAGCGGCTTCCGCTGCTCCGTGCCCGAGGGGATGCTCGCCTTCAATCCGAGGATCACACCCGAGCGATTCCAAACACTCTGGTCGTGCGGCACGGCGTGGGGCGTGTATCGTCAGCGGATCACGAAAAGCGGGATGAGAGCGGAGATCGAGGTGCTGGGGGGAACTCTGCACATCGCGACTCTGCGGCTGGGACCACGCGGCACAGAGAAGCGCCTCTCGCCTGTGCGAGTCCTGAGGGCCGGCGATACACTGCGGGTTGAGATCTGAGCTGGCCTCCATCAATAGAAGGCCCGACACACAGGGCGTCATGAATGAGGCCCCCATCCCCCCCTCTCCCAGAGCCCCCTCATCCGTTCGGCTGAGCTCACGACGAAGCCCCGGCCCTTCTCCCACCAGGGGAGAAGGGAGCAGATCTCAAAGTCCCCCTCTCCCCCCCTGTGGGAGAGGGGGATAGAGGGGGTGAGGGGCTCTTGGGAGAGGGTGGATCGGGGGGTGAGGGCTGAGCTCAATCCCCACTGAACACACTGAGCTCGACGGGGACGCCACTGATGCCCTCGCCGGCCGTGAACTCAGTGAAGTGATCCACCACCGCCCAGGCGAAGTCGTTCGCAGTGTCCACACCGTGCTCACCGAGGTGCGGCCCGTAGGGGGGCGAGGGCGGCGGGCTGACACCCAGCCAGGTCGGTGTCCCCGTTGTGTTCTGGAACACCGTCGGCACCCATGCGGGGCCGAGCTCATCCCACGAGTAGATGAGCACGTCCTCCTCTGAGACGCCCATCATCGTGGTGACGAGGAAGCTGTTGCAGTGGTACTCCAGCAGCGCCACGAAGTCGCCATCGGCGAGATCTGAGTTGATGATCATCGTGTAGTCGAGTCCCTTGCCGTTGACGATCCCTGTGTATCCCTGGGGGATCCCGCTGGAGTGGGCGACCAGCGACATGTCGACCTCTCCGGTCACGCCCGGATCGAGGTCGATCTTCACAGCGCCCCGGATGTTGGCCGCGCTGATGTCGATCTCCCCGGTGGCACCCGCCGATGTCACCTCGGTGAAGCCCGAGTTCATGTGGGTCCCTGTGATGAAGGATGTGGCGTCCACCCCGGTCGAGATCCTGTCACCTGTGCCGTTGATGATGCCCGCATCATCGTCGGGGCCATCATCGGAGCCCCAGGCGTTGTACCTGGCGTCAAACACTGCACCTGGCACATCGTTCAGAACCCCACAGATGCTGTGGCCGGCAAATGTGCTGCCCCGCATCCTGATTGAGCCGAAGTCGATGTTGGTTGTTCCGGTCCCCGTCTGGGAGATGTGCAGGCCACAGCCGTTCGCGATGGTGTTGTAGAGATCCACATTCCTGCAGATGCGGACATCCGAGATCCCGGCGCCGGGGTCGTTGGCCAGCCCATGGATGCGGATGGCTGTGTCATCGTAGTACATGGAGTTGTGCTCGAGGAGGATGTCGGTGATCCCCTCGCTGGCGCCCGTCTCCTCATCTCGGAGCTCGATCGCGGTGCCAATCCCCCAGGAGATGTAGTTGTCGACCAGATCGAAGTTGGCTGCCCCAGCGTCGTCGGAGTCGCCTGTGCCCGGCCGGATGCCGATGCCGATCCCAGCCGTGGAATACGACGTGATATGGTTGCCGAGGATGCTGTTGTTTCTGACGCCGTCAGCCGAGCCGGCGAAGCAGAGAATCGCGTTGTCGGCCCGGGTGCCGAGGATGCCTCCGTCGATGACGAAGTCGCTGTGACCCACTTGAGCCCCAACGGGATTGTGCAGGGTGAGGCAGGTGAGACCATCCACACCGGCCGGGGGAGCCGTCCCCTCAGTGTCGAAATAGCAGCCATCGATCACAAGACCACTGATGGCGCCATCGCCCGGATCATACGCATAGACGAGCGATCCCCCCTCGTCGATCCCCACGGCCGGTGTGAAAGTGAGACCATAGAGCTCGACATTGTCGCTGGCGATGGCGACGCCCACACCCTCGCTGGAGGCACTGAGACTTGTCAGCAGGATCTCCACCCCACTGCCACCCAGGGCGATGCCCTTGTGGATGTTCAGATTCTCAGGGTAGCTCCCCATCGCGACAAGGACGCTGTCCCCATCGAGAACGCTCGGGTGGTCGATGGCGTGCTGGATGGTCGCCCAGGGGTTGCCCGCCGTTCCAGTCCCGGTCAGATCGCTGCCCGTGGTTCCATCCACGTACCATATCGTTGCACCTGGAGCACTCACCACGAGGAGGGCAAAGCCCAGGAGAAGTGCGGCGCTGAGAAGATTGTGTTTCATCGAATCCACTCCCTCTGATGTCGCGTCCCTGGAGACCTGATGTTCACCCGCGGTCAGGCACAGGGCCAGACGACCATTGAATATCGCAGTGCCGAATCGTCAAGCGCTGGACCGATCCAGCAGAGAGAATTCTTCTGCCGCGAATTGAAGGAAAAGAGCAGCCATGGAGAGGCTGGTCAGTCAGTGTGCCACACCGCTCACCAGTCCACCTCCACCTCCCCCGGTCCGGCGCGCCTGATGTGCGCCCCCAGGCTGGCCATCTTCTCCTCGATCCGCTCGTAGCCGCGGTCGATGTGGTAGACGCGCAGGATCTCGGTGACCCCCTCGGCGATGAGCCCCGCGAGCACGAGCGCTGCCGATGCGCGGAGGTCCGAGGCCATCACCGGTGCGCCACTGAGCCGCTCGACCCCGCGCACGGTGGCAGTGGCGCTGAAAACGTGGATGTCGGCCCCCATGCGGTTGAGCTCGGAGACGTGGATGAAGCGCTCGGGGTAAATCGTCTCGGTCAGAGTCGAGTCGCCCTCGGCCAGGCTGCACAGAACCATCAGCTGCGCCTGCATGTCGGTGGGGAAGCCAGGGTAAGGCAGCGTGCGGACCGCCACCGGCTGCAGCGGCCCATCGCGGGTGACGCGGAGGGTGCCCTCGCCCTGCTCGATGTCGGCCCCCACCTCCTCGAGGAGCTCGATCGTGCGCCCCATGTGATCGGGCTCGACGCCCTCGAGAGTCACATCGCCCTTCGTCAGGGCCCCCGCGGCGAGGAAGGTGCCCGCCTCGATGCGATCGGGGATCACTCGGTGCTCGTGCCCGCTGAGCGAGTCGACCCCCTCAATGGTGAGAGTCGAGGTGCCTGCGCCCTCGATCTGCGCTCCCGCCTGCGTGAGGAAATCGATCAGGTCGACGATCTCGGGCTCGAGCGCCGCGCCCCGGATGATGGTCTGGCCCTCGGCGAGCACGGCGGCCATCAGCACATTGGCTGTGGCACCGATCGACGATCCGGACGGACCGCTGAGCGAGAAATCGCTCCCCCGCAGCCGGGGGACCTTGGCGAGGATGTCGCCGTGCTCGATCGCGATCTCGGCGCCCAGCGCCTCGAATCCGCGCAGATGGAGATCAATCGGGCGGGCGCCGATCGCGCAGCCTCCGGGCATCGAGACCTTGGCGCACCCGAGCCGCGCCAGCATGGGGCCGAGGACGTAGATCGAGGCGCGCATCTTGCGCACCATGTCGTAGGGGGCCTCGGGGTGGTCGAATCCCGCGGGGTCCACGATCACCTGACCCTGGTCGACCGTCACGGAGGCTCCGACGGCGGCGAGCACCTGGGCCATGGTGTCGACGTCGCGCAGGTCGGGGGCGTTGGTGAGAACGGAGGGGCCATCGCAGAGCAGCGCCGCCGCCATCAGCGGCAGGGTGGCGTTTTTCGCCCCGGAGATCGGAACGGTTCCCCGGAGGGGATGCCCGCCGGTGATGTAAAAGCGATCCACTGAGTGACCTCCCAAAAATGTCTCGCGCAGCGCCGGAGAGAGGCCGAGGATTGACCTCGTCTGCTCGGACTGATCCCATGTCTCCGATGTTTGCCATCATTTGTAAACCCCGATCAGGATCGACCTGCGCCGAAGCCCACCGCCTCGGCCGGAGACTTTCCACCTGATGGCCACTCAGCCCAGAGTCCGCCTCGATGCCCTCCTCGTCGAGCAGGGATGGGCTGAGTCGCGCGAGCGCGCGAAGCGACTGATCATGGCGGGATCCGTCTGGTGCGAGGGGAGGAGACTCGACAAACCGGGCGTGCAGGTGCCCGCCGACAGCCCCCTGGAGGTGCGCGAGGACCCCTGTCCGTTCGTCTCGCGCGGCGGGCTGAAGCTCGTGGGGGCACTCGATGCTCTGCACGTCGACCCCTGCGGACTCGTCTGCGCGGACATCGGAGCCTCGACGGGGGGTTTCACCGACTGCCTTCTGCAGCGAGGGGCAGCGAGGGTCCACGGCGTGGACGTCGGAAAACACCAGCTCCACGCGCGGCTCCGGGAGGACCCGCGTGTCATCAACCATGAGCAGGTCAATGCCCGGCATCTCACCTCCGATTCTCTGCCCGAGCCGATCGAGCTCGTGACCATCGACGTGGCCTTCATCTCGCTGGGCCTGATTCTTCCCGCTGTCGCCAAGATCCTGGCACCCGATGCCAGAGCGCTGGCGCTGGTCAAACCGCAGTTCGAGGCGGGGCCCTCGCAGGTGAGGCGGGGAGTGGTGCGGGATCCGGCTGTTCACCGCGACATATTGACCCGGATTCAGACCACAGCGGAGGATCTCGGGTGGCGCTGGAGAGGCGCCTGTCCCTCACCTCTCCGTGGCCCCGCGGGCAACCAGGAGTACTTCATCCTGTGGGCGGTGGGCGCCTCTGCGGGCGCGGATGAGCCTCCCTCCTCATGGATCACGGACGTGGTGGCTGAGGCGATGGGGACCTGAGATCACGTCCCCCGGGGGCACACTCTTTGCAGATTCGCTGTTGCCGCGCCCTTGGCCCTGTGTCAAAATGGGCGAACAAATGGAGCAAACTGACTGTCAACTCGAGCGATCCTGAATGACAGGAGACTCCACCGCGGGAGATCCCGATGCCCTCCCCCTGGAGGACAAGACAGCCCTTTTGCTGGAGATCGCACTGTGAGGAACCATCTGATTCGTTCCCTTTCCCTCCTGGCCGCCCTCGGCGCCATGGCGCCGACCGCCTCTGCCCAGGAGACTTCCCAGCGGGTCAATGCCGATCCCGAGGTGGAAGAGTACCTCGACACCCTGCTCGAGAACGAGCAGCGGGTCCACAATCAGCTGTTCGACACCGAGGACATCTTCCTCGATCTGGACCAGGAGGCTCTGCCCACCTCTTGGCGTGAGCGGCAGGTGAGCCGCACCGCCTTTCTGCAGGCACTGCATCTCTCCCAGAGCGGCCGCTGGGGTGAGGCTGAGACGATTCTGCGGGAGTCCGTCGAGACACTCCCCGAGTCCACGACGGTGCCCCTGGCTCTGGTCGAGACGCTTCGCTCCCGGGCGCGGATCCCCGGGGCGTCTCCGGAGTTCACTGAGGAGGCGCTGGAGATCCTGCGGGGTCTTGCGGAGTCGCACCCGGACAAGGCGGAGGTGCAGCGAGCGCTCGGCGACCTGCTCGCGGAGAGTGGGAATCTGTCCGAGGCGGCCGATGCCCTGCGCCGCGCCTGCGAGCTCCAGCCCCTGAACACGCAGAACCACCTGGCGCTGGGGATGATTCTGATGCAGATCCCCGACAGCGCGGGCGCCCTGGAGGCCCTGCGCGAGGTGCGGCGCCTGCAGCCGAACAACCTCTATGCGCTGCAGCTCCTGGCGGAGGCGGCCGAGCGCGCGGGCGAGATCGATGAGGCGGTCGACTGCTACGAGGAGATCATCCGAGTGCGGCCGGAGATCCTCTCTCTCTACATCGATCTGGGAAACATCCACCGGACGGCGGGTCACACTGAGGAGGCGCTGGAGGCCTATGAGCGCGGACTTCTTCTCGATCCCTCCAACCGCGAGCTGACGCGCCACGTCCAGCTGGCACTCGGGACCGAGGACGAGGAGGCGCTGTTCGACTGGTGGGAGGATCTGATCGCGGATCACCCCGACAGCATCGAGCTCGCCCTCGTCCATGTCAGCCGACTTCTCAATGCCGGCCAGGAGGATCGCGCCATCGACTGCCTCAGGACACTGAGCGAGAATCTCCCCGATGACGCCCGAGTGGCTCTCCTGCTCGGGCAGATGATGGTCGGCGTGGGGCGGGGCGAGGAGGCGGTTCCTCACCTGCGCCGCGCGGTGGCCCTGGCCCCCGACTCGCCGGAGATGATCGACAACCTGATTCGCACGCTGCAGTCGCTCGGGCGCCTGGACGAGGCCCGCGAGATCGCCGAGCAGACGGCGGGGGTCAATCACCGCGCCAGCATCTTCAACTCCCTGGGGGCGGCCTACGGGCGTGAGGGGCAGTGGGAGCAGGCGATCGAGCTCGAGCAGGAGGCGGTCCGCCTGGCCTCGGACTCCGTGCCTCTGCGCATCGATCTGCTCAATCTCCTCGCGCAGAGTGGGGAGTCCGAGCGGGGCCTGGAGGCGACCCTCGAGGCCATCGAGCAGCACGGTCTCCTTGTCGAGGTCGAGGGCCAGTCCATGCCGCTGTACTTCTGGCTGCACGGCTTCCGCTCGGCGGTCAACGATGAGAACATGGAGCGGGTCACCGACACGCTGACGCGCGCCGCCGAGGCCAACGGCTCGGACGCGGCGTTCCGCGCTCTGGGGCAGTTTCACTACGATTTCGATCAGCCTGAGCTCGCCCGCGCGGCCCTCGACCGCGCCTGGGAGGTCGCCGACAACGACCGCAGTCGCACGCGGATCGCCCGCCTGCACCTCTTCAACGGCGACCAGGAGCTCGCCCGCGAGCGTCTCGATGAGGCCCTGGCCGAGACCCCTGACAGCGTGGAGCTGCGTCTGTGGAAGGGTGTCCTGCTCCAGAGCATGGGCGAGCACGAGGCGGCCGACGCGCTCTGGGACGAGACGATGACCACCCCGGAAGTGGTCCCCCACATCCTCCACATCCTCGGCGCGCTGCGCTCGGAGAGCTGGTCGGACACCGGCCTCGCCCTGGCGCTGGCGACCGTGCGCTCCTATGGCCTGTACTTCGATCAGCCGATGGGCGACCCCTACAACTTCTATCTCTTCATCTCGATGTTCGAGGAGGCCATCCCCGAGCACTTCGACGAGGTCGAGGCGACCCTCCTGGCCGCGGCGGGCGAGGAGCCCGATGTGCGCACCCACTCGCTGCTCGGGCAGTTCTACGCCACCAACGGCCATCCCGAGAGGGCGCGCGAGTCGTTTCTGGCCGCGTGGCAGGTCAACCCGGAGGACCGGGACATGGCGATCGGGCTCTCGGAGCTCTGCCGTGACCTCGAGCTCTACGACACCGCGGTGACGATTCTCGAGGATGCCCTCGGCCGCAACCCCGACGACGACATGCTCTTCTACTTCCTCGGCGGTGTTTATGACTCCGCGGGTCGAACGGCGGAGGCGGAGCGGGCGCTGCGCCAGGCCATCGCCCTCAACCCCGAGAACTTCTACGCGCTGAACCACCTGGGCTACATGTTCACCGAGGAGAACATCAACCTGGAGGAGGCACTCGAGCTCGTCGAGCGGGCCGTGGAGCTCAGTGATCTCGAGTCAGAGCAGATCAACAACGGCTTCATCGTCGACTCCCTCGGCTGGGCCCACTACCGCCTGGGCAACTGGGACGAGGCGGTCCACTGGCTCGAGGAGGCGATTCGCCGCGCCGAGGTCGACAACCTCCGCGACGGCCTCTTCCATGAGCATCTGGGCGACGCCCTGATCGGGGCGGGCCGCACCGAGGAGGCCGTGGCGGCCTGGATGGTCGCCTGCGAGCTCTACGAGGGGGACGACGATCCCGAGAGCTGCATCGCGGTCCTCGAAAAAATCCTCGCGGCTCAGCCCGAAAACACCGAGGCTTCAGAGTTGCTCAGCACGATCCAGACCTCGCGCAGCGAAGTCGACGAAGACATCGTGCCCTGAGGCGACCCGGCCACGCGCCGGCCGACGCCAAGCCGATGAGAACCGATCTCCACCTCCACAGCTGGGTCAGTGACGGACTGCTCTCACCCGACGAGACTGTGCGCCACGCCAAGGCGATGGGGGTCGAGCTCATGGCCCTGACCGATCATGACACGATGGGTGGTCTCGCCGACGCGGAGCGGGAGGCGAAGCGCCTCGGGATCAAATTCGTCCCCGGCGTGGAGATGACTGTCGGTGCGCGGGGTGAGGAGATCCACATCCTCGGCTACCTCTTCGAGAGGGGCGACACCTCACTCGAGGCCATCTGCCGAGAGACGCGGGGGCGTCTGCGCGAGCGCCTGGCGGCGATGATCGAGCGCCTGCGAGAGCGCCACCGCTTCGAGACCTCACTGGAGGAGGTCCTCGGGCCCGTCGCGCACTCGGATTTTCCCGATCGGCCTCACCTGGCGCGTCTCATGGTCGAGCAGGGATTCGTGGGCACCTTCGAGGAGGCTTTCGCCCGCCACCTGGGCCAGGAGGGGGACTGCTATCTCCCGCTCGTCGGTGTGGAGCCCGCCCAGGCCATCGGGGCGATCCGCTCCGCGGGGGGCATCGCGGTCCTCGCCCACCCGCGCTACTTCAACATGCCTGAGGGCGGAACGGTCGAGACGATCCGCCCCCTGGTCGACATGGGACTGGGCGGCATCGAGGTCTATCACAGCCGCCACAGTGAGGAGGAGATCGCACGCTTCACCGCGATCGCCGAGCACTTCGATCTCGTGGTCACGGGGGGAACCGACTGCCACGGAGTCCGGCTCGAGGGCGACCACTTCGCCATCGAGAACCGCTGTGTGCCAGACGGTGTGGGGGAGGCGTTCCTGGAGCGCTGCGCCGATCTGCGGGGAGCGAGAGCGCTGACTTGAATGCCGAGGCGCCCCGAGGCCGTGGCCCCGGGGCGCCGCAGAGTCTGTGTGGTCTGATCCCTCAGTTGCTGAGGATCAGGTTGACCGTCGCGGTGACATCCTCAGGCTCGATCACGCCGTCGTCATCGAAGTCCGCGTCGCTGAAGGCGATCGGATCGGTCGGGGGAGAGTTCTCCGCGTTGACGTTGAGCACGACGTCCGAGGCATCGGAGTCGCCGTCGCCGTCGAGGTCGCCCGGGCTGCGGTAGCGGGTCAGGAAGGTGTCCATCGAGCTCGCCACGCCCGCGTACTGGCGGAAGCCGTTGAGCTGGGTCACCGAGTTGTCACGGAATCCCAGGTCCTGCCCCTCGAGCGTCCCATCGATGTAGCAGTCCCACAGCTGGTTGGTGTAATCTTGGCGGATCAGGATCTCATACCAGGTGCCATCGTCGTCGATGGAGACACCGGTGTTGACCCAGGCGCTGTAGCCCCCCGCGCCATCTCCATCGGCGAGCTGGATCCCGTCGGTGGAGGAGAAATGGACGATGGCGCTGGCCGCCTCTCCGGAGGGATAGTTCGGCGCGACGTCGGTGCCGGCACCGCGGAAGTGGGTGCGCGTCCAGACAATGGCCTGTCCCGGTGCCGAGATCGAGCGATCCACAACGGTGTTCTGGGCGAGGCTCACCGAGCGCGCGCCACTGTGCGCCGCGCCGTCGTCGACGATGGTCGCGGTGCCCTGCAGGACGGTCCAGCCGTTCTGACCATCGAGGCTGCCGAGGGAATACTCCGCTCCGTCGAAGTCCGCTTCCACCAGAACAGGACTCGCCCCCACCGCGAAGACCATCAGAGTCAGGGCGATGATCAGTGCCGACAGTGTGGAGAATCTGAGATCCATGCGTTTCACCTCAAACGTGTTTCACTGCAGGCCCGGGGACACTCCCCTTGACCCACCGGTGCGACTGCCCCTCACTCTGTCGCATCGGCAACGATTTACCCTCGCTGAAGGCAAAAACGATTGCCGTATCAAAGTCTATGACACGGCCTCATGGACTGGCCAGAGAAATGTGGCCTCTCTCCAGCATCGATTCACTGGGGGAGGGGCCAGAAAGGGGAGCCGGAACCCCAGGCGGGGTTCCGGCCCACAGCTCTCGGATCGCCAGGGCGATCTTCAGTTGATCGACAGCGAGTAATTTCCGCTGTCCCCGGGCGAGTAAGCGTTGACGATGACTCGGTACTGGCCAGCCGCAGGGGCGGCGAAATCGAGTCCCGAGTTCAGGGTGCCGCCGAAGTCGTCGTTGACCAACGGCTCCCCCTGGGGGGGCTCGACGATCAGGAAAGTGTCGAAATCCGGTGAATTCAGGCGAATCGACACGCTCTGGCCCTGCATCAGCTGAAGGTTGTAGACATCCATGAAGGAGCCGTCATCGAGCAGCTGATCGCCCTGGGCGAGAGTCCCCTGCACCGTCTGACCCACCGAGATCGCGGTTCCCCCGGTCGCCCCGGTGACAGACGGGGGCGCGCCAAAGCCGGGGGTCGGCGTG